>NZ_JBXASO010000014.1:0-79227 GCF_058809375.1 Brevundimonas sp. GW821-FHT10E09 | reverse complement strand
TAGACCTCAGGAATGAGGGGTCCTTATTCGACGCCGATCACACCGCTAACGGGGTCCCTTTTCCACGCCGATCCACACCTCAAGAAAGCCCATCATCGCAACGTGGTTACGGTTCATCACTACGTGGAAGACGATACGGATGAACTGATCCTGTACGTCATGGAGTTTTGCGAGGGTGGCTCGTTGGCAGAGCCGTATAAGGCTGGGCCGATCCCAATCGACCAAATGAGATCGATCGCTACAGATTGCCTATCTGGTTTAGGCCATCTGCATGCAAACGGCATGCTCCATCGAGATATCAAGCCGGGCAATTTGCTCCGGGATTCGCGTGGGCGGACGAAGCTCGGTGACTTCGGCCTCGTCACCGATCGGATTGTTCAGGGCTACGGTTCGCCAGGCGATTACGCTTACAGCGATCATATGGCGCCAGAAGTTCTCCAAGGCGCGCCAACCAGCCCGAAAACTGACATCTGGGCGACAGGCGTGACGTTCTACCGGCTACTGAGTGGCAAACAGTGGCACGAGGAGCATGCTCCCGGCATGCCTGCTGTGATGGCAGGGAGATTTGCCGACAAACTGATTTGGCTCCCGCACGTGCCTGCCGACTGGCGAAGAGCTATTCGCCTGATGCTGAGACCAGACCCGGCAGATCGCTACCAGACCGTCCACGCTGTGGAAAAGGCGGTGGCCGCTCTATCAATCCACCCGGCTTGGGAGTGCGCCGTCAGTCCTGAAGAGATTACATGGCGACGGCAGAAGGGTGCGCGAACGCATCAAGTCGTTTGGGATCGATCAGACCCTAAGAAATCGAGTTGGCAGGCGTGGAGTGAACCGACTGATGGCATCGGTAATAAGCGGACCTTAGGCGGTACGAATAAACCTGTGACAGCAAAGACGGCTCACAATCAGCTAACGAAGTTCTTCGCCACGCAAACTTAACGGCTTTGCCGCGCCGCCTTCGGCAGAAGATATTTGCCTCGAAAGTCTTGGGGGGTCAGCGGGCGAAGTCCAAAAGCGGCGATAGCTGATGCTTTGCGGTCGCTAGCACACCGATTGCAAAAGTCGCGCTCGGCGTTTTTCCCTTCGGTGGGTGACCATTTGCGATTGCAATGACGGCAATTGGGCCGTTGAAACGGCGCGGCTTGTGAAGAGTGTTTCATCTCATCCGTCCTTCAGGCTGGTGAGAACATTTAGAGAACAACTGATTCGCGTCAAGGGCGAATTTATGAACTCCCGATTGTTAAGAAGACGTGCTTAAGTCGATTCCAGCATGAGAATAAGGCGACGGTCAGCATGGATCTGAGCGAGTTAACTCCTTAGTAATCGCCGTTTTCAGGTAGCTATCGTCTCCCGAACAGCTTCTCCAAATCGTGCAGCTTCAGCTCCACATAGGTCGGGCGGCCGTGGTTGCACTGGCCCGAATGCGGGGTGGCTTCCATCTGGCGGAGCAGGGCGTTCATTTCGGGGGCGGTGAGGATGCGGCCCGAGCGGACGCTGCCGTGGCAGGCCATGGTGCCGCAGACCTCGGCCATCCGCTCCTTCAGCGACAGGGCGGCGCCGTGTTCGGCCAGGTCGTCGGCGATGTCGCGGATCAGGCCCTGGACGTCCGTGTCGCCCAGCATGGCCGGGGTTTCGCGCACCAGGACGGCGCCGGCGCCGAAGGCCTCGACGATCAGGCCCATCTCTGCCAGTTCTTCGGCGCGCGAGGCGACGCGTTCGGCCTCGGCCGGGTCCAGGTCGACCACCTCGGGCGTCAGCAGGGCCTGGCGGGTCACGGATCCCTCGGCCATCTGGGCCTTCATCCGCTCATAGACCAGCCGCTCGTGGGCGGCGTGCTGATCGACGATGACCAGGCCGTCGCGGGTCTGGGCCACGATATAGTTGGCGTGCAGTTGGCCCCGCGCGGCGCCCAGGGGGTAGTCGAGGGGGTCGATGGGGGCGTGAGGGGTGAATCGTGAGTCGTGACTGGCGGCGTCGGCGGGCGGCTGTTGCGTCCATGACGGGGCGTCCCAGCTCGGTTCCACGCGGGCACTGCGTTCGTTGAGGCCGGGGATGATCTGGGCGGCGGCGGCGGGCTGGGACCAGCCGGTCCAGCCGCTGAAGCCCTGGGCCGAGGGGGAACTGGGGCTGTAGGCCGGTCCGGTGGTGACGCCGGTGTGGGGCTGAAAACCGGCCATGGCGTCGGCGGCGACGGTGGTGG
Source organism: Brevundimonas sp. GW821-FHT10E09 (assembly GCF_058809375.1). Classification (NCBI taxonomy): domain Bacteria; kingdom Pseudomonadati; phylum Pseudomonadota; class Alphaproteobacteria; order Caulobacterales; family Caulobacteraceae; genus Brevundimonas; species Brevundimonas sp. GW821-FHT10E09. The sequence goes on along the minus strand of NZ_JBXASO010000014.1, from coordinate 77,027 downwards.
AGGCGCGGTGGCCGGCGGCGTGGAGGGCGTGACGCAGGGCGCCGACGATCAGGCCGCGCACCAGGGCCGGGTCACGGAACCGGACCTCGGCCTTGGCGGGGTGGACGTTGACGTCCACGTACAGCGGGTCGATGTCGAGGAACAGGACGGCGGCCGGGTGCCGGTCCCTGGCCAGGAAGTCGGCATAGGCGCCGCGCAGGGCCCCTTGCAGCAGCCGGTCCTTCACCGGGCGGCCGTTGACGAACAGATACTGATGCGCCGCATTGCCGCGCGAATAGGTGGGCAGGCCGGCGTAGCCCGACAGGCGGACCCCGTCCCGCTCCTGATCGATCAGCAGGGCGTTGGCCTCGAAATCGCGACCCAGCAGGGCCGACAGCCGTTTCAGCCGGCCCTCGTCGCCGGGGTGTTCGGCGGGCAGGCGAAGCGCGACCTTGCCGTCCAGCGACAGGGTGAAGGCCACGGCCTCGTGCGCCATGGCCTGGCGTTTGATCTCTTCCGAAATGGCCATGGCCTCAGCCCGTTCGGACTTCATGAACTTGAGCCGGGCGGGGGTGGCGTAGAAGAGGTCGCGCACCTCGACCCGCGCGCCGTGCGGGCCGGGGAAGGGGGCGGGGGCCAGGGGGCGTGTCGCGCCGCCCTCGACCTGGATGACCCAGGCCTCGGTCTCGTCACGCGACCGGGTGGTGATCGACAGGCGGGCGACCGAGCCGATGGAGGGCAGGGCCTCGCCCCGGAAGCCCAGGGTGTGGATGCGCAACAGGTCCACGTCGCCGGCGTCGTCGGGTTCCAGCTTGGAGGTGGCGTGGCGTTCGATGGCGAGCGGCAGTTCGGCTTTGGGAATGCCCTTGCCGTCGTCGGCGATCAGGATGCGCGACAGGCCCCCGCCGTCGGCCTGGATCTCGATATTGCGGCCGCCCGCGTCCAGGGCGTTCTCGACCAGTTCCTTGATGGCGCTGGCCGGGCGCTCGACCACCTCGCCGGCGGCGATGCGGTTGACGGTTTCGGGGGAGAGGCGGCGGATGGGCATGTTCACCCAAGATAGGGCGGCGAAGGGATTCGCGCCACGACGGCGTGTGGGCGCGCGGCCCCGTCAGGCGTCAGCGTGCTGGGGGGCGGCCGAGAGAACGGCCTGGAGGGCGGCGATCTCGATGGGCTTGCGCAGAACGCCGTCGGCGCCGGCCGCCATGTAGCGGGCCACGTCCTCGTCGAACACATTGGCGGTCAGCATCTGGATCGCCGTGCGGGGGCGGCCGGTGGCGGCCTCCTCGGCGCGGATCGCCGTCAGGGCCTCGACCCCGTCCATGACCGGCATCACCACATCCATCAGGACCAGATCGAAGGGCGTCGCGCGCAGGGCCTCGACCGCCTCGCGCCCGTTCTCGACCAGCACCAGGTCCAGGCCGAAGGACTGGAACAGCAGGGCCAGCAGCTTGCGGTTCGCCGCATGATCCTCGGCGGCCAGGACGCGGGGCGCGCGCGGGACGGCGACCGAGGCGTGGGGCTGGACGGCGGCGGTCGAAAGCGTCGCCCGCTCGGCCGTGAAGCGGAACCAGAAGACCGCGCCCCGGGGCTGGGCCGCCCGCACGCCGAGGGCGCCGCCCAGGGCCAGGACGCTGGCGCGGCACAGGGCCAGACCCAGGCCGGCGCCGCCCGCCGCGCGGCCGGCGTCCAGTTGTTCGAACGGCAGGAAGATGCGTTCGCGCTGATCCTCGGGCACGCCGGGGCCCTGGTCGTGAACCTCGAAATCCAGGTCGATGCGGCCGTCGGCGGCGGGCAGGGCGCGGATCCGGATGCAGATGGTCCCGGCCGGCGTCAGCTTCAGCGCATTGGACAGATAGTTGATCAGGACCTGCTCGACCCGACCCTCGTCCGTCATCACGACGAAATGCTCGCGCACGCCCTGAAGCTCGATCTTCAGGCTCAGGCCCAGTTCGTCCACGCGGGATCGCCAGACGCGCGCGATGGCGTCCAACCGCTCGCCCAGATCGACCGGGGCGAGGCGCAGATCGACCTCGCCGGACTCGATCTTGGAGATGTCCAGGGCGCCGTTCAGCAGGCGCAACAGCATCCCCCCGGCCTCGGCCATGTCGTCGATCACGGCGGCCTCGGCCTTGGGGCGACGACGGCCGCGCAGGACCTCGGTCAGGCCCAGGATGACGTTCAGGGGGGTGCGGACCTCGTGGCTGATCATGGCCAGGAAGCGGGACTTGGCCTTGTTGGCCCGTTCGGCGGCGGCGCGGTCGGTCTCGGCCTGGGCCAGGGCGGTCTGAAGCTCGCGCGAGCGTTCGGTCAGGGCCACCATCAGTTCGACCGTCTGGCGATCGCTGCGCCATTGGCGCCAGGAGGCGGCGATGATGCCCAGGACGAACACGCCGACGGCGACCTTGATCCCCGTGGTCGCCTGGGGCTGGTTGGAGGCGAGGATCATGGCCGCGATGGACGGCGGGACGACGGCTGCGGCGAAACTGCGCCGGCTGATGTGCACCTGAAGGGCGCCGACCATCAGATTGCCGGCCAGCAACAGGCGCAGATAGTCGAGATAATGGGGCTGGGAATGCCAGACGGCGAGGATGAACAGGGCGTTGTGCGTGGAGAGGCCGAGGGTGACGGCCTCGGTGCTGAGCCTGAAACGCCGCTCGGCCCCCGGGGCGCGGGGGCGGGCGCGAGCGGTCTGGACCACGTTCCAGAGCACCAGGTAGAGGCCGAACTGGAAGACCGCGAAATTGGTCGCCCAACCCCAGCCGATCACCCACCAGCCCACGATCACGATCGCGGCGATAGTGACCAGCCGCACCGGGAACATGTCCCGGTAACGGTCGGCATAGGCTTTTAGGTAATCTGTACTGTCGGCCACTACGCCAAGTCCCCGCTTCAAGCGTGGCCTTACGCGAGGGAGCTTAACGAGGCCTCAATCGTGCTTGATTGATCGGCATAACGCCGTACGTTATGCTGCCGCCATGATCCGCAGTTTCCGTGATCGCGAGACGGAGCGCTTCTGGAACGGCGTCGCCATACGGCGACTGCCGCCGGATATCCGACGCGCGGCGCAGCGGAAGCTGGAGCTGATCGATGCGGCCTCGCGGCTGGACGACCTGAGATCGCCGCCGGGAAACCGGCTGGAGGCCTTGTCAGGCGACCGGAAGGGACAGCATTCGATCCGGATCAATCAGCAGTGGCGGATTTGTTTCCGCTGGACAGACGGAGGCGCCGAAGATGTCGAAATCTGCGACTACCACTGAGGAACTGATGGAACCGGTGACGCCGGGTGAAATCCTGCTGGAGGAGTTCATCCTTCCTGCGGGTTTGAGCCAGACTGCGCTGGCCAAGGCCATTGGGGTGCCGCCGCGCCGGATCAACGAGATCGTCCTGGGCAAACGCGCCATCACCGCCGACACCGACCTGCGCCTGGCCCGCTACTGGGGAGTGAGCGAGGGGTTCTTCCTAAACCTACAGAAGAGCTACGACCTGCGGATGCAGCGGGCGAAGATGGGCGATGCGCTGGCGATGATCAGGCCGAGGGCGGCGTGACCCGGCAAGGGCTCGGGATGAAGGATTTTACAGCCCGGCACGTCGGCGAGATTCTTCAGCCTCTTCTGCTGTCTGGATGCTGATTATGTGTTCCGGAAGGAATGTCACCTCACTGTCGAAGGTCAGTGGTGCGTCCTTTTCGATATGGACGTCTTCCTCATCATCGGGGTTGACGAATACGTATGAGGCCGGCTGATTTCTAAGCCGTCCTACAAAGTATGGGCCGCTGTGGCCGGTCACCTCGACCCACATCCGCTCACCCTCAACTTCCGGCTCCGCCGAATCGTCCTCATCATCGACTATAAGTTGCTGCAATTCAAAGCTTAACTTGACTAAATCGGTCGGCTTTACAGCCTGCCGTTCTTCCTCGGACGGTATAATGAAAGTGTCCGGGTATATTTCTGCGCTCACAACACCGCTGTTGAGATAAAATCCGTCAATCTCGAGTGTCGCCAAACGAACGGTTGTCCGATTTTCATGTGCGGTAAACTCTGGCTTTCTTCCAAGCGCTGGTGGGCTGAGGCGAGGTGCCTTGTAGATTGCCCGTAGAAGATCTTCGAATGTCTCGTCTGATACGTCGCCTCGCATATCCAAGGCGTGTATGCCGAGAAAATGAGGAGGTAGCGCCGAGTCCGTGTCACTCGCATTGAATGAGCCCGATCGGATCAAAGGTATGAACTTCGATCGGGGCACACCCGAGGCGATTTGCCCAGAGATGATCTGCTGTTCATAACCGACGCCGCCCCTTCTTTGAAGAGAACGGGCTGCGTAGTTTGGAGTGCAGACAACAAGAGTGAAGTCGCAGTTCTGAACACTGCTCTCCATGAACGCCGTCAAACTATCCCCTAAGGGGACATCCCACTGATCAAGCTTAACGGTAACGCCGTTTTCAACGAGCCGGCTTGCTAGCCCAAGAACCCAACCCTTGTGGCTTTCATCGTCCCAAGAGTAGCTGATGAAGGCGGTCGGATTGTCGGCCGCCATCACCCCACCTTCACCCGCGTCGCCGCCTCGGGCAGGTCCTCGCCGAAGGCGCGCTGGTAGAACTCCGCGATGGTGGGGCGTTCCAGTTCGTCGCACTTGTTCAGGAAGGTCAGGCGGAAGCTGAGCGCCAGGTCGCCGCCGAAGATGATGGCGTTCTGGGCCCAGGTGATGACGGTGCGGGGCGACATGACGGTGGAGATGTCGCCGTTCATGAAGGCGTTGCGGGTCATGTCGGCGACGCGGACCATGGCGGCGATGCGGCGGCGGCCCTCGGCGTCCTTCCACTCGGGCACCTTGGCGGCGACGATCTCGGCCTCGACGTCGTGGTCGAGGTAGTTCAGCGTCGTGACGATGTTCCAGCGGTCCAGCTGGGCCTGATTGATCTGTTGCGCGCCGTGATACAGGCCCGTGGTGTCGCCCAGACCGATGGTGTTGGTCGTGGCGAACAGGCGGAAATGCTTGTTGGGGCGGATGACGCGGTTCTGGTCCAGCAGGGTCAGGCGGCCCTGGGCCTCGAGCACGCGCTGGATCACGAACATCACGTCGGGGCGGCCGGCGTCATATTCGTCGAACACCAGGGCGACGGGGCGTTGCAGCGCCCAGGGCAGGATGCCCTCGCGGAATTCGGTGATCTGCTTGCCGTCCTTCAGGACGATGGCGTCCTTGCCGATCAGGTCGATCCGGCTGACATGGCTGTCCAGGTTCACGCGCACCAGGGGCCAGTTCAGGCGGGCGGCGACCTGTTCGATATGGGTCGACTTGCCCGTGCCGTGATAGCCCTGGACCATGACGCGGCGGTCGAAGGCGAAGCCGGCGCAGATGGCGATCGTCGTCTGCGGATCAAAGCGATAGGCCTCGTCGATCTCGGGCACATGGCTGTCGCGCTCGGCGAAGGCGGGCACGGTCATGTCGCTGTCCACGCCGAAGGCCTCGCGCAGGGTCACGCGGCGGGCGGGTTCGAGCGTCAGCAGGGGGTCGGGAGTGGCGTCGAGCGGGGAGGTCATGCCTCCATCTAGAGGCGCCGCGCGCGCGGCTCAACACGCGCGCGGCCCTTCATGCGGTTATTTCGCACTGAGACGCACATCGACGTTGCCGCGCGTGGCGTTGGAATAGGGACAGACCTGGTGGGCTTTCTCGATCAGGTCGTCGATGACCGCCTGGTCCAGGCCATGGTCGGTGACGGTCAGGTCGACGTCGAGGTTGAAGCCCTCGCCGCGCGTATTCTTGCCGAAGCCGATTCCGGCGGTGATCTTGGTGTCCGGGCCGACCGGGGTTCCGGCCTTGCCGCTGACCAGACGCAGGGCGCCGAGGTAGCAGGCGGCGTAGCCGGTGGCGAACAGCTGTTCGGGATTGGTCCCTTCGCCGCCCTTGCCGCCCATTTCCTTGGGCGTGGACAGTTTGACGTCGATCTTGCCGTCGTCGGTGGCCGAGCGGCCGTCCTCGCGGCCGCCGCCGGAGGCTGTGGCCTGGGCGCGATAGAGAACTTCCATGGTGGGCTCCTGGGGTTGCGAAGGCTTCAGATGGGGGCTTAACGGGAGACGGGAAGGGGGCGTTGCATCCGCGCCCTAGCCTTTAGGGGGCGACGCGGTCTAAAGCACCCTTTCGGGGCGCGTCGTCGGAGTACGCAGTGAAGATTGCCGAACGCTGGTTCGTGTGGGCGGGCATGGTTCTGCTGGGCGGTATCGCCCTGGCGGGGTTGGTCGTCGCCGTCTATGCGGCGTGGCTGTTTCACGACCTGCCGGACGCGTCCGAGTTGGCCGATTATCGGCCGCCGACGGCGACGCGGGTCTATGCCGGCGACGGCACCCTGATCGGCGAATTCTCGGACGAGCGCCGAATCTATGTGTCCTATGACCAGATTCCCCTGACCGTGGTGCAGGCCTTCCTGGCCGCCGAGGACCGCAACTTCTTCCAGCACGGCGGGATCGACGTGGGCGGCATCGGCCGGGCCTCGATCAAGAACATCTTCAACCTGGTGCAGGGGCGCCGGCTGGAAGGCGGATCGACCATCACCCAGCAGGTGGCCAAGAACGTCCTGCTGACCAACGAATCGAGCCTGAACCGCAAGCTGAAGGAAGCCATCCTGGCCAATCGCCTGGAGGCGACCCTGTCCAAGGAGCAGATCCTCAACCTGTATCTGAACGAGATCTTCCTGGGCTATCGCTCGTTCGGCATCGCCTCGGCGGCCTATAACTATTTCGGCAAGTCGCTGGCGCAGCTGACGCCGGACGAGGCGGCCTTCCTCGCCTCCCTGCCCAAGGGACCGAACAACTACCACCCCAAACGCCACCCCGGCGCGGCCAAGGGCCGGCGGGACTGGGTGCTGGGCGAAATGGAGCAGAGCGGCTGGCTGACCGAGGCCCAGCTGGTCGAGGCGCGCGCCCGGCCGCTGGTCACGCGCGATGCGCCGCAACGGTCGGAGTACAAGGACGCCGACTTCTTCGTGGAAGAGGCGCGGCGCCAGGCCGCCGCCAATCCGGACTTCGGGGCGCAGCTGCGCGCCGGCGGCTTCTATATGCGCACCACCCTGGATCCGACGCTGCAGACGGCGGCGCGCCAAGCCCTGATGCAGGGGCTGGAGAACTATGACCGACGCCACGGCTGGCGCGGGGGCTGGGGCACGACGGACTTCGCCGAGGGGTGGCAGGCCGCCGCCCTGAAGGAACAGGCGCCGCCCGAGCGCCGCACCTGGCAGGCTGCGGCCATCGAGAGCGTCAGCGGAAACACCGTCCGCATCCGCACCGCCAAGGATGACGAGACCGGAACCCTGATCGCCGCCGACGCCGCCTGGGCCAACGCCAACAAGCAACTGCGGCGCGGCGAACTGATCTTCGTCGAGCGGAAGGGCGGTCAGTACGCCCTGAAACAGGTGCCGCGCGTCAACGGCGCCCTGGTGGCGATCGAGCCCCAGTCGGGCCGGGTGCTGGCGATGGTGGGGGGCTATTCCTACGCCCTGTCCAGCTTCAACCGGGCGACCCAGGCGCGGCGCCAGCCGGGTTCAGCCTTCAAGCCCTTCGTCTATGCGACCGCCCTGGAAGGCGACTTCACCCCGGCCTCCATCGTGCTGGACGCGCCGATCAGCTTCGCCGGCGGGGCCAACGGCCAGCGCTGGACGCCGGAGAACTACAGCCGCGAATACTATGGGCCGCAGAGCTTGCGGCGCGGGCTGGAGCTGTCGCGCAACGTCATGACCGTGCGGCTGGCCCAGTCGGTGGGCATGAAGAAGATCGTCGATCAGTCGGCCCGGATGGGCATCCCCGGCCTGACGCCCAACCTGTCGGTGTCGCTGGGCGCCGGCGAGGTGACGCCGCTGGAGATCACGGCCGCCTATTCCGCCTTCGCCAACGGCGGGCGGCGGGTCACCCCCTATCTGATCGACTACGTCCAGGATCGCGACGGCGAAACCATCTTCCGCGCCGACACCCGCAGCTGCCGCGACTGCGCCCGGGGCTTCTCCGGTCAGGAATCGCCGCGCCTTCAACCGCGCGGAACCCAGGTCATCGATCCCATCACCGCCTATCAGATGAGTTCGATGCTGGAAGGCGTGGTCCAGCGGGGCACGGCCGCCAGCGCGCGCGGCCTGGGCCGGTGGGTGGCGGGCAAGACCGGCACGACCAATGAATATCGTTCGGCCTGGTTCGTCGGCTTCACCACCGACATCGTGGTGGGCGTCTTCATCGGCTTCGACGACAACCGGTCGCTGGGTTCGGGCGAGGCGGGCGCCTCGGCCGCCGTGCCGGTGTTCACCGAATTCATGCAGACGGCGCTGAAGGAACGGCCGGCGCGGCCCTTCGTGCGGCCCAAGAACGCCGTCTTCCGCATGGTGAACGGCATCGAAGAGGCTTTCCGTCCGGGTACGGAACGTCAGGCCCCGCGGCCGGTCCAGGCCCCGACCCAGCCCGTCGGGCCCCAGAACTATTATGAGGTGATCCGCCGCGAGCAGGAGGCCGCCGCCGCCGCAGCCGCAGCGCCACCGCCGCCCGCCGCCGCCCCTCCGCCGAAGAAGGCGCCGGCCGAGGACTTGAGCGGATTGTATTGAGGCTCTAGGTAGGCCTTTCGAACGGCGCGTCCTCGTGGCGCGCCGTTTTCCTTTAATCCTGCCCTTTTGCAAGGCCGCGAGCCTTGCTGTCTGAGGGCCTTGTGTCGCTGGAGATTGCGATGAGACCGGATGTCGAGGCCATGAAGGCCGACATCGAGCAGAGCGTCGCTCTGCTCAGGAGGCGTCTTTGACTGGGATGTCGCTCTAAGAAAGCTCGATGAGCTGAACGCGCGGGTCGAGGATCCGACCCTGTGGGACAAGCCCGAAGAAGCCCAGGCCGTCAGCCGCGATCGTTCGCAGCTGGAAGCCAAGATCAACACCGTCAAGGCGATGGAGCAGGACCTCGAGGACGGGGTGATGCTGGCCGAGATGGCGGACGAGGAAGGCGACGAGGGCACGCTGGAAGAGGCGCGCGTCCTGCTGCGGGGCATCAAGGACCGCGCCGCCCGGGCCGAGCTGGAAGCCCTGCTGTCCGGCGAGGCCGACGGCAACGACGCCTATCTGGAAGTCAATTCCGGCGCCGGCGGCACGGAGTCGAACGACTGGGCCGGCATGCTGCTGCGAATGTATTCGCGCTGGGCCAAGGCGCATGGCTATGAGGTCACGATCGAGGCCTATGAAGAAGGCGAACAGGCGGGGGTCAAGTCGGCCACCATCCTGATCTCCGGGCCGAACGCCTACGGCTGGCTGAAGTCGGAATCAGGCGTTCACCGCCTGGTGCGCATCAGCCCCTATGACGCGGCGGCCAAGCGGCACACCAGCTTCGCCTCCATCGGCGTCTCGCCCGTGGTGGACGACGCCATCGAGATCGACATCAATCCGTCGGACGTGCGCACCGACACCTATCGCGCCTCGGGCGCGGGCGGCCAGCACATCAACAAGACGGACTCGGCCGTGCGTCTGACCCACGTGCCGACCGATACGGTGGTGGCCTGCCAGGCCGGCCGGTCGCAGCACCAGAACCGCGAACAGGCGTGGAAGATGCTGCGGGCGCGGCTGTATGAGCTGGAACTGCAGAAGCGCGAAGCCGTGGCCCAGGCCCTGGCGGACGCCAAGACGGACATCGGCTGGGGCCACCAGATCCGATCCTATGTGCTGCAGCCGTACCAGATGGTGAAGGACCTGCGGACCGAGGTCGAGACCTCGGACACCCAAGGGGTGCTGGACGGTGATCTGGACGCCTTCATGGGCGCGGCCCTGGCGGCGCGGGTCGGCGAGACGCGCGGCTCCAGCGCGGACGCCTGATCGGCGCCGGGACGACCGCGGACAAGAAAAAGGGCGGCCCGGACACCGGGCCGCCCTTTTGACTTCAGGGCCTCGGGGTCAGACCGTTTCCTTCCCCTGGACGACCGGAGCGGTTTCCGGCTTCGGAGCGAGAGGGGCCGCCGCCTGCACGGCCGGCGCGACCGGGGTCACGGCGGCGGGGGCGGGCGCCTGACGCTGGCCTTGGGCGACGCGGCCCTGGAAGAAGGCGCCGACGTCGATCGACAGCTGTTCGGCCGTGATGTCGCCGTCCACATAGGCGGTGGCGACCAGTTTGACCTGCTTGCCCTGGACGCCGCCGACGACCCGGCCGCGCACCTCGACATAGTCAGCCTGAACATTGCCTTCGACGGCGCCGGTCTCGCCGACGATCAGGCGGCCGACGCGGACGTCGCCCTTCACCTGGCCGTCGATCTGCAGATCGCCGGCGCCCGAGACATTGCCTTCGAACACCAGGTCGGACGACAGGGTCGACAGACCGCGGCCGGTCGGCACGGCCGAAGGGGCGGCGCCGCCGGCGCGCGGCGCGGCGGGCATGTCCGGCAGCGGCGGGATGACCGGAGCGGTCGGGCGAGCCGCCGGGGTCGGGCTCGAGGGTTTGCTAATTTTGTTGAACAAGTTGGTCTCCTGCTCTGAGGAAGCGTGCGGGGTTCTGGGGTCGGCCGTTCAGCCAGACTTCGTAATGGAGGTGGACGCCGGTGGAGCGGCCCGTCGTGCCCATCCCTCCGATACGTTGGCCAAGCGCGACCGACTGGCCGGGCTGAACCCCCAGGGTGTTGAGATGGGCGTAACGCGTCTTGAAACCGCGACCATGGTCTAGCTCTACAGTATTGCCATAGCCTGAACGGACGCCGGCGTAGGCGACCACGCCCGGGGCCGTGGCGTAGATGGGCGTGTTCAGGGGAGCGGCGAAGTCCTGGCCCTGGTGGACGGCTGGCCGGCCGTTGAACGGATCGAAGCGGACGCCGAAGCCCGAGGTGGTGCGGGCCTGGGTCGGGCGTTTGAACGGCAGGCCCCCGGCGGCGTCGGTCAGGGCCCGCATCTCGTTCAGGTTGGTGGCGGCGTGGCGGATGCGTACGGCGAAGGGCTCGTCCACGTCCAGGATGGCGGCCAGGGCGCGCGGGTCGCGCGCCTCGACCAGGGGGCCGCCCAGGGGCTCGGACGCGGCGACATAGGCGGCCGGGTTCAGACCCGCCAGACGGAAGGCGAGACGCAGACGTTCCGCGCGGGTCTGGGCGAAGTCCTCGGCCCGGTCCAGCAGCCGTTCCTGATCCAGGCGCACGGCCAGAATCCGCTGGATCGGGCTGGCGCTGTCGGGGATGGCGGCGGGCGCGAGGGCGCGCTGGGCTCCCTCTACGCCGTGGAAGTCGGTCATCACCGTGGTCAGGGCGGCGTGGCGCCGTTCGATCATGGCGGCGGTCTGTTCCAGCGAGCCGTTGGCGGCGGACATGCGGACCACCGCGCTTTCCAGCCGGGCCTGAAGGTCGGCGTTCAGACGTTCCGACGCGGCGCGCGCGCGCACGACCTCGGCGTCGGAGCGGTGCTGGGCGATGAGGTCGAACAGGAAGGCGCCGGAGGCCACCAGGGACCAGAGGACGGCGGCCACGGCGACGGCGCCCAGAACCAGCTGTCTCTGCGCGGTCAGGGCATAGGCCCGGATATCGTCACGGCTGCGCAGGTAAAGGTATCGAACGGGCAAAAAACGTTCGAACCAAGATGATTCCGGCGACTGATCTTGCACGGTCATTACGCAACGCCCCCACGTCGAGGTGAGGTTTATCCGGTGCAACGATGACACGGGCAAGACTGTTCATGCCCTGTTAACCACGATTGATGCCGTTTTGCCGTCTCATCACGCGATTGTTGATTGAGATTCTCGCATTTGGCGAAACTCAGAATCGGAATTCAACCCAATGAACGGGCGGCCTCCAGAACCGCGGCTGCGTGGTCGGCGACCTTGACGTTGCGCCAGGCCCGGACGACCCGGCCGTCGGCGTCGATCAGGAAGGTCGCGCGCTCTATGCCCATATATTCGCGGCCGTAGAGCTTCTTCTGCACCCAGACGCCCCAGGCCTCGCAAGCCGCGCCGTCCTCGTCCGAGGCCAGGACGACGGCGAGGTCGTATTTGGCCTTGAATCGATCGTGCTTCTTCACCGTGTCCCTGGACACGCCGATGACCGGGACGCCCAGGGCGGCGAAGTCGGGCGTCAGGGCGGTGAAGTCCTGGGCCTCGCGGGTGCAGCCGGTGGTGTCGTCCTTGGGATAGAAATAGACGACGGCGGGCTTGCCCTTCAGGGCGGAGAGGGAGACCCGGCCGCCGTTGTCGGTCGGCAGGTCGAGGGCGGGGGCGGGGTGGCCTTCGGCAGCGGACATTTCAAACTCCGATCATCCCGGCGAAAGCCGGGACCCAGTTCTTTCGAGACAGTACGTTGGATCAAGCGCTGCGGACGTCGGATGCGGCGGAGCGCCCAAAGCACTGGGTCCCGGCTTTCGCCGGGATGAGCGGAAATCAAATCGGGCGAACGAGCACGATCTTCTTCTTGCCGGCAGCCAGCTTGATGACGCCGTCCTTGAGGTCGGCCTGGGTCAGCAGCTGGGCGCCGTCGGACACGGCGGCGTCGTTGAGGCGCAGGCCGCCGCCCTGGGCCAGGCGGCGCGCCTCGCCGTTCGAGGCGGTCAGGCCGGCCTTGGTCACGACGGCGGCGATCATGGCGCCGTAGACCTCGGCCGCCGGCAGTTCGACGGTCGGCAGGTCGGCGGAGACCTGACCCTTCTCGAAGGCGGTCTCGGCGGCGGCGCGGGCCTTGGCGGCTTCCTCGGCGCCATGCAGCAGGGTGGTGGCGGCGTCGGCGAGGGCCTTCTTGGCCTCGTTGATGGCAGCCCCTTCCAGGGCCTCGTATTCGGCGATCTGCTCCAGGCTCAGGTCGGTGAACAGGCGCATGAAGCGGCCGACGTCGGCGTCCTCGGCGTTGCGCCAGAACTGCCAGTAGTCATAGGGGCTGAGCTGTTCGGCGTTCAGCCAGACGGCGCCCTGGGCGGTCTTGCCCATCTTTCCGCCCGAGGCCGTGGTCAGCAGCGGGGTGGTCAGGCCGAAGGCGGCCTTCTGGTCCACGCGGCGGACCAGATCGACGCCCGAGGTGATATTGCCCCACTGGTCCGACCCGCCCATCTGCAGCGTCACCTTCAGGGCGCGGTTCAGCTCCAGGAAGTCCACCGACTGCATCAGCATGTAGTTGAACTCGAGGAAGGTCATCGGCTGCTCGCGCTCGAGCCGCAGCTTGACCGAGTCGAAGCTCAGCATCCGGTTGACGGTGAAATGGGTGCCGAAGTCGCGCAGGAACTGGATGTAGCCGTAGCCCGACAGCCAGTCGTCGTTGTTGACCATGACCGCGTCGGTCGGGCCGTCGCCGAAGGTCAGGAATTTGGCGAAGACCGTCTTGATGGAGTCGATGTTCGACTGGATGGTCTCCTCGGTCAGCTGGGGGCGCGACGTGTCCTTGCCGGTCGGGTCGCCGACCTTGGTGGTGCCGCCGCCCATCAGGACGATGGGCTTGCCGCCCGCCTGCTGGAGCCGGCGCAGCATCATGATCTGGATCAGGCTGCCCACGTGCAGCGACGGGGCGGTGGCGTCGAAGCCGATGTAGCCGGCGACCACGCCGGAGGCGGCCGCCTCGTCCAGCTCGGTCGGATGGGTGATCTGATGGATGTAGCCGCGCGCCTGGAGGGTGCGGAGGAAGTCGGATTTGAAGGCTTGTTCGGTCATGGCGGGGCTCCGTTAGCAGGGATGCCGGCGGTCGTCTTCCATTTCCGAAGAGCGCGTCGCCAGCGAAGGCGGCGCGTGTTCGCGGGCCGCTCGCTTACAGCGGGCGGTAATACAGGCCGGCGATGGCGCGGGCGGCGAACATGGGGCCTTCGATAAGGCGGAGCGTTGACCGGCGTCAAGCCTTCGCTACGAAGGACGGATGCGTCTGCCCCTGATCCCACACCCGAGTTCGCCGCCCGCCGGGCTGACGCTGGAGGTCGAGGCGCGGCGGGCGGGGCGGGTGTTGAGCCTGGAATATGTCGTGGCCGGGCCGGTTGAAATGGTGCGCTGGCCGCAGGCGGCGGCGCGGGCCAGAACGGACGAGCTGTGGCGGACGACCTGTTTCGAGGCCTTCGTGCGGACGGCGGACGGCTATGTCGAATATAATCTGTCGCCGTCGGGGGCCTGGGCGGCCTATCGGTTCGACGGCTATCGCGAGGGGATGCGGAGGCTGGAGATCACGGCGCCCTTCATCGTGACGCGGATGGCGCCCGGGCGGTTTGGGCTGACGGTCGATGTGGACCTGCCGGAGGATGCGACGGACGCGGTCGGGCTGACGGCTGTGGTCGAGGGGCTGGACGGGGCGATCGCCTATTGGGCCCTGGCGCATCCATCGGATAAGCCGGACTTTCATCATTCCGACTCGTTCGCGCTGGAACTGCCATGAATTTCGGTCTCGACCGCCTGCTGTCCGACGACGCCCTGAGGGCGCAGCTGAAGGGGCGGCGTGTGGCCCTGCTGGCGCATCCGGCCTCGGTGACGAAGGATCTGGGCCATGCGGTGGACGCCCTGGCCGCCTGTCCCGAGATCGAACTGACCGCCGCCTTCGGGCCGCAGCACGGGATGAAGGGCGATCTTCAGGACAATATGATGGAGAGCCCGGATTATCGCGATCCGGTCCACAGCTTCCCGGTCTTCAGCCTGTACGGCGAGGTCCGGCGGCCCAGGGACGAGTGGATGGAGACGTTCGACGTCGTCCTGATCGACCTGCAGGACCTGGGCTGCCGCATCTACACCTATGTGACCACGCTTCTGTACGTGCTGGAGGCGGCGGCGAAACACGGCAAGTCGGTGTGGGTGCTGGACCGGCCCAATCCGGCGGGGCGGCCGGTCGAGGGGCAGACGCTGAAGCCCGGCTGGGAGAGTTTCGTCGGGGCCGGGCCGATGCCGATGCGGCACGGGATGACGATGGGCGAACTGGGCCTGTGGTTCATCGACCAGTTCAGGCTGGATGTGGATTATCGCGTCGTGGAGATGCAGGGCTGGGCGCCCGAGGCGGGGCCGGGCTTCGGCTGGCCGCTGGGCGAGCGGGCCTGGGTCAATCCCAGCCCGAATGCGCCGAACCTGTCGATGGCGCGCGCCTATGCCGGCACGGTGATGCTGGAGGGGGCGACCCTGTCGGAAGGGCGGGGCACGACCC
Source organism: Brevundimonas sp. GW821-FHT10E09 (assembly GCF_058809375.1). Lineage (NCBI taxonomy): Bacteria > Pseudomonadati > Pseudomonadota > Alphaproteobacteria > Caulobacterales > Caulobacteraceae > Brevundimonas > Brevundimonas sp. GW821-FHT10E09. Next base: position 61,991 of record NZ_JBXASO010000014.1, on the reverse strand, counting down.
GGCCGCTGGAGCTGTTCGGGGCGCCGGACATCGATGCGCGGGCGGTGATCGCCGAGATGCACGCCCTGGCGCCGGAGTGGTTGGGCGGCTGCGTGCTGCGCGACATGTGGTTCGAGCCGACCTTCCATAAGCATGTCGGCCAGCTGTGCAGCGGGGTGCAGATCCATGTCGACCACCCCGGCTACGACCACGGCGCCTTCAAGCCGTGGCGGGTGCAGTCCCTGGGGTTCAAGGCGATCCGGCGGCTGTATCCCGACTACGACCTGTGGCGGGATTTTCCGTACGAATATGCGTTCGGGAAACTGCCCATCGACGTGATCAACGGCGGGCCGGGGCTGCGGGAATGGGTGGATGACGCGGCGGCGGGGCCGGGGGATCTGGATGCGGCGACGCGGCCGGATGAGGCGGGATGGGAAGAGGTCAGGCGACCGTTCCTGCTGTATTGAGCCGCACAGGCCGGCCTGTTCGGTGGAGTGGCTGGAGCTGGGTGATCGGTTGAGGTCCGGCGGGCTTGGCGCGAAAACAGGGTGACAAAGCGCCAAGGTGCCAAACGGTGAGGGGCTGCGGGGCGAATATGACTGAACACCTGGACTACGAAGTCGAAGAGCATCGACGCGCGTGGGTGGACCGAAAAATAGCTTCCGTGATGGGAGATGATCACAAAGCGCGACACGGTGAATATGGTCGACTTTTGGACGGCGTGACACGAACGGCGGCCTTGGAGGCGGTTGCTGCGGGTCATAGGCACAACGACACGACTGGCCGGTATGGTCGGAACGTATTCGACGAGATGTTGGCTGCTGCGTCCGTCCCCATCGACCATCTCCGCTATGCTTTTGCTCCTTCGTGGGACGACAATAGCGGACGCGTCTGGAGCCACCGCCATTACGTTTTAAGCGATGTCACTGCCAAGCCGGAGCAACGGGCGAAGATGGTCCCGCAGTTTCAGCGTCCGGAGATCGAGGAAGTGGTCGGGCGGTACGTCGCCGGGACGGTTAAATCGGCCGAGGCCGACCGGGTGTTCGTGGACGTGATGGTGGCTATGGAGTTCTACCAGTTTGCAGATAGCGTCCTGAACGCTCCGCACATCCCGATTCTCGCTCCTAGCGCATGGAAGCGTCGGCCGATCACCGACTGGATTTTCGGCCGGTTCATGTCGGCGGTCGCTGGCTATCTCGGCTACTTGCTATTCTGGTTTGCTTCGAAGGCGTTCTTCCCCGAACGCTGGCTCTGGATCGTAGGCTTCATACTGACCGGGCTATTTTTCCTCGAAGCGACCTGGTCGCTGATCATGCTCCCGAGCGAGTGGATCAAGGTGCGGGCGCACCAAAAGAAAGTAACCCTCTATCTGGACCAGATGAATGGCCTCTACAGGTCGTTGGCGTCGGATGGTCCGATCAGCGCCAGACATATTTCGGAGTTGGTGGCCAAATCGACCGATGTCGGTGTGATCTGGCCCGCCACGCTGCACGTTTTGCTGGAGGACATCATGGCGCGAGGCGGTCGGTTCTAGCGATAAGATGATCCAAGTCCTGAACTGCACAAGAGATCAGATCACCGAGATCGCGGTCGATGAGGCGATCCGACGCCTTGGCTTGCTGCATCCATCGGCTCGCACTGCGATCATGACAATGATGAAGGATGATCAAGGTCAGCACCCCCGTTCGCTCTGTACGGCCTACCGCAAGGCTGGAGACCAGATCACGAAGGAAGAACTCAAGGCCATCGGTTTACGTGCCAGTGCTTTCATGAGCCGAGAAGCTTTGGCCGATCTGACCGACCTCGGATTGGAGAAACCGCTGGAGGCACATGTGGATACCCTCTTGCGATCCTATTTCACGGTCTCCCGCTGGCGTTCGTTTCAGGCAACTGACGAACTGGTGAGGCAAGGCGTCTCGCGTGAAGCTATCGTCTACAAATACTCCATGCTTCCACCTGTTTGTGACTGTTGCAATGCGTTGAATGGCGAGCCGACCACACCGGAGACGGCGCACATTCTCGCTCCCGATGATTGCGAGTGCGTGACCGCAAACTACTCGATCCAACAGCGAATAGACTGGTTCTACGATCTGGACTGATCGCCAGACTCGTTGGTCGATTTCAGTCTACAGGAAGGCGAAAAAAAGGGGAGTAACGGCGTTGGGCAGGGTAGCAGCGGCGTATCGTTATAACCAAAATCTATCACGCATCTGCAAATAAGTGATTGGGCTTATCTGCTGCGGTGCGGTAGGAAGCGGGCCTCCCCAACCTCCCAACGGAATGGAAGCCCTGCATGGCCCTCATCAACACGACCCTCAAACCCTTCACGGCCGAGGCCTACAAGGACGGCAAGTTCCTGACCGTCACCGACGCCGATGTGGCGGGCAAGTGGGCGATCTTCTTCTTCTATCCGGCCGACTTCACCTTCGTGTGCCCGACCGAGCTGGAAGACCTGGCCGACCACTACGCCGAGTTCCAGAAGCTGGGCGTCGAGATCTATTCGGTGTCGACCGACACCCATTTCTCGCACAAGGCCTGGCACGACTCGTCGCCGGCCATCGGCAAGATCACCTACACCATGCTGGGCGACCCCTCGGGCCTGGTGACCAACAACTTCGACGCCATGCGTCCGGGCGTGGGCCTGGCCGACCGTGCGACCTTCCTGGTCGATCCGGACGGCGTGATCCAGTTCACCGAGACCACCTCGGAAGGCATCGGCCGCAACGCCGCCGAACTGCTGCGCAAGGTCAAGGCCGCGCAATATGTGCGCTCGCACCCGGGTGAAGTCTGCCCGGCCAAGTGGGAAGAAGGCGAAGCCACCCTGGCGCCGTCGCTCGACCTCGTCGGCAAGATCTAAGACTGACGCGACCCATCGGGTCCGGCCCGGCGCCGGACCCGTCCGTCGGCGGGGGCGCGTTGCGTTTCCAGCCCCCGCCGACATCCTTCTTCATGTCTCGCCTCGCCCGCGGTCGGGCTTGCAGGCGTCATGAGTTCAACTGTTTCAAGGACCTCTCCCATGCTGGACGCCAATCTGAAATCTCAGCTCGAGGCCTATCTGAAGAACATCGTCCATCCGGTCGAACTGGTCGCCTCGCTGGGCGCCGGGCCGAAGTCGCAGGAGCTGAAGACCCTGCTGGAGGAGATCGTCTCGGTCTCCCACGGCAAGGTCGAGATGGGCCGCGACTATGACGACGAACGCCAGCCCAGCTTCCTGATCCGCCGCAAGGGCACCGACATCGGCGTGCGGTTCGCGGGGATTCCGCTGGGCCACGAGTTCACCTCGCTGGTGCTGGCCCTGCTGCACGTCGGCGGCCATCCGTCCAAGGCCGCGCAGGAGGTGATCCAGCAGGTCAAGGACCTGGACGGCGACTATGTGTTCGAGACCTATTTCTCGCTGTCGTGCCAGAACTGCCCCGACGTGGTGCAGGCCCTGAACCTGATGAGCGTGCTGAACCCGCGCATCAAACACGTCGCCATCGAAGGCGGCCTGTTCAAGGACGAGGTCGAGGAACGCAAGATCATGGCCGTGCCGACGGTCTTCCTGAACGGCGAACTGTTCGGTCAGGGCCGGATGGAGCTGGAGCAGATCGTCGCCCGGCTGGATTCGGGCGCCGAGGCGCGGGCCGCCGAACGTCTGAAGGCCAAGGACCCGTTCGACGTGCTGGTGGTCGGCGGCGGCCCCGCCGGGGCGGCGGCCGCCATCTATACGGCGCGCAAGGGCATCCGCACCGGCATTGTGGCCGAGCGGTTCGGCGGCCAGGTGCTGGACACCATGGCGATCGAGAACTTCATTTCGGTGCCGCACACCGAGGGGCCGAAGCTGGCCGCCCATCTGGAACAGCATGTCCGCGAGTACGAGGTGGACATCATGAACCTGCAGAAGGCGGCCAAGCTCATCCCGGCCGAGGTTCCCGGCGGTCTGCACGAGGTGGTGCTGGAGAACGGCGCCAGCCTGAAGTCGCGCACCGTCATCCTGGCCACCGGCGCCCGCTGGCGCCAGATGAACGTGCCGGGCGAGGACCAGTACAAGAACAAGGGCGTGGCCTATTGCCCGCACTGCGACGGGCCGCTGTTCAAGGGCAAGCGGGTGGCCGTGATCGGCGGCGGCAACTCGGGCGTCGAGGCGGCCATCGATCTGGCGGGCATCGTGGCCCATGTGACCCTGATCGAGTTCGACAGCGAACTGAGGGCCGATGCGGTGCTGCAACGCAAGCTGGCGACCCTGCCGAACGTGCGGATCGTCACCTCGGCCCTGACGACCCAGGTGCACGGCGACGGCGAGAAGGTGACGGGCCTGTCCTACAAGGACCGCAACTCGGACGCCCATCATGACGTCGATCTGGAAGGCGTCTTCGTCCAGATCGGCCTGGTGCCGAACACCGAATGGCTGCGCGGCGCCGTGGCCCTGACGGCGCGCGGGGAGATCGAGGTGGATCATCGCGGCGAGACCTCGCAGCCGGGCATATTCGGCGCGGGCGACGTGACCACCGTGCCCTACAAGCAGATCGTCATCGCCATGGGCGAAGGCTCCAAGGCGGGGCTGTCGGCCTTCGACTATATGATCCGCACGGTTCCGGCCGAAGAGGCGGTCGAGGCGGCTTAGGGGCGGTCGATCCTTCGGTCTGGGGGCCGGTGTTCGCCGCCTGACAAACCGTGTAAGCGCGGCCGGGGGTGAAGGCGGAGCGCGACAATGACGGCATCCTCGGACCGGCTGTGGGGCGTGGCTTCCGGCCTGGGGGCAGGCGCGATGTGGGGGCTGGTGTTCCTGGCGCCCAAGTTCGCGCCGGAGGCGTCGCCCCTGTTGCTGACCGCCGGGCGCTATCTGGCCTACGGGCTGATCGCGGTCGTTCTGATCGCCCCGCGCTGGCGACGGCTGGCGCCCCTGATCGAGGCGGGCACGTGGCGCGCCCTCGTCTGGCTGAGCCTGGCGGGCAATCTGGTCTATTTCGCCTTTGTGGTCGTCGCCGTTCACCTGGCCGGGGTGGCGGCGTCGGCCCTGATCGTGGGCATGGTGCCGGTGGTGGTGGCCCTGTGGGGGCTGAAGGATGGAGGCGGGCCGCCGGCGTCTCGGACGGCGCCGCCCATCGTCCTGGCGGCCGTGGCGGTGGGGCTGATCGGCTGGCGCGCCCTGTCGCACGGCCATGGCGTTTCCGGCGGACCAACCGGGATTCAGACTTTGATCGGTCTGGGCTGCGCCCTGGGCGCCCTGATCTCCTGGACGGTCTATGCGGTGGGCAACAGCCGCTGGATGGCGCGGCTGACACAGGTGTCGCCCCACGACTGGTCCCTGCTGACCGGGGTGGTCACGGGCGGTCTGGCGCTGCTCCTGGCGGTTCCCGCGGCGCTGACGACCCAGGGCTGGACCGGCGGTGCGTGGCTGAAGCTCGCCGGCGTCTGCCTGGGCGTGGCCCTGTTCGCCTCGATCATCGGCAACGCCCTGTGGAACCAGGCCAGCCGCCGTCTGCCGCTGACCATGCTGGGGCAGATGATCGTGTTCGAGACCGTGTTCGCCTTCGTCTACGGCTACATCTGGGAGGGACGGGGACCGGCTGTGATCGAGATCCTGGCCATACTGATGATGATCGTCAGCGTGGTCTGGTGCGTGCGCGCCCACGGTCCGGCCCCAATCGCCGAGGAACCGCTGCACTGAGCCACGGGCCGCGCGCGCCTCAGTGCAGCTTCAGCCGTCCGGAGACACGGCGGTGCAGCAGGCGCGACAAGGCCAGGATGGCGGTGCGGCGGACGCCCAGGATGGCGCGGTGATGGTCCAGGTGCAGGGCCATATAGGCCCATTTGGCGATCAGGCCCTCGATCAGGAAGTTCGGGCCGCCCAGATTGCCCATCAGGGAGCCGACGCCCCGGTCGCCGCCCAGGGACACCAGCGAACCCTTGTCATGATAGACGTAGGGGCCGGGTTCGCGCGACGGGTCGGATCGAGCCATGGCCAGGGCCTTGGCCAGATAGGCGGCCTGCTGGGCCGCCGCCTGGGCGCGGGCGGGGACCGGACGCCCCTCGGGCCCCGGCGCCTCGGCGCAGTCCCCCATGGCGTAGATGTCAGGGGCCGAGGTGCGCAGGTGGTCGTCCACCACGAACTGATTGAGGCGGCCGGTGGTCAGGCCCAGGTCGCGGTTGGTCTCGGCCGCCTTCACCCCGGCCGCCCAGACGATCAGGTCGGCGGGCACCTCGCCCCTGGAGGTGTCCAGCCGGCCGGCGTGGACGGCCTTGACCTTGGCGTCGGTCAGCAGGCGCACGCCCTTTTCTTCCAGGGCATGGGCGGCCTTGGCCGAGACCCGTTCGGGCAGGCCGCCCAGGATGCGGGGCGCGGCCTCGACGAGGGTGACCGCGAGGTCGAACTTCTGACCCTCGGTCAGGCCGGCCGACAGTTCGTCATGCCCCTCGATCAGTTCGGTGGACAGTTCGACCCCGGTGGCGCCGGCCCCGACGATGGCGATGTTCATCGTCTGCCCGTCGGAATAGGCGGTCGCCAGGAAGGCGGCGGTCAGCCGTTTGTTGAACGCCTCGGCGTCCGCCACGTCTTCCAGCAGATGGGCGTGTTCGGCGGCGCCGGGCGTGCCGAACAGGTTCGAGCCGCTGCCGATGGCCAGGACGAGGGTGCGGAACTTCACCGTGCGGGGGCGAACCAGGACGGCGTCGTCCTGATCCCGGATTTCGCCCAGGGTCAGGGTCTTGTTCGTCGGATCGAGGCCGGTCAGATCGCCGAAGGCGAAGCTGAAATGATTGCGCCGCGCCAGCACCGGGTAGGACAGACCCTCCTGGTGGCTGTCCAGAGACCCCGCAGCGACCTCGTGCAGGCTGGGCTTCCACAGGTGGAAGATGGAGTGATCGATCAGCAGGACGCGACGGCGGCCCTCGCGCGGGCCGAACCGACGGCCCAGGCGGGCGGCGAGCTCAAGCCCGCCCGCGCCGCCGCCGATAATGACGATGTCATGTTCCATTCGGGTCTCCAACGCGCGACCCGAGGATCGGATCAGGCCGGCTTTTCTTCCAGTCGCTTGTCCAGATAGGCGCCGACACGGCGTTCGACGGCGCTGATGTGGTCCTGCCAGAAGTGGCTGGCGCCCTCTTCCAGCTCATAGTCGATGATGATGCCCTTCTGGGTGCGCAGCTTGTTGACCACGCGCTCCACCTCGGCCGGGGGCACGACGGTGTCCGCGGTGCCGTGCAGGAACAGGCCCGAGGCCGGGCAGGGGGCCAGGAAGCTGAAATCGTACATGTTGGACGGGGGCGAGACCGAGATGAAGCCGTCCGTCTCGGGGCGGCGCATCAGAAGCTGCATGCCGATATAGGCGCCGAACTGATAGCCGCCGACCCAGGTCTGGCTGGCGCCGGGGTTGTTCGATTGGAGCCAGTCCAGGGCCGTGGCCGCATCGGCCAGTTCGCCGATGCCCGAATCGAATTCCCCCTGCGACTTGCCGACGCCGCGCGAATTATAGCGCAGGGTGGCGAAGCCGCGCTGCTGGAACAGCTGGTGCAGGGTGACGGTCACCGGGTTGTTCATATGTCCGCCCGCCTTGGGGTGCGGATGCAGAATCAACGCGATGGGGGCGTTCGGGCGCTTGCCCGGGGAATAGCGGCCTTCGATGCGACCGGAGGCGCCGGGCAGGATGACTTCAGGCATAGGGGCTCTGGAATCCGTTCAACTGTCGTTTCGCGTGTGCGTAATACTTGACCGCTGAGGTGGGACTTTCTAAGTCCCTCCGCAAGCGAGGCGCCTTTGCGAAGGCGCGGGTTCTAGCACAAGAGCCCCGAAAAGCGCGCAATTTTTGAGGCTGCAATATGCGTCTGTCGACCAAGGGACGATACGCCGTGATGGCGATGGCCGATCTGGCGAAGAACGGACGCGGCGAAAGCGGCGAGATCCGGGCGGTTTCGCTGGCTGAAATCGCCGCGCGCCAGGAGATTTCGCTGAGCTATCTGGAGCAGTTGTTCGCCCGTCTGCGCAAGAGCGATTTGGTCAAGAGCGTGCGCGGACCCGGCGGCGGCTATCGGCTGGCCAAGGGGGCGCATGAGACGGTGGTGGCCGAGATCGTGCTGGCGGTGGACGAACCGATCCGGGCGACGCGCTGCGTGGCTCACGGCTCGCCCAAGGGCTGCATGATGGCCGGCGAACGCTGCATCACCCACGATCTGTGGGAAGACCTGGGCGACGAGATCCATCGCTATCTGGCCGGGGTGTCGCTGGAAGACGTGGTGATGAACCGCACAGGCCAGCGTCGGCGCAATGTCGAACCGCCCCAAGCTGTGGGGGTGGCGGCATGAGCGCGATCTATCTGGATTACAACGCTTCGGGCCTGGTGCGGCCCGAGGTCCTCGAGATCATGACGCGGGCCCTGGCCGACAACGGTAATCCGTCGGCGGTCCATGCGGCCGGACGGCGGGCGAGGGCGCGGGTCGAGACGGCGCGGGCCCAGGTCGGCGAACTGGTCGGCGCAGATCCGACGGCCGTGGTGTTCAACAGCGGCGGGACCGAGGCGAATGCCCAAGCCATCGCCAGCGCGCTGGCGGCCGGATGCGAGCGGCTGATCGTTTCGGCGACGGAACATCCGTGCGTGGCCGAGGCGGCCGCGAACGCCGGTGCGCCTGTCGAGGTGCTGCCGGTGGATGCGAACGGCGTCGTCGATCTGGACTGGTTGGCGCAGGCCTTGGCGCGTCCGGGCCGGGCCGTGGTCGCCATCCATCATGCGAACAACGAGAGCGGCGTGATCCAGCCGGTGGTCGAAGCCGCAGCCTTGGTGCGCGCGGCCGGGGGGTGGCTGCACGTCGATGCGATCCAGTCGGCGGGCAAGATCCCGGTCGATATGCGGGTTCTGGACGCGGACAGCCTGACCCTGTCGGCGCACAAGCTGGGCGGGCCGCAGGGCGTCGGGGCCTTGATCCTGAAGGAAGGCGTGGCGGGCGTTCGCATCCTGCACGGGGCCGGGCAGGAGCGGGGTCTGCGCGCCGGGACCGAGAATGTGCCGGGCATCGCCGGGTTCGGCGTGGCCGCCGACTGTGCGGCGCGGGATCTGGAGACGATGGCCTCGCATGTGGGCTGGCGCGACGCCGCCGAGGCGAAGGTGAAGGCCGTCGGGGCGACCGTGATCGGCGCTGACGTGGCGCGCCTGCCCAACACCCTGTTCATGGCGGTCGAGGGTTGGGACAGTCCTCAACAACTTATCATTCTTGATATGGCCGGCGTCATGGTGTCGGCGGGCTCGGCCTGTTCGTCCGGCAAGGTGAAGCCGTCCAAGACCATCAGCGCCATGGGATTGAACGCTCTGGCGACCGGGGGCGTGCGCGTTTCCGGCGGCTGGGCCACGACCGAGAGCGACTGGGTGCGGTTCGCCGACGCCTGGATCGCCGCCTACGACAAGCACAAGACACGCGCCGCCGCGCGCGTGAGAGAGGTCGCCTGATGGCCGCCGTCAAGGAAACCATCGACGCCGTCGCCGCGCTGGAGAAATACGCGCACGGCTTTACGTCGGACATCGAGCAGGAGTTTGCACCGCGTGGGCTGAACGCCGACATCGTGCGCTTCATCTCCGAGAAGAAGGGCGAGCCGGAATGGATGCTGGAATGGCGTCTGGCCGCCTATGAGCGCTGGCTGGCGATGGAGGAGCCGACCTGGGCGGCGGTGAAGTATGAGCCGGTCGACTATCAGGACCTGTTCTACTATGCCGCGCCCAAGCAGAAGGAGGGGCCGAAGTCTCTGGACGAGGTCGATCCCGAAATTCTGGAAATCTACAAGAAGCTGGGCATCCCGCTGAAGGAGCAGGAGGTGCTGGCGGGGGTGCAGGGCGCGCCGCGCGTGGCCGTGGACGCCGTGTTCGACAGCGTCTCGGTGGTCACGACCTTCAAGGAGGAACTGGCCAAGGTCGGCGTGATCTTCATGCCCATTTCCGAGGCCTTGCGCGAATATCCTGAGCTGGTGCGGCAATATCTGGGGTCGGTGGTGCCGGTCTCCGACAACTATTTCGCGGCCCTGAACAGCGCGGTCTTTTCGGACGGGTCGTTCGTCTACATTCCGCCGGGCGTGCGCTGCCCGATGGAGCTGTCGACCTATTTCCGCATCAATGCGTCCCAGACGGGGCAGTTCGAACGCACCCTGATCATCGCCGATAAGGGCAGCTATTGCTCCTATCTGGAAGGCTGCACCGCGCCGATGCGCGACGAGAACCAGCTGCACGCGGCCGTGGTCGAGATCGTGGCCCTGGACGACGCCGAGGTGAAATATTCGACCGTCCAGAACTGGTATCCGGGCGACGCCGAGGGCAAAGGCGGCATCTACAACTTCGTCACCAAGCGTGCGGATTGCCGGGGCGACCGGTCCAAGGTGTCGTGGACCCAGGTCGAGACCGGGTCGGCCGTGACCTGGAAATATCCGTCCTGCATCCTGAAGGGCGACGACAGCTCGGGCGAGTTCTATTCCATCGCCATCACCAACGGACATCAACAGGCCGACACCGGCACCAAGATGATCCACCTGGGCAAGAACACCAAGTCGCGGATCATCGCCAAGGCGGTGTCGGCGGGGAAATCGGACTCGACCTATCGCGGCCTGGTCTCGGTGCATCCGAAGGCGACGGGGGTGCGCAACTTCACCCAGTGCGACAGCCTGCTGATCGGCAAGGAATGCGGCTCGCACACCATCCCCTATATCGAGGCCCGCAACGGCTCGGCCCAGCTGGAGCACGAGGCGACGACGACGCGGTTGAGCGACGACCAGATGTTCTACGCCCAGCAGCGCGGGCTGTCGCAGGAGGAGGCGGTGGCCCTGCTGGTCAACGGCTTCGTCCGCGACGTCATGCAGAAGCTGCCGATGGAGTTCGCCGTCGAGGCGCAGAAGCTGGTGGCGATCAGCCTGGAAGGGAGTGTGGGGTGAGCATCGCCATCGACAATCTCCACGTCTCCGTCGGTGAAAAGCCGATTCTAAATGGCCTGACGCTCGATGTTCTGGCGGCCGGGGCGGCCGCCATCTTGGGGCTGGATCGTGGTATCATCGACAAATCTGGTCTGATCCGAACGTTGAGGACATTATGATGGAAACGATTGCCGTTCCTTTCCGAGAAGATGCCGCTGACCGCCTGAAGCGTGCGGCGGCCGAGATCGGGATGCCGGTCGACGAATTTATCGCCTCGGCGGCCGAAGGTTTCATCATGGACAATGAGGCTCATCGTGGCTCGCCGTTGTCGGCGGACCAGATCGCGCAGATCGAAGCGGGACTGGCCGCGGAGCGTGAGGGGCGGATTATTTCGAACGAGGAAGCGGAGGCCCGGCTTGCGGCGCGGCGTACGCGGTGAAGGATTTCGAATGGTCTGAGCCCGCGCTGACGGCGTTCTCCGACTTTCTGGATCACCTTGACGCGCACAGTCTTGCAACTGCGGACAAGGCGGAAACGGAGATCAAAGCCACGCTCTGGCGTCTGGCCGAGCATCCTCATCAAGGTCATCTGTCCCGCTGGCCTGGGCTTCTCGAATGGAGCGCAGCCGACTGGAAGAAGATCATCGTCTATCGCGAACGCCCGGACGGCATTCGTGTCATCGCCTTCTACGACGCTCGACAGGATTTGAGCGTCGTTCATCCCACTCCGAACGACTGATTGAACATGCTCTCCATCTCCAACCTCCACGTCTCCGTCGGCGACAAGCCGATCCTCAAGGGCCTGACGCTCGACGTTCCCGCCGGCGAGGTGCACGCCATCATGGGGCCGAACGGGGCCGGGAAGTCGACCTTGGGTTACGCCCTGTCGGGCCGGCCGGGCTATGAGGCGACGGAAGGATCGGTCGAATGGGCGGGCGAGGACCTGCTGGCGCTGGACCCGGCCGAACGGGCGGCCAGGGGCGTTTTCCTGTCCTTCCAGTATCCGATCGAAATCCCCGGCGTCCCGGCCCTGACCTTCGTGCGGACGGCGCTGAACGCCCAGAAGCGCGCGCGGGGCGAGGAGGAGGTGGCGGCGCCGGCCTTCCTGAAGCTGGTCCGCGAGGCGTCCAAGGCGCTGAAGATGGACTTCGACATGCTGAAGCGGCCGCTGAACGTCGGCTTCTCCGGCGGCGAGAAGAAGCGGATGGAGATTCTGCAGATGGCCCTGCTGGAGCCGTCGCTGCTGATTCTGGACGAGACGGATTCGGGCCTGGACATCGACGCCTTGCGGATCGTGTCGGAAGGGGTGAACGCCCTGCGTCGCCCGGACCGGGCCATGCTGGTCATCACCCACTATCAGCGCCTGCTGGACTACATCAAACCGGACCGCGTCCATGTGCTGGCCGGCGGCCGGATCGTGGCCTCGGGCGGGCCGGAGCTGGCGCATCAGCTGGAGGCGGAAGGATATGACAAATATCTTCCGGAACCCGCATGAGCGCGACCTTCGCCATCGACCTGACCGACGCGGCCACCTTCCCGTCGCGGCGGGATGAGGCGTGGAAGTACAGCGACCTGAAGCGTCATCTGCGCGAGGCGCCGACGCCGTCGGGCACGGCCGCCGTGGGCGCGCCGGGGCCGTTCTACGCCCTGGGTGGAGAGGCCATCGTCTTCGCCAATGGGCGGCCGGTGGGCGTGACCGACTTCATCGCCTCGGGCGAGCAGACGCTGCGGCTGCGCTATATCTCGAACGCCGTCGGGACGGGGCATACGGCCAGGGCGCGGGTCGCCGTGCGGGCGGGCGCCAAGCTGCTGCTGCTGGAGACGCACGAGGGCGCCGGCTCGGCCTATGTGGCCCACAATACGCTGGAGCTGGATGTGGCGGCCGGGGCCGAGGTGACGCGCGTCGTCCTGGTCGAGGAGCCGGAGGACGCCATTTCCATCGCCGAAGCCCATGTGAAGGTCGAGGCGGGCGGCGTCTATCGCCAGACTATCATCGCCACCGGCGCCAAGCTGCAGCGGATCGAGACCCGCATCGCTCACTTCGCCCAGGAGGCGCAGGTTCAGGCCGACGGCCTGTATTTGTTGAATGGATCGCGGCAGGCCGACCTGACCAGCGTGGTGCGGCACATGGAGCGCGACGGCGCGACGTCGCAATTGATCAAGGGCGTGGCGCGCGATACGGCGCGGGGCGTCTTCCAGGGCAAGATCGTGGTCGAGCGCGGGGCCGACGGCACCGATGCGCGCATGGGGCACCACGCCCTGATCGCCTCCGAGCGGGCCGAGATCGACGCCAAGCCCGAACTGATCATCTATGCCGACGATGTGCAGTGCGCGCACGGAAATACGGTGGGGGCGCTGGACGAGAGCGCCCTGTTCTACATGCAGCAGCGCGGCATTCCGGCCGAGGAGGCCCGCGCCCTGTTGACCCAGGCCTTCCTGATCGAGGTCATCGACCGGATCGAACATGAGGGCGCGAGAGAGGTGGCGCGGGAATGGCTGACGGCTCGGTTGTGACTGATCTTGCCCCCTCCGTCGCGGCGCAGGAGCGTCCCGCCACCTCCCCCAGGGGGAGAGGCTTTGATCCCTATGCTGTGCGGGCGCAGTTCCCGATCCTGTCGCGACAGGTGAACGGCAAGCCGCTGGTCTATCTGGACAATGCGGCCTCGGCCCAGAAGCCGCGCGCGGTGATCGACGCCCTGGTGGCGACGATGGAGGGCGGATACGCCAACGTCCATCGCGGGCTGCACACCCTGTCGAACGAGGCGACCGAGGCCTTCGAGAAGGCCCGCGAGATCGTGGCTCGCTTCCTGAACGCCGAGAGCGCCGAACAGGTGGTCTGGACCAAGGGCGGGACCGAGGCGATCAATCTGGTGGCCAATGGGCTGGGCCTGTCCATCCAGCCGGGCGACGAGATCCTGGTCTCGGAGATGGAGCACCATTCCAACATCGTACCCTGGCATTTCCTGCGGGAGCGGCGCGGCGCGGTGCTGAAATGGATCCCGGTGCTGGACGACGGTTCGCTGGACATGGCGGCCTATGCGGACCTGCTGTCGCCGAAGACGCGGATGGTCGCGGTCACCCATATGTCGAACGTGCTGGGGACCATCAATCCGGTCGCCGAGATCACGCGACTGGCGCATGCGGCCGGCGCCCCCGACTCCCGGATCAAGGTGCTGATCGACGGGTGCCAGGGGGCGGTCCATGCGACGCCGGACGTCCAGGCCATCGGTTGCGACTTCTATGTCCTGACCGGTCACAAGCTGTTCGGGCCGACCGGCATCGGCGCCCTGTACGGCAAGGCCGAGGCGCTGGAGGCCCTGCCGCCCTATCAGGGCGGCGGCGAAATGATCGAGACGGTCGAGATGGATCGCGTGACATACGCCAGGCCGCCCCATCGGTTCGAGGCGGGAACGCCGCCGATCCTGGAGGCCATCGGCCTGGGCGTGGCGCTGGAGTGGCTGGCGCAATACGATCGGGCGTCGGTTCAGACGCATGAGCATTCGCTTTACCAGCACGCTGTCGATCGGCTGCAGGGGCAGAACTGGCTGCGGATTCTGGGGCAGGCGGAGGGGAAGGGCGCGATCCTGACCTTCGCCGTCGAGGGCGCCCACGCCCATGACGTGGCCCAGATCATGGATCGTTACGGCGTGGCCGTGCGGGCCGGACAGCACTGCGCCGAGCCGCTGGCGAAAAGAATGGGCGTGACGTCGAGCACACGCGCCTCCTTCGCCCTATATAACACCATGGAGGATGCCGACGCCTTCGTGGACGCGCTGATCAAGGCGCGGAACTTCTTCGTGTAAGCCCATGACAGACGACACCATTCAAGACACCGACGCCTTCAAGAACGCCTGGGACGAACCCCAGAAGAGCGCCTTGTCCCAGGTCGAGCTGGACAAGCTGACCGAGGAGCTGATCGCGGCGCTGAAGTCGGTCTATGACCCGGAAATCCCGGTCGACATCTATGAACTGGGCCTGATCTACCGGGTCGATGTGTCGGACGACCGTGACGTGGTGGTCGACATGACCCTGACGGCGCCCGGCTGCCCGGTGGCGGGCGAGATGCCGGGCTGGGTCGAGACGGCGGTCGAGAAGGTGCCGGGCGTGCGCAGCGCCAAGGCCAATCTGGTGTTCGATCCGCCGTGGGATTCCTCCAAGATGAGCGACGAGGCCAAGCTGGCCCTGAACATGTTCTGATGACCGAACTTCAAGCCACATCCCGTCCGCGCCGCCCGCGTCCGAAGGCCGTGACCCTGACGGACGCCGCCGCCGAACGCGTGCGCGAGATCCTGGACAATGCGGAGAACGACCACATCGGTCTGCGGATCGGGGTCAAAAACGGCGGTTGCGCCGGGCAGGAGTACACCTTCGCCTATGCCGACGAGATCGGCCCGCTGGACGAGGTGGTCGAGGACAAGGGCGTCACCATCCTGATCGAACCCAAGGCCGTGCTGTTCCTGATCGGCACCGAGATCGATTACGAGACGACCCGGCTGTCGTCCAAGTTCGTGTTCAACAATCCGAACCAGACCGACGCCTGCGGCTGCGGCGAGAGCGTCACCATCGTCCCGGCCGCCGCCGTCTGAGATGGCCTACGACGCGGACTTCGGCGAATGGGTGCGCGAGCATTTCGCGGGCCTGGGGCGGCTGGAGATCAAGCGGATGTTCGGCGGGGCCGGGGTTTACGCCTCGGGCGTGATGTTCGCCTTGCTGGATGACGGCTTGGTCTGGCTGAAGGGTGACGAGGCGCTGGGCGAGGCCTTCGTCGAGGCCGGGTGTAGGCAATTCAGATATCCGACCAAGGACGGGCGGACGATGTCCATGGGATACTGGACCCTGCCGGAGACGGCGCTGGACGACCCCGACGAGGCCGTCGTCTGGGCGCGTCGGTCGCTGGAGGTGGCGGTGCGCAAGGCGTCCGGGAAGAAACCGAAGCCTATTTAGGCGTATCCATCAGAACCGCTGGCGTCACCGGCTGGCCCGTGGCCTCGGCGATCAGTTCGGCCGTGCGGGTCTCGACCACCGCCTCCAGGCGCGCCAGGAATTCGTCCTTGGGCAGGCCCACGGGGATGGGGTCCAGGAACTCCAGCGTCGCTGTGCCCGCGTGCTTCTCGTACTTCTCCTCGGGCCAGAACAGGCCGAGGTTGGTGGCCAGGGGCACGACCGGCATGTCGAAGTCGCGGTACATGTGCCAGACGCCCGAACGGTAGCGGAACTTCTGACCGACCGGCGCCAGATGACCCTCGGGGTATATCAGGATCTTGCGGTTCTCGGCCTTGGCCTCGGCGGCGCGGGTGGCCAGGGCCTGGCGGGCTTCGTGGCCGCCGCAGCTGTTGACGACGATGGCGCCCAGCTTCTTCAACACCCCGCCCAGCAGGGGAAACTTCTCCAGGTGATCGCCGGTGACGAAGGCCAGGTCGTCGAACTGGTCGTAGGTGGCGAAGCCGTCGCCCCAGCTTTGGTGCTTGGAGGCGATGATGAAGGCGCCGTCGGGCAGACGATCCTTGCCGCGCACGTCCAACCTGATCCCGGCGAAGACGGCCATGGCCTGGACCATGCGTCGGACATAGGCGCGGATGACCCGACTGGTCGGCCCGCGACCGGGCGCGAGGGCGGCGAAGGCCGCGGTCAGGCCGTAGCCGATCGACAGGATCCAGTAGGCGATATTGAAGGCGAGGCTGCGCATAGCCCGACTATGGCAGAATGCTTGACCTTGTCAGGTGTTTAGGCGGCGGTCTCGAGCGCAATCGCGCTGGTGACGCGATTGCGGCCGGCATGCTTGGAGGCATAGAGGGCCGCGTCGGCGCGTTCCAGCAGGCTGGAGGCGGTCTCGCCCGAAAGATGTTCGGCGAAGCCTGCGGAAAGCGTCACGGCGCCCAGGTCGTCGTTGGTCGAGCGGCGACGCAGCGAACGTGAGGAAACCTCTTCGAGGATGGTTTCCAGCGCCATGGTGACGGCGCCGGCGCTCTCTCCGGGGAAGATGATCGCGAACTCTTCACCGCCGAACCGCGCGACGAAGCGATTGCCGCTGCAGACCCGCGACAGGATCGTGGAGACATAGCGCAGCACCTGATCGCCGGTCTGGTGCCCCCAAGTGTCGTTGAAGCGTTTGAAATGGTCGATATCGAGGATGGCCAGGGTCAGGGGGGCGTGGTCGTCGCCGTCGCAGACCCTTTCCAGTCGTTCGTCGAAGGCCTTGCGGTTGGCCAGATTGGTCAGGGCGTCCGTCATGGCGTCGCGGCGGACCTGTTCCAGGTGTTCGCGCAGCCGGGCTACCTCCTTGTTGGAGCTCTCCAGACGTTTCTCCAGAATGGCGGTCTCGCGCCGGACGCGTTTCGTCGCGATGGTCAGGCCGCCGACCAGGGTCTTCAGCGGCGCGCCGTCTTCGGCCGCCTCCATGGTCTGGGATGCGGCCACCAGGGTTTCGCCGTAGTCGGCTTGAGTCTTGTGGGCCTTGGCGATGGCGCCGGCCACATTGGCCAGTTCACGATCCAGCACGGCGCCGGCGTCGCGGATGTCTTCCGACAGGCGGCTGCGCGGCAGGAATTCGGCAGCCAGCAGTTCCGCAGTCTCGTCGTTGATCACGACCTTCTCGGCCAGGAGGCGTTTGATCTCGCGGCCCAGGGGGGCGTCAGGATCGCCCATATAGTGAAGCCAGAGTTCGAAATTCAGAGGCGTCGGCCAGACGCCGACCTTCTCCATGTCGGTGATGACGTCCCGCGCAAGAGAATAGGCTTCCGGTCCCCGAACCGCCATTTCGATCTGCGCCGTCATTCATCTCTCCCAAAGCTCCGTTCTGGAGCTCGGGGAAAAGATTACAGGCCTATCCGTAATAGCGAGTAAACGCGCCGGGGCTTAGGCGCGGATGACGACCGGACGGCGCAGGAAGGCCGGGATGTCGTCGCCGAAGCCCTTGACGCCGGAACGTTCACGCTCTTCCGGACGACGTTCGCCACGACGATCCGACTGACGCAGATGGGGCTCGCGGTCGGTGCGGGCGGCGCGGGTCTCTTCGACGGGCGCGGCCTCGGCCTCGACCTTGGCCTCGGCCTCGGTCCGAGGTTCGATCTTCGCTTCGATCTTCGGTTCTGACCGGGGCTCGGACTTGGTGCGGTTGCGGCCGCGACCGGCAGGCTTGTCAACGACGGGGGCGATTTCGATTTCGGTCGCGGTTACGGCCGAAACCTCGGGCTTGGCCTTGCGGCGGCTGCGTGACCGGGTCGTCGCTTCGACGGCGTCGGTTTCGGCCACGGCGGTCGCCGGGACGGCGGCTGAAGCCTGAGCCGGCTCGGCGGCGCGTGAACGGCCGCGACCGCCCGAGCGAGACTCGCTCGAACGGGGCGAGCGCTTGTCGTCCCGTCCACCGTCCTTGATCGCGTCGAAATCGACGTCGTCGAGAACCAGCTCCTTCGGGTCCATCTTGATCAGCTTCAGCACCTTATCCAGCGACTTGTCGTCGCCGGGGGTCACGATCATGAAGGCCTGACCCAGCTTGCCGGCGCGGCCGGTGCGGCCGATGCGGTGGACGTAGTCGTCGGCATGGTGCGAGACGTCGTAGTTGAAGACGTGGCTGACATCCGGGATGTCCAGGCCGCGTGCGGCGACATCGGAGGCCACCAGGATCTTCAGCGCGCCGGATCGGAAGTCCGCCAGGGTCTTCATCCGGTGCGACTGGTCCAGGTCGCCATGGATCGGCGCCGCGTCGAAGCCGTGGGTCTTCAGCGACTTGGCGACGATGTCGACTTCTGACTTGCGGTTGCAGAAGACGATGCCGTTGCGCACGTCGGTGCGGCTCATCAGGGCGCGCAGGGCGGCGCGCTTGGCCTTGGGGTCCGAGGTCGGGATGCGGACGATGTACTGGGTGATGGTATCGGCGGTCATCGCCGGACGCGAGGCCTCGATCCGGGTCGGATCCTTGAGGAAGGCGGTCGTCAGGCGGGTGATCTCGGGCGGCATGGTGGCCGAGAAGAACAGGGTCTGGCGACGCGGCGGCGTCAGTTTGAAGATGCGCTCGATGTCGGGAATGAAGCCCATGTCGAGCATGCGGTCGGCCTCGTCGACGACCATGATCTCGACGCCCGTCAGCAGCATCTTGCCGCGTTCGAACAGGTCAAGCAGGCGGCCCGGGGTGGCGATCAGGACATCGACGCCCTTGTTCAGCGCGGCGACCTGGTCGCCCATGGAGACGCCGCCGATCAGCAGCACCCAGGTCAGTTTGGTGCCCTTGGCGTATTTGGCGAAGCTCTCGGCGACCTGGTCGGCCAGTTCGCGGGTCGGGGCCAGGACGATGGCGCGCGGCATGCGGGCGCGGGCTCGGCCCGACGCCAGGCGTTCGACCAAGGGCAGGGTGAAGGCGGCGGTCTTGCCGGTGCCGGTCTGGGCGATGCCCAGGACGTCGCGGCCGGCCAGGGCCACAGGGATCGCCTGTTCCTGAATCGGAGTGGCGGTCGTGTAGCCGGTGTCGGCGACGGCCTGCAGGGTCGTGGGCGAGAGGCCCAGTTGGGAAAATTCGGTCATGAATCCTTGGGAGAGAAAGCGTCTGCGTGCGTAACAGCAACGGAACCGCCCCTCTTTGGGCGAGCGGGCGGCGCGTATCGCAGACCTGTCCCGAGGCTGGACGCGATATAGAAGTCCCCTCGCAAAAGTCAACTATTATCGATATTCCGCCGTCGCCACGCGATGGAGGATGCGACCCCGGCGTCGGCCGAGGTCGCGTCTTTTCCAGTGCCTGAGCCGTCAGCCGATGGCCGGAGCCGTGGCGGGGGCGCGCTTGCGGGTCAGAAAGAGGACCAGAACCAGACCCAGGGCCGCAGAGGCGGCGCCGGCCAGGGCGACCGCCGGATAGCCCAGCCCCCCGGCGATCACCGCCCCGCCCACGGCCGCGCCGACGGCGTTGCCCAGATTGAACGCGCCGATATTGACCGACGAGGCCAGGTTGGGCGCATCCGAGGCGGCGGCCATCACCCGCACCTGCAGCGGCGGCACCAGGGCGAAGCTGGCCACGCCCCAGATGAAGATCACGAACGGGGCGGGAACGGCGAACGGCATGGTGAAGGCGAACATAACCAGGATGGCCGCCAGAGACGCCAGGGTGATGATCAGGGTGCGATCCACCGACCGGTCGGCGAACTTGCCGCCCAGCCAGTTCCCGACCGTCAGGCCCAGGCCGTAGACGACCAGCATGGCGGTGACGAAGCCGATGGAGGCGTGGGCCTCTTCATGCAGGATCGGGGCGATATAGGTGAAGACGGTGAACATGGCGCTGGAGCCGATCACGGTCAGGGCCAGGGCCGACAGAACGGGGCCGCGACCCAGGACGCGCACCTCCGCCAGGGCGTCGCCGCCGACCGGCGCCGGCAGTTTGGGCAGGGTCAGGCGCAGGGCGGCCATGACGATCAGGCCGATGCCGGCGATGGCCCAGAAGGAGGCGCGCCAGCCCAGGACGTCGCCCGCCCAGGCCGCCAGCGGCACGCCGACGACGGTGGCGATGGTCAGGCCCATGAACATGGCCGCGACCGCGCCGGCCTGTCGGTTGGGCGGCACCAGGCTGGCGGCCACGATGGAGCCGACGCCGAAGAAGGCCCCGTGGTTCAGCGAGGTGACGACCCGCGCGACCAGCAGCATGGCGTAGTCGGTCGAGACGGCCGCCATCAGATTGCCCAGGGTGAAGACGGCGGCCAGGCCGATCAGCAGGGCGCGGCGCGGCACGCGACCCGTGGTCAGGGTCATCAGGGGCGCGCCCAGCATGACGCCCAGGGCATAGGCGCTGATCAACAGACCGGCCGTGGGAATGGAGACGCCCAGGTCCGTGGCGATGACCGGCAGCAGGCCCATCGGGGCGAACTCGGTCACGCCGATGCCGAAGGCTCCGGCCGCGAGGGCGAGGAGGGGAGGATTGAGTTTCATGGGGGAGGAGACCTTTGGGAGGTTCAGACCAGCGGCGGGTTCAGGCGCGCGAACCCTTCCTGCTGGCGATAGGGGCTGTGGGGATAGGACGGCAGGACGGCGCTGGCGGCGTCGAGCGCCGCGAATGCGCCCGTGCCGAAGCTGAGGACGGGAACCCGCAGGCCCGATGATCCAACTTGCCGATAGTCCATGACTGTCCCTCGTCTGTGTTCGGACGCACAGATGGACGCCGCGCCGCAGCGGCGGTAGGCAGGCGGGAGGCCAAGGATTTTTGATCTGGACGCAAAGATGCAGATGAATGGGGCGGACCGGGCGCGGGAGATGGAGATCTTCGTCGCCGTGGCGAAAAGCGGCAGTTTCTCCGCCGCCGGTCGGATCCTGGGACTGACCCCGTCGGCGGTCAGCCGGACCGTCGACCGGATCGAGGCGCGGCTGGGGGTGCGGCTGATGCTGCGCACGACGCGCGTGCTGACCCTGACGGCCGAGGGCCAGACCTATCTGGGCGCGGCGCGTCGCATCCTCGCCGACCTGGACGACGCCGAACAGGGCATCGCCGATCAGGGGGCGCCGCGCGGGCGGGTGCGGGTCAGCGCCTCACTGGCCCATGGCCGCCAGCATGTGGTGCCTCTGCTCGGGGATTTCGTGCGTCGCTATCCGCATATCCTGATCGACATCAACCTGACCGATGTCGTGGTCGATGTGGCGGCGGGACAGGCGGATGTGGCGATCCGGTTCGGGCCGCTGGCCGACAGTCCGCTGACGGCGCGGCGTCTGGGCGACACGGGGCGGACCATCGTCGCCTCGCCCGACTATCTGGCCCGCCGCGGGACGCCGACGGTTCCGGAAGACCTGCACGACCATGATTGCCTGAACTTCAACTTCCGCCGCGCCGAGCCCGTCTGGCCGTTTCGCCGGGACGGCCGCGACTACGCCCTGACGGTGCGGGGGCCGATCGAGGCGAACAACGGCGAGACCCTGACTCAGCTGGCGGTGGCCGGGGTCGGGGTGACGCGGGTCGGGAATTTCAGCGTGGCCGACGCCATCGACGCGGGGCGGCTGGTTCCCTTGCTGGAGGACTTCAATCCGGGCGACCGGGAGCCGATCCATGCGGTCTTCGTCGGCGGCGCCAATATGCCGGCGCGCGTGCGGGTGTTCGTGGATTTTCTGGCGGAACGGCTGCGCTGAAACGAAAATCGCCGGACGGGGCGAACCGTCCGGCGACTTCAGTCTGGTCTGTGAGCCGTGATCAGCGCTTGCCGAAGATCATGTCGCCGAGCTTGGCGAAGAAGCCCTTTTCCTCAGCCTTGGGCGCCGGCGCGGCGGCCGGCGCGGGCTTGGGCGTTTCGACCGGCTTGGGCGTCGGCGCGGGAGCCGGTGCAGCGGCGGCGGGCTTGGGAGCCGGAGCGGCGACGGGTTCAGCCGGCTTGGACGCAGCGGCCGGAGCCTTGGGCGTCGGCGCCTTGGCTGCGACAGGCTTGGCGGTGGCGGGCTTGGGCGCAGACGTCTTCGGCGCGGCCTTGGCGGCGGTCTTCGTCGTCGCCTTGGGCGCGGCGGCCTTCACGGGGGCAGACTTGGAAGCGGCGGGTGCGGCCGACTTGGCGGTCGGCTTGGCGGCCGGGGCGGCCTTGGGCTTGGCCGGCGACGTCTTGGCGACAGCGGCCTTGGGCGCGGTCGTCTTGGCGGGTGTTTTTGCAGCGGCCGGTTTGGCGGCGGCGGTCTTCACGGCGGCGGGCTTGGCGGCCTTGGGCGTGACGGTTTTCTCGGCGACGGCCTTCGCGGCGCTCGACTTCGGCGCAGCTTTAGGCTTGGAAGCGGCGGTCGCCGGCTTGGGCGACGCAGTTTTAGACGTAGACGGTGACTTGGCCATGTATTCCCCGACCCCTCGGTTCGTTAAAAAGCCCGGCGGCGTCGGGAAGACGAAGCGCCGGATCGCATTGATTCGTCATCTTAGCGGTGTTTGAAAAATGTCCGAGTCTGCAGTTCAGATAATCGCACGGGGGCCGCGCGAAAACGCAGAGGCCGCCGCCGCCGCCATCGACGCCGATCCCACGCTGGAGGGCGCGACCTATTCCATCCTGGAGGAGGACGAGGATCGCAACATCTGGCGCATCGACGCCTTCCCGACCACGGCCGAGGAGGTCGAGGGGCTGAAGGCGACCCTGGCCGACTATCCGGTCACTGTCACGGTCGAGAAGCTGGCCGACGCCGACTGGCTGGCCATGTCCTTGTCGGGCTTGCCGCCGGTGCGGGCCGGGCGCTTCTTCGTCTACGGGGCCCATGACGAGGGGCGGGTGCCGCCCAACGCCGTCAATCTGAAGATCGACGCCGGCGCCGCCTTCGGCACCGGCCACCACGGCACGACGGTCGGCTGTCTGGAGGCCTTCGACGATCTGCTGAAGCGCGAACGGTTCGAGCGGGTTCTGGATGTCGGCTGCGGCACGGGCGTCCTGGCCATCGCGGCGGCGCGGACCGGCAGCCGGATCGCGGTCGGCACCGACATCGACGCCCCCTCGGTGCGGATCGCCAACGAGAACGCCGCCCTGAACCAGGCCCACGCCAGCTTCGTCCACGCCTCGGGCCTGAACGATCAGCGGGTGCGCCGCCACGGGCCCTATGATCTGGTCTTCGCCAATATCCTGGCCCCGCCGCTGGTGGCCCTGTCGCAGGACATCAAGATGGCCTTGAGCCTGGGTGGGGTCGCCATCCTGTCGGGCCTGTTGCGGACGCAGGAGCGCCGGGTGACGGCGGCCTATACGTCGCGCGGATTCCGGCTGGAGAAGCGCATCCATCACGACGCCTGGAGCGCCCTGGTGCTGCGGCGGATGGGCTGAGGAACGAGAGACGAGACGATGCGCCAGACCTTCGATGAGACCACCGATCCGTCCTTTGGGGCCAAACACCTGCCGCTGCTGCGCGCCCGTATGGCCGAGCAGGGGCTGGACGGCTTCCTGATCCCGCACGAGGACGAACATCAGAACGAATACCTGCCGGACGCCAACGAGCGGCTGGCCTGGGCTACCGGCTTCACCGGCTCGGCCGGGGCGGCGGTGGTGTTTCAGGATCGGGCCAGCATGTTCACCGACGGCCGCTATACGGTCCAGGTCAAGGCCCAGACCGATCCGGCCCTGTTCGAACGGCGCGACCTGAACGACGTCGCCGCCTATCTGGAGACGGCGAAGCCCGGCCAGGTGATCGGCTATGATCCGAAGCTGCACAGCCCGGACGCCCTGGTCGCCCTGAAACGGGCGGCGCAGAAGGCGGGCGCCGAGCTGAAGCCGGTCGAGGTCAATCCGCTGGACCAAGCCTGGGGCGCGGATCGTCCGGCCCAGCCGACCGCGCCGGTCACGCCGCACGAGGACGTCTATTCCGGCGAGGCCCATGCGGCGAAGCGGGCGCGGATCGGTCAGGCCGTTGCGGACGCCGGCGGCGACGCCGTGGTTCTGACCGCGCCCATGTCCATCGCCTGGCTGTTCAATGTACGCGGCGGCGACGTGATCCGTTCGCCCCTGCCCATCGGCCAGGCCGTGCTGGAGGCTGACGGCAAGGCGCGGCTGTTCATGGACGGGGCCAAGGTGACGAATGAACTGCCGGCCTGGCTGGGCGACGACGTCCAGCTGGAGGCGCCCGAACGGCTGGCCGAGGCGCTGGACGGTCTGGCGGGTCGGAAGGTGATGATCGATCCGGCCCTGTCGTCCGCCTGGTATTTCGACCGGCTGGAGCAGGCGGGGGCGACGGTGGTGCGGGCGGCCGACCCCTGCGCCCTGCCTCGTGCGACCAAGAATGCGGTCGAGATCGAGGGCAGCCGCCGGGCCCATATCCGCGACGGCGCGGCCCTGGCCAACTTCCTGCACTGGGTCGATACGACGGCGCAGCAGACTCTGCCGGACGAGCGCGAGGTGGTTGAGACGCTGGAGCGGTTCCGCGAGGCGACGGGGGCGCTGAAGGACCTGAGTTTCGACACCATCGCCGGGGCCGGGCCGAACGGCGCCCTGCCGCATTACAAGCCGGTCGGCGCCACGATCCGCCGGATCGAGAACGGCTCCCTGCTGCTGGTGGACGGCGGCGGCCAGTATCTGGACGGGACGACCGACGTGACCCGCACCATGGCGGTGGGCGAGCCGACGGCGGATCAGCGTCACAAGTTCACCCTGGTGCTGAAGGCCCATATCGCCATGGCGACCATCCGCTTCCCGGCGGGGACCAGCGGCATGGCCCTGGACGCCATCGCCCGGGCGCCGATGTGGGCGGCGGGGCTGGATTACGACCATGGGACGGGTCATGGCGTCGGTTCGTATCTGGGCGTCCACGAGGGGCCGCAACGGATCGCCAAATGGGGCACGGCCCAGCCGCTGCTGGAGGGGATGATCCTGTCCAACGAGCCCGGCTATTACCGCGAGGGCCATTGGGGCATCCGGATCGAGACCCTGCAGGTGGTGACGCCGGCCGTGGTTCCCGAGGGCGGCGAGCGGCCGATGCACGGGTTCGAACAGCTGACCTTCGCGCCGATCGACCGCAGACTGATCGCGGTTGACCTGCTGACCCCGGCCGAACGGGCTTACGTCGACGCCTATCACGCCGAGACCCTGGCCAAGGTCGGGCCTCTGGTCGAGAGCGAGGTGCGGGCCTGGCTGGAGCAGGCCTGCGCGCCGCTGTGACCATGCTCGCCGCCATAGCCCTTCTGATGACCTGCCAGTTGATGGGCGAGGTGATCCACAGGGTGACGGGTCTGCCGCTTCCGGGGTCCGTTATCGGTCTGGTTCTGCTGCTGGGCTGGTTGGCGCTGGTCCCGCGCGAGCGGCCCACTCTGAAGGCGGTGACGGCGTGGCTGACGGCGCACCTGTCGATCATGTTCGTGCCAGCGGCGGTCGGACTGATTGACGAGGGCGAGCCCTTGTCCCGCTACGGGATCGGTATTCTGGCGGCCACTGCGGTTTCGACGCTTCTGACGATGGTGGTGACCGCGCTGGTGTTCCGGTGGGCGGTCACGCGGTTTGGGCCTGGAGACGCAGGGGACAAAGAGGGCGGGGAGGCGATGTCGTGAACGCCTTGATGACGACGCCGCTGTTCTGGCTGGCGGTTACGCTGGTGGTGTTCGAGGGCGCCGACCAGTTGTCGCGTCGCAGCGAAAGGCATCCGCTCTGCCATCCGGTTCTACTGGCGACGCCGGTTCTGATCGGTCTGTTGCTGATCACCCGCACCGGCTACGCCACCTACAGGAGCGCGACTGAGGCGCTGAGCTTCCTGCTGGGACCGGCGGTCGTGGGCCTGGCGGTTCCGGTTTGGGCGCAGCGGGCGCTGATCCGGCGACTGGCTGTTCCGATCAGCCTGGCGCTGGCGGCGGGGGCGACGACGGCGGTGGTCAGCGCGGTGGGTGTTCTGACCTTGTTCGGCGCGCCGCGTGAAATCCTGGCGTCGATCGCGCCGCGGGCGACGACGACCCCGGTGGCGATGGCCGTCGCCCAGCAACTGGGCGGGGTTCCGGCCTTGGCGGCGGTCATTGTGCTGATCGCCGGGGTGATCGGAGCCATGACCGCGACCCCCTTGTTCAATGCTCTGAAAATCCGGGATTTCCGCGCACGCGGTCTGGCGATCGGGGTGTCTGCCCACGGATTTGGCGCGGCGCGCGCGTTTCAGGTCGATGCGACGGCGGGCGCGTTCGCCAGCCTGGGCATGGCCTTGAACGCCGTGGCGACAGCTACGCTCCTGTCGGTTCTGGCCCTGCTGCTATAGCCCCTGAGCCGGGGCGATTGCGGATGCGCCCCACCGGACAGGGCAGGTCCGCCAGCGCCGCCTTGGTCGCCTCGTATCCCGCAGCGACCGGTTCGTCATAGGCTTTCCAGTCGCGGATGTCGGTTCCTCCGATCTTGGGCAGGATCAGGACGTCGGCGGCGGCGCGCGACTGGTCCATCTCCGCGTCGGTGGTGATGGTCGCCGAGCGCATCAGGATGGAGACGATGGGCGGCCCGGCCTTCCAGGCGCCCGACAGCACCCATTTCCACCAGGAGGGCGGATTTTCCAGCGCGGCCGGATCGACGCCGCGGGTCTGGGACATGTCCACGCCGATGATGGGGCCGCTGTTCAGCTGGCGCATCACGCTGGTGGGGAAGTTCTTCAGCACCGCCCCGTCGACCAGCACCTGGCCGTCCATGACCACGGGCGGCAGGACGCCGGGAATGGCGATGGAGGCGCGCATGGCCCGGCGCATCAGGCCGGTGCGATGGACCTCAATGCGACCCGAGGTCAGGTTGGACGAAACGGCGAAGAAGGGCAGGGCCAGATCGGCCAGATCTATGTCGCCATAGGCCCGCTCCAGCAGGCCCGCCACCTTGCGGGCGCGGGACATGGCGATGATGGGAAAGGCCAGGTCGGACAGGGGATCGGACTCGACGAAGGCGCGGCGGATCTCGTAGTCCAGCCGTTCGAACGACCAGCCCAGGGCGGGGCCGGCGGCCACGACCGCCCCCATGGAGGCGCCGCCCACGAAGTCGATGGGCACCCTGGCCTCTTCCAGCGCCTTGATCGCCCCCATGTGGCAATAGGCCCGTGCGCCGCCCCCTGAAAGAACCAGACCCACGGCCGTGCCGGTGATGACGCGGGCCATCCGCTCGGTGTCGGCCGCCACGCCCGAGACGCAGTGGAACCAGCGGTCGGGCTGGAGCACGTTCAGCCAGACCCGGGTGTTGGCCGGCTGGTTCATGCGTGGATCGCGCAGCAGGATCAGGTCGGTAAGACGCCGGCCGTCGCCGAAGCCCATCCGGCGGGGCAGGTCGGCGGGCGGCGCCAGGAGGCCGCTGCCGACGATGAACAGCCGGTCCACCTGGCGGGCGCACAGTTCGGCCCAGGCCGGCTGGCCCTGTTCGGCGACATAGAGGACATAGTCGTGGCCGTCCTCGACCCGGCTGAACCATTCGGCGGCCGAGGTCAGGGCCGACTGGTCGATGACCCGGCAGGTGAAGCCCATGGCCTGGATCGCGGCGGCGATCCGTTCGACGAAGGCGCGGATCGGACGAGGGCGGGCCGAGACGAAGCCGAAGACGCTGGGTTCGGCCGCGCCGCCCGCCCGCTCGCGGGCGCGGTGGATCATCAGCCGCGACAGTTCGACCATCAGGTCCGGCTCGGTCCGGGCGGCCTCGAAGAAGGCTTCGCGCGGCAGGGCCAGGATTTCGGTGTCGCGCAGGGCCACGACGTCGGCGGTGTGCGGCGTCCCCGCCAGCATGGCCATTTCACCGACCGGATCGCCGGGACGCACGACGCCGAGCAGATGGACGGGCTGATCCGGTTCGCTGTGGAAGACGCCCAGACGGCCCGAACGGACCAGATACAGGGTGTCTGACGGATCCCCCGCCGTGAACAGCCGCTCGCCCCCGGTCAGGGCGAACCAACTGGCCCGATCGATCATCGGCCCCTCGAAGATGCGCGACAGGGCCGAGGCGAGGGTGTCGGAACGAAGCGGAGCCATGAGGGGATTGTCCGATCAGGCCGCCGGCTTCACGTCCAGAAGTTCGACCGAGAAGCGCAGGGTCGAGTTGGGCGGCAGTTCGTCGCCGCCGACCCAGCGGCCGCCGTAGCCGAGCGAGGCGGGGATGACGAACTCATAGATCTCGCCCACGCGCATCAGGGCGACGCCCTCGGTCCAGCCCTTGATGACGCGGTTCAGCGGGAACTCGGCCGGCGCGTTGCGGGCGTAGGAGCTGTCGAACTCGCGTCCGTCGATGAAGGTGCCGCGATAGTGGACCTTGACCGTGTCGGTGGCCGACGGCTGGGCGCCCTCGGGATGAGCCTTGCCGACGCGACGGTACTGCAGGCCGCTTTCGGTCGTGGTCCAGCCGCGCCGGGCGCCGTTCCAGGCCAGATAGGCGGTGTTGCCCGCGTCCCAGGCCTGTTGCGGCGTCAGAGAGGCCTGACCCTCCACCTCGGCGGCGGCGCGGGCGGCGGCCGAGGCGGTCTCGGCGTAGGTGACGGGCTGGCCGCGCGAGGCGCAGGCGGCGAGCGAGAGAGCGGCGAGCAGGGGGAGGGCGATGCGAGTCATAAGGCGACGCTAGCAGGGTGTCACGCTGTGCGGCAGAGGGATTTTCCCTTCTCCCGTTGGGAGAAGGTGGCCCGAAGGGCCGGATGAGGGAGCGCCGGTGGGCCAACTCGCACCATCTTGCCCCTCACCCTTTCGCGCTAAGGACGATCGCTGACGCTCTCGTGCGCTCAAGCCCTCTCCCGGCGGGAGAGGGTTCACAGGCCTAGCGCCGCCGCGACCCTGGTCTGGAAGTCGGGCTGTTCGCCGACGTCGTTGTGGCCGGCCTGAGGGAAGCTGAGGTGCTCGACCTTGACGCCTTCGGCCTCAAGTTCTCGGGCCAGGCGGCGACTGAGCGACGCCGGCAGGGTGTCGTCGCGGCCCGCCTCCAGCACCACCACCTTGCCGGAGTAGCCCTGAAGCGCGGCCGGGATGTCGATGCCGTTCAGATTGGGGGCGATGTGGATCCGTACGAAGGGGCGCGCCCAGCCGACCATGGTGTCCACGGCGGCGCGGGTGCTGGGGGTCGTCGTCTCCAGCACCAGGGCGTCGGCGTGCATATATTGAGCGGCCTGGGCGCAGACGGGGCCGCCCAGGGAATGGCCCCAGGCGATCAGCTTGCGGCCCTCGGCGTCGGCCTGGGCGCGGGCGGCGTCGGCGACGGCCGTGCCGGCGGCCATAAAGCTCGCGTAGTCCGCCTGGCCCGCCGTGCCGCCATAGCCGGGATAGTCGAACATCAGGGCGTCGCCGAACGGCGCCAGCTTGGCGGCGGTCCTGCCCGCGCCGGCGCTGCGCCGGAAGAGATTGCCGCCGCAGAACAGGATCAGGGGCGCGTCGGCGCGACCGGTCCGAACGCGGGTGACGCCCACGGTTCCGCCCGAATAGGGAAGGCTGAGGACGTCGGCCTCAAAACCCATGGGGATGTCGGCGGGCAGGGTGATCTTCTCGGCGGCCAGCCGGGTGTCGGGATAGAAGAAGGCGTCCTCCGGGACGTTCATCGACAGACAGCCGGACAGCAGAACGGCGGCGGCCAGGATCGTAAGGCGTAGGTGCATGTTTCGCGCTCCCCTGGAACGATCATGCGGAGGTCGCCGGGGTTGTCAATCGGGTGCGTAGGCGCCGGTTTCTCCATGCCGTCGTCTGGTTCCCGAAAAACTGCGACCCAGGTCTTTATTTCGCCGTGGAAGCGAGTATATGTCCGCGTTCCGCAACACTCCTAAAGAGTCTGCGCGCAAGCGCCGAGGCCCGGTCCGTCGCCCTCCGACCGGAGCGAAGGCGCGGCTCCTTCCCCAGGGAGCCGGTACATTTCAGGCGTCCTGGCCCGGCAGCGGGCCGAGGGTGGACGCCGAAAACCTGGCTGCGGACGCTTAAAACGCGCGCCGTGGCTGCTGCATTTCACGCGCGATTTCCCCGGATTGCGCGCCATGGGAAACACTGAATGACTGACGTCGCCCACGATCTCGCCATCAACGGTCAGATCGCTTCCGCCACTTCGTTCACCGGCAAGAAGCGCATCCGCAAATCCTTCGGGCGCATCCCCGAAGCGGTCGCGATGCCGAACCTGATCGAGGTCCAGCGCGCTTCCTACGAACAGTTCCTGCAACGCGAGGTCCGTCCGGGCCAGCGCAAGGAGCAGGGCATCGAGGCGGTCTTCAAGTCGGTGTTCCCGATCAAGGACTTCAACGAACGCGCCATCCTGGAATACGTCTCGTACGAGTTCGAGGATCCGAAGTACGACGTTGAAGAATGCATCCAGCGCGACATGACCTATGCCGCGCCGCTGAAGGTCAAGCTGCGCCTGATCGTGTTCGAAACCGACGAGGAAACGGGAGCCCGTTCGGTCAAGGACATCAAGGAGCAGGACGTCTACATGGGCGACATCCCGCTCATGACGGACAAGGGCACCTTCATCGTCAACGGCACCGAGCGCGTGATCGTCTCGCAGATGCACCGTTCGCCGGGCGTCTTCTTCGACCACGACAAGGGCAAGACGCACAGCTCGGGCAAGCTGCTGTTCGCCGCCCGCGTGATCCCGTACCGCGGTTCGTGGCTCGACTTCGAGTTCGACGCCAAGGACGTGGTCTACGTCCGCATCGACCGCCGCCGCAAGCTGCCGGCCACGACCTTCCTGATGGGTCTGGGCATGGACGGCGAAGAAATCCTGAAGACCTTCTACGAGACCGTGCCCTACGAGAAGCGCGGCGAGGGCTGGGTCACGCCGTACAAGGCCGAGCGTTGGCGCGGTGTGAAGCCGGAGTTCGACCTGGTCGACGCCGACACCGGCGAAGTGATCGCCCAGGCCGGCCAGAAGATCAGCGCCCGCGCCGCCAAGAAGCTGGGCGACACCACGACCTCGCTGTCGCTGGCCGCCGACGCCCTGGTCACCAAGTATCTGGCCAATGACGCCGTCAACTTCGAGACCGGCGAGATCTTCGCCGAGGCCGGCGACGAGCTGGACGCCCCGACCATCGAAGTGCTGGAGCAAAACGGCTTCACCACCATCGAGGTGCTGGACATCGACCACGTCACGGTCGGCGCCTACATGCGCAACACCCTGCGTATCGACAAGAACGACACCCGCGAGGACGCCCTGTTCGACGTCTATCGCGTGATGCGTCCGGGCGAGCCGCCCACCCCGGAAGCCGCCGACAACATGTTCAACTCGCTGTTCTTCGACAGCGAACGCTATGACCTGTCGGCCGTCGGCCGGGTCAAGATGAACATGCGCCTGGAGACCCCCGAGGTTTCCGACGAGATCCGCGTCCTGCGCAAGGACGACGTGCTGAAGGTGCTGCAGATCCTGGTCGGCCTGAAGGACGGCCGCGGCGAGATCGACGACATCGACAACCTGGGCAACCGCCGGGTCCGTTCGGTCGGCGAACTGCTGGAAAACCAGTACCGCGTCGGCCTGCTGCGGATGGAGCGCGCCATCAAGGAGCGCATGTCCTCGGTCGATATCGACACGGTCATGCCGCACGACCTGATCAACGCCAAGCCGGCCGCCGCTGCGGTTCGCGAGTTCTTCGGTTCGTCGCAGCTGTCGCAGTTCATGGACCAGACGAACCCGCTGTCGGAAATCACCCACAAGCGTCGCCTTTCGGCGCTTGGCCCGGGCGGTCTGACGCGCGAGCGCGCGGGCTTCGAAGTCCGCGACGTTCACCCGACCCACTACGGCCGCATCTGCCCGATCGAAACGCCGGAAGGCCCGAACATCGGCCTGATCAACTCGCTGGCCACCCACGCGCGCGTCAACAAGTACGGCTTCATCGAGAGCCCGTACCGTCGCGTGAAGGACGGCGTGGCCCAGAACGAGGTGGTCTACATCTCGGCCATGGAAGAGTCGAAATACACGATCGCCCAGGCCAACATCGAACTGAAGAACGGCAGCATCGTCGAGGACCTGGTCCCCGGCCGGATCAACGGCGAATCCCAGTTGCTGAACCGCGACGCCGTGGACATGATGGACGTGTCGCCGAAGCAGGTCGTTTCGGTCGCCGCCGCCCTGATCCCCTTCCTGGAAAACGATGACGCCAACCGCGCACTGATGGGCGCGAACATGCAACGTCAGGCCGTGCCTCTGGTGCAGTCGGACGCGCCGCTGGTCGGCACCGGCATGGAAGCGGTCGTGGCCGTGGACTCCGGCGCCGTCGTGGTCGCCCGTCGTGAAGGCGTCGTCGAACAGATCGACGGCACCCGGATCGTCGTGCGCGCCACCGGCGACGTGGACGCCGCCCGTTCGGGCGTCGACATCTATCGCCTGTCGAAGTTCCAGCGTTCGAACCAGTCGACCTGCATCAACCAGCGCCCGATCGTGCGCGTGGGCGATCAGGTCAAGGCCGGCGACGTCATCGCCGACGGCCCCTCGACGGACCTGGGCGAACTGGCCCTGGGCCGCAACGCCCTCGTCGCCTTCATGCCCTGGAACGGCTACAACTTCGAAGACTCCATCCTGATCTCGGAGCGCATCGTGCGCGACGACGTCTTCACCTCCATCCACCTCGAGGAATTCGAAGTGATGGCGCGTGATACGAAGTTGGGCCCGGAGGAAATCACCCGCGACATCCCCAACGTCGGCGAGGAAGCCCTGCGCAACCTCGATGAAGCGGGCATCGTGGCCATCGGAGCCGAGGTCCAGCCGGGCGACATTCTGGTCGGCAAGGTGACGCCGAAGGGCGAAAGCCCGATGACCCCTGAAGAGAAGCTGCTGCGCGCCATCTTCGGGGAGAAGGCTTCGGACGTCCGTGACACCAGCCTGCGCCTGCCGCCCGGCGTCGCCGGCACGATCGTTGACGTTCGCGT
Organism: Brevundimonas sp. GW821-FHT10E09; assembly: GCF_058809375.1. NCBI lineage: Bacteria > Pseudomonadati > Pseudomonadota > Alphaproteobacteria > Caulobacterales > Caulobacteraceae > Brevundimonas > Brevundimonas sp. GW821-FHT10E09. The sequence goes on along the minus strand of NZ_JBXASO010000014.1, from coordinate 28,942 downwards.
CTTCAACCGTCACGGCGTCGACAAGGACGAGCGCGCCATGGCGATCGAACGCGCCGAGATCGAACGCCTGGGCAAGGACCGCGACGATGAGCTCAAGATCCTGGAGCGCAACGTCTATGGCCGCCTGAAGCCGCTGATCCTGGGCAAGAACGCCGTCTCCGGTCCCAAGGGCATCGGCCGCGGTGAACTGACCGAAGAGAAGCTGGCCGAGGTCAGCCGTGGTCTGTGGTGGCAGATCGCCCTGGACGACGAGAAGGCCATGGGCGAGCTGGAGGCGATGAAGCGCCAGTTCGAGGATGCGCGTAAGCAACTGGACCGTCGTTTCGAAGACAAGGTCGAGAAGCTGCAACGCGGCGACGAACTGCCCCCCGGCGTGATGAAGATGGTCAAGGTCTTCGTGGCCGTGAAGCGCAAGCTTCAGCCCGGCGACAAGATGGCCGGCCGTCACGGCAACAAGGGCGTCATCTCCAAGATCCTGCCGATCGAGGACATGCCGCACCTGGAAGACGGCACGCACGTTGACGTCGTTCTGAACCCGCTGGGCGTGCCTTCGCGCATGAACATCGGCCAGATCTTCGAAACCCACCTGGGTTGGGCCGCCGCCGGCCTGGGCAAGCAGATCTCCGGTCTGTTGGAAGCCTGGCAGCAGGGTGGTCAGAAGCAGGCGCTGATCGATCGTCTGACCCATATCTACGGCCCGGAAACCCCGTTGCCGCAGGATGAGGAAGAACTGATCGAACTGGCGAAGAACCTGTCCAAGGGCGTGCCCTTCGCGACCCCGGTCTTCGACGGTGCGCACATCGGCGACATCGAACGCCTGCTGGAAGAGGCGGGGCTGAACAAGTCGGCCCAGTCGATCCTGTACGACGGCCAGACCGGCGAGCAGTTCAAGCGTCCGGTCACGGTCGGCTACATCTACATGCTGAAGCTGCACCACCTGGTCGACGACAAGATCCACGCCCGCTCGATCGGCCCGTACTCGCTGGTCACCCAGCAGCCGCTGGGCGGTAAGGCGCAGTTCGGCGGTCAGCGCTTCGGGGAAATGGAGGTCTGGGCTCTGGAAGCCTACGGCGCCGCCTACACCCTGCAGGAGATGCTGACGGTGAAGTCCGACGACGTGGCCGGCCGGACCAAGGTCTACGAGGCCATCGTCCGCGGCGACGACAGCTTCGAGGCCGGCATTCCCGAGAGCTTCAACGTGCTCATCAAGGAAATGCGTTCGCTGGGTCTGAACGTGGAGCTGGAGAATTCGTGAGGCGTGACGCGTGAGTCGTGACTGGGCCGACGCCCGTCACGACTCACCAATCACCAATCACGGCGCTGTTCTCCCTCTGAATAATTTTCGCGGCTCTAGCCGCAGCAAGGAACCAAGATGAACCAGGAAGTCCTGAACATCTTCAACCCGGTCCCGGTCACCCCGACCTTCGACCAGATCAAGATCGCCCTGGCCTCGCCGGAGAAGATCCGCTCGTGGTCGTTCGGCGAGATCAAGAAGCCGGAAACCATCAACTACCGCACGTTCAAGCCCGAGCGTGACGGCCTGTTCTGCGCCCGTATCTTTGGCCCGACCAAGGACTACGAATGCCTGTGCGGCAAGTACAAGCGCATGAAGTACAAGGGCATCATCTGCGAGAAGTGCGGCGTCGAAGTCACCCTGGCCCGCGTTCGCCGCGAGCGCATGGGTCACATCGACCTGGCCGCCCCGGTCGCCCACATCTGGTTCCTGAAGTCGCTGCCGTCGCGCATCTCGCTGATGCTGGACATGGCGCTGAAGGACGTCGAGCGCGTCCTGTATTTTGAGAACTATATCGTCACCGAGCCGGGCCTGACCCCGCTGAAGCAGAACCAGCTGCTGACGGAAGACGAATTCTATCGCTATCAGGAAGAGTTCGGCGATGACGGCTTCACCGCCGAGATCGGCGCCGAGGCCGTCCGCAACCTGCTGATGGGCATCGACCTGCACGCCGAGGCTGAAAAGCACCGCGGCGAGCTGGCGGACAGCCCGTCGGAAATGAAGGCCAAGAAGGCGTCCAAGCGCCTGAAGCTGATCGAGGCCTTCCTGGAATCGGGCAACAAGCCCGAGTGGATGATCCTGACCATCGTGCCGGTCATCCCGCCGGAACTGCGTCCGCTGGTGCCGCTGGACGGCGGTCGTTTCGCGACCTCCGACCTGAACGACCTGTATCGCCGCGTCATCAACCGGAACAACCGCCTGAAGCGCCTGATGGAGCTGCGGGCGCCGGACATCATCATCCGCAACGAAAAGCGGATGCTGCAGGAATCCGTCGACGCCCTGTTCGACAACGGCCGTCGCGGCCGCGTGATCACGGGCGCCAACAAGCGTCCGCTGAAGTCTCTGGCCGACATGCTGAAGGGAAAGCAGGGCCGCTTCCGTCAGAACCTTCTGGGCAAGCGCGTCGACTATTCGGGCCGTTCGGTCATCACCGTGGGTCCGGAACTGAAGCTGCACGAGTGCGGCCTGCCCAAGAAGATGGCGCTGGAGCTGTTCAAGCCGTTCATCTACGCGCGCCTTGACGCCAAGGGCCTGTCGGGCACCGTCAAACAGTCCAAGCGCATGGTCGAGCGCGAACAGCCCGCCGTCTGGGACATCCTGGACGAGGTCATCCGCGAACACCCGGTTCTGCTGAACCGCGCGCCGACGCTTCACCGTCTGGGCATCCAGGCGTTCGAACCCAAGCTGATCGAGGGCAAGGCCATCCGCCTGCACCCGCTGGTCTGTACGGCGTTCAACGCCGACTTCGACGGCGACCAGATGGCCGTGCACGTCCCGCTGAGCCTCGAGGCCCAGCTGGAAGCGCGCGTCCTGATGATGTCGACCAACAACATCCTGTCGCCCGCCAACGGCAAGCCGATCATCGTGCCGTCGCAGGACATCGTCCTGGGTCTGTACTACCTGTCGCTGGTCAAGGACGGCGAGCCGGGTGAAGGCAAGCTGTTCGCCAATATGGGCGAGATCGACGCGGCGCTGGACGCCAAGGTCGTGACCCTGCACAGCCGCATCAAGGCGCGCTGGACGGAACAGGACGCCGAAGGCAAGGAGGTGACCAAGGTCATCGACACCACGCCGGGCCGGATGAAGCTGGGCGCCCTGCTGCCGCGCAACCCGAACGTCGGCTATCGCCTGCTCGAGAAGAACCTGACCAAGAAGGAAATCGGCAATCTGATCGACGTGGTCTATCGCCACTGCGGTCAGAAGGCGACGGTCATCTTCGCCGACCAGATGATGGGCCTGGGCTTCCGCGAAGCCGCCAAGGCCGGCATTTCGTTCGGCAAGGACGACATCGTGATCCCGGCGAAGAAGGCCGAACTGGTCGCCGAAACCCGCACCCAGGTCGAGGAGTACGAGCAACAGTACGCCGACGGCCTGATCACGCGCGGCGAGAAGTACAACAAGGTCGTCGACGCCTGGGCCAAGGCCACGGACCGGATCGCCGACGCCATGATGGGCGAGATCGCGCAGCCGCGCGTGCTGATCGAGGGTGAAAACCCCGACATCAACTCGGTCTTCATGATGGCCAACTCCGGCGCCCGGGGTTCGCAGGCGCAGATGAAGCAGCTGGGCGGCATGCGCGGCCTGATGGCCAAGCCCTCCGGCGAGATCATCGAGACGCCGATCACCTCGAACTTCAAGGAAGGCCTGACCGTCCTTGAGTACTTCAACTCCACCCACGGCGCCCGTAAGGGTCTGGCCGACACCGCGCTGAAGACCGCCAACTCGGGTTATCTGACCCGTCGTCTGGTGGACGTGGCGCAGGACTCGATCGTCACCGAGGACGACTGCGGCTCGACGCGCGGCATCACCCTGCGCGCAGTCATGGAAGGCGGCGACGTCCTGGTCTCGCTGGGCGCCCGCATCCTGGGTCGCTATGCGGCCGAGGACATCAAGGAGCCGGGCACGGACACGGTCCTGTTCCCCGCCGACACCTATCTGGTGGAAGAAGTGGTCGAGGCGGTCGACGCCGCCGGCGTTCAGTCGGTCAAGGTCCGTTCGGCCCTGACCTGCGAGGCGGAAGCCGGCATCTGCGCCCACTGCTACGGGCGTGACCTGGCGCGCGGCACCAATGTCAACATCGGCGAAGCGGTCGGCGTCATCGCCGCCCAGTCGATCGGCGAGCCGGGCACCCAGCTGACGATGCGGACCTTCCACATCGGCGGTACGGCCCAGGTGGCGGAAACCTCCTTCATGGAGGCGACCAACGCCGGCGTGGCCAAGATCACCGGCCCGACCGTCACCGCCGCCCACGGCGACCTGGTGGCGATGAGCCGCAACGTCATCGTGACCGTGGTCGTGGACGGCAAGGATCGCGAGACCCACAAGGCGCCTTACGGCGCCCGGATCCGGGTCAAGGAAGGCAGCGAGGTCAAGAAGAACCAACGTCTGGCCGAGTGGGACCCCTACACCACGCCGATCCTGACGGAAGTCGGCGGCCTGATCCGCTTCGAGGATCTGGTCGAAGGCCTGTCGGTCAAGGAAGAAACCGACGAAGCGACGGGCATCGCCCAGCGCGTCGTCAGCGACTGGCGCGCCAGCCCGCGTGGTTCGGACCTGCGTCCGGCCATGGGCGTCACCCTGGGCGACGCCTACGCCAAGCTGGCCTCGGGCTCTGACGCCCGTTACCTGCTGCCCGTGGGCGCGGTTCTGTCCGTGTCAAACGGCGACGAGGTCAAGCCGGGCGAGATCATCGCCCGCGTCCCGACCGAAGGCGCCAAGACCCGCGACATCACCGGCGGTCTGCCGCGCGTCGCCGAACTGTTCGAAGCCCGCCGTCCCAAGGACTGCGCGGTCATCGCCGAGATGGATGGTCGCGTCGAATTCGGTCGCGACTACAAGAACAAGCGTCGCATCAAGATCACGCCGGAAGTCAACGCCGACGGCGTGCAGGGCGAACCGGTCGAGTTCCTGATCCCTAAGGGCAAGCACATCTCCGTCCACGACGGCGATCTGATCCAGAAGGGCGACTACATCATCGACGGCAACCCGGATCCGCACGATCTGCTGCGCATCCAGGGCGTCGAGGCGCTGGCCGAGTATCTGGTGAACGAAGTGCAGGAAGTTTACCGACTGCAGGGCGTGCCGATCAACGACAAGCACATCGAAGTCATCGTGCGTCAGATGCTGCAGAAGGTCGAAGTCCTGGATTCGGGTGAAACCACCCTGATCCGCGGCGACACCGTCGAAGTGGCCGAAGCCGTTCTGGAAAACCTGAAGGTCGAGAAGCGCGGCGGCCGTCAGGCCACCACCCAGCCCGTCCTGCTCGGCATCACCAAGGCGTCGCTGCAGACCCGCAGCTTCATCTCGGCGGCGTCCTTCCAGGAGACCACCCGCGTCCTCACCGACGCCTCGGTCCACGGCAAGAAGGACATGCTGGAAGGCCTGAAGGAAAACGTCATCGTCGGCCGCCTGATCCCGGCCGGTACGGGCGCCTATCTGCGGGCCCTGCAGAAGATCGCCAACGATCGCGATGCAGAGCTGACGCAAGCCCGCGAAGACGCGATCGAGCCGCTGCCGGCCGATCTGCAACTGGAGCTGGAGAGCAGCGAAGGCTGATCTCCGGGTTCGGATGTGATGAAATGAAGAGGGCGGCGCCGGCGACGGCGCCGCCCTTTTTTCTATTCGTCCTTCCCGCCGATCTGCAGACCGCCGATGCTAGCCGAAAGGCCCTGAGGGCGGCGTTCGCCCCGGTTGATCGTCGTCTCTGCGCCCTGGCGCATGTCCACGCCCGGTACGTCGGGCAATTGCGCCCCGGCGCAGCCTGTACCGAAGTTGGATCCTGGGCAGTCCGCCGGGCCGACCACGCCGACGCCGCCGGACAGGGGGCGACGCTTGGCTTCCCATTCCGCCAGACGGCGAGCGCCCTCGCGGGCGAAGGCGGCGTCGCGCTGGGGATTGCCTGAGCCGGTGATCGGGGCGGCGTTCTCGCCGCGCCGGGCGAACGCGTCACGGCAATGGCGACGTTCGGCGTCGTTCAACAGGTCGGGCGAGGCGCAGCCGGGCAGGCCCTGGCGCAGCGACCGCGCCATGGCCCCGGACCGATTGGCGGGATCCACGCGCCAGACGTCGGCCGGCGGCGGCGCGCCGGGCGGCGCCGGGGCGGCGAGACGGGGACGCAGAGGCGCGGGCCGGGGCGCGGCCTCCGTCTCGGGCGTCCGCACCGACGGGGCGGGCGAGGCGTTCGAGGCAGAGGCGGCGACGGGGGCGACTTCCGGTCGGGTCACGGTCGGGACGCGCGGTCGCTCATCGGGCAGCAGGGGGCGGGGCTCGATGTCGAGATAGATCGGCGGCGGGGCGGCGACGATGTCGCCCCCCTCGATCCCCAGGGCCGTGAAGGACAGGGCGGCGATCAGGGCGGTGTTGATGGCGACAGCCGCCGTCGCCAGACCCGCCTTGCGCCAGTCGGGGCGTCGTCGATTCGGACGGGGCAGGGCGGACACGCTCATTCACGACGCTTTCGCAGATTGGGCAGGAGACCGTCCCGCGAAGAGAAGAGATCGACTTCGATATTGACGCCCTCGCACCCTGCGACCGGGTGGGGCGTCTCGCAAGCTGGATCGCCGCGCGGCGGTTCAGCGCGCTGCGCCTCCCATGCGGCCAATCTCCGCGCGCCGTGCCGGGCGAAGACAGCGTCGCGTTCGGCGTCGCCCGAGCCGGCGATGGGCCGCGCCGCGCCTGCGAATCGTCGCGCTCGATCTTCGCAGTAGCGACGCGCCTCGACCGACAGTCTGTTCGGTCCCTCGCAGGACAGGGGCAGGCCTCGCGTCGCCGCACCGGGGCCGACCCGCCAACGCGAATCGATGGCGTCGCCTAGGGTGGGGGCAGGAACGGCGGAAGGCTCAATGCGGCTGTCGTCGGGGCGCGGAACGCCGTCGGCGTCCTGCAGGATGCGGTGCGAGGCCGTGCGGGAAGCCGAGAAGGGCCTGACGGGCGCGCGCTCCTGGGCCAGGCGCGGGCGCGGCTCGATATAGAGATACAGGGGCGCGGCGGCCGGGGCGCCAAGATGGCCGGAGCGAGTGTCGCCGACGGACAGAAGCGCGATCAGGCCCGCATTCAGGCCCATGGAGACAACTACCAGCCCCGCCCTTCGCCCTCTCGACGGCCAGCCGCTCTCGGTCCGCATCCTGACCCCCCCCGTCACCCGAAAACGAGGCTCGGCTGCAAGCGTGGCCGCTTTCGGGCGCAGGTTGGGTTTGTTCGCGTCTTGGCTGTCGGCCAGCGCCAGGGGGCCGCCGCCGCACTTGACCAATCCCCCTATCGCGCGTAGAAGCCGCCCACTTTCGAGGCGTGGCCGGTTCGCCGGTCGCTGAGATCGTGACAATTGAACGGACGGGCTGTGCCCGCCGGAACGCCCAAAGCGCGCGTTCCGGCCCTTTGTGTTTTCCGGTGCGCCGGAGCGAACCAGGGACTGTTCGGGTCACGCGATCAGTCTCGATGACACCCGGGCGAGGGGATGGTCCCCCGTTCACAAGAAGGCGAGAGGCGCTTCGGTCGAAAGACACACGCCTCCATCAGAAGTCGAGATAAGTTTCGAATGCCTACGATCAACCAGCTGATCCGCAAGCCGCGCAAGCCCAAGCCCACCCGTAACAAGGTGCCGGCTCTGGAGGGTTCGCCCCAGCGTCGCGGCGTCTGCACCCGCGTTTACACCACGACCCCGAAGAAGCCGAACTCGGCTCTGCGTAAGGTCGCCAAGGTCCGTCTGGCCAAGAACGGCTACGAAGCCGTTTGCTACATCCCCGGTGAAGGCCACAACCTTCAGGAACACTCGGTTGTTCTGATCCGCGGCGGCCGCGTGAAGGACTTGCCCGGCGTTCGCTACCACATCCTGCGCGGCGTGCTCGACACGCAGGGCGTCAAGGACCGCAAGCAGCGTCGTTCGCACTACGGCGCCAAGCGTCCGAAGTAAGCCATTCGCGTCCGGGCCCCCGCGCCCGGAGGCCTTTTCGAGATCTTCCCGGCGAGCGCCGGGCACTGCAAGGAATACTCCATGTCGCGTCGTCACCGCGCCCAGAAGCGCGAAGTTCTGCCGGATCCCAAGTTCGGGGACCTGATCGTCACCAAGTTCATGAACTACGTCATGTACGAAGGTAAGAAGGCCGTCGCCGAGAACATCGTGTACGGCGCCTTCGACATCCTGGCCGACAAGAAGAAAGACCAGGAGCCGGTCGCCACCTTCCACGCCGCCCTGGACAATGTCGCCCCGTCGGTCGAAGTCCGCTCGCGTCGCGTCGGCGGCGCCACCTATCAGGTGCCGGTCGAGGTCCGTCCGGACCGTCGTCGCGCCCTGGCCATCCGCTGGCTGGTGAACGCCGCGCGCAAGCGTGGTGAAAACACCATGACCGAGAAGCTGGCCGCCGAACTGCTGGACGCCTCGAACAATCGCGGCACCGCGGTCAAAAAGCGCGAAGACACCCACAAGATGGCCGAGGCGAACCGCGCCTTCAGCCACTATCGCTGGTAAGCGTCTTAAAACCGTCTCCCTTTCAAAGGTAATGGGCGGTTCCTATCTAAGACTATCCGGCGCGGGCGGTTTGAGCTAAATCGCCCGCGCTCGCTTATCCGCTGCATCGACGATCATCCCGAGGGCGCCACCCGCGTCCTAGACCTACTTCTCAAGGCACGTTTTCATGGCTCGTACGCACAAGCTCGAGGACTACCGCAACTTCGGCATCATGGCCCACATCGACGCGGGCAAGACGACGACGACCGAGCGGATTCTCTATTACACCGGCAAGAACCACAAGATCGGCGAAGTGCACGACGGCGCTGCGACCATGGACTGGATGGACCAGGAGCAGGAACGCGGCATCACGATCACTTCGGCCGCGACGACCGCCTTCTGGCAGGGCAAGCGCCTGAACATAATCGACACCCCCGGACACGTGGACTTCACCATCGAAGTCGAGCGTTCGCTGCGCGTCCTCGACGGCGCCGTGACCGTGCTGGACGGCAACGCCGGTGTTGAGCCGCAGACCGAAACCGTCTGGCGCCAGGCCGACAAATATTCGGTGCCGCGCATCGTCTTCGTCAACAAGATGGACAAGATCGGCGCCGACTTCGACGCCTCGGTCCAGTCGATCCGCGACCGCCTGGGCGCCAAGGCCGTGCCGATCCAGTTCCCGATCGGTTCGGAAAACACCCTGTCCGGCCTGGTCGACATCGTCGAGATGCGCTCGGTCGTCTGGGACAACGACGCCCTGGGCGCCAACTTCACCGTCGGCGAGATCCCGGCGGACCTGGTCGACAAGGCCAATGAAGCCCGCCAGTACCTGATCGACAACGCCGTCGAACTCGACGACGAAGCCATGCAGGCCTATCTGGACGGCGTCGAGCCTTCGGTCGAAGTGCTGAAGAAGTGCATCCGCAAGGCCGTGCTGACCGGCGCCTTCTATCCGATCCTGTGCGGCTCGGCCTTCAAGAACAAGGGCGTGCAGACCCTGCTGGACGCCGTGGTCGACTATCTGCCGTCGCCGCTGGACATCCCGCCGACGCCGGGCATCGACTTCAAGACGGAAGAGCCGATCACCCGCAAGGCCTCGGACGACGAGCCCCTGTCGGTTCTGGCGTTCAAGATCATGGACGACCCCTTCGTCGGTTCGCTGACCTTCTGCCGCCTGTATTCCGGCAAGATGGAAACGGGCATGAGCCTGCTGAACTCCAGCCGCGACAAGAAAGAGCGCGTCGGCCGGATGCTGCAGATGCACTCGAACAACCGTGAAGACGTCAAGGAAGCCTTCGCCGGCGACATCGTCGCCCTGGCCGGCCTCAAGGAAACCCGCACCGGGGACACCCTGTGCGATCCGCTGAAGTCGCCCGTCATCCTCGAGAAGATGGAATTCCCGGCCCCGGTCATCGAGATCTCGGTCGAGCCCAAGACCAAGGCCGACCAGGAGAAGCTGGGCGTCGCCCTGGCCAAGCTGGCTTCGGAAGATCCGTCCTTCACCGTCTCGACCGACCACGAGTCGGGCCAGACCATCCTGAAGGGCATGGGCGAGCTTCACCTGGACATCAAGATCGACATCCTGAAGCGCACCTACAAGGTCGAGGCCACCATCGGCGCGCCGCAGGTCGCCTATCGTGAATCGCTCGGCCGCAAGGTCGACATCGACTACACCCACAAGAAGCAGACCGGCGGTACGGGCCAGTTCGCCCGCGTCATGATCACCTTCGAACCGGGCGAGCCGGGTTCGGGCTTCGTGTTCGAGAACTCGATCGTCGGCGGCGCGGTGCCCAAGGAATATATCCCGGGCGTCGAAAAGGGTCTGAACTCCATCAAGGATTCGGGTCTGCTGGCCGGCTTCCCGCTGATCGACTTCAAGGCGACCCTGACGGACGGCAAGTACCACGACGTCGACTCCAGCGTGCTGGCGTTCGAAATCGCGGCCCGCGCCGCCTTCCGCGAACTGAAGGAAAAGGGCGCGCCGAAGCTGCTCGAGCCGATCATGGCGGTCGAGGTCGTGACCCCCGAGGAATACCTCGGTTCGGTCATCGGCGACCTGAACGGCCGTCGCGGCATGATCCAGGGTCAGGACATGCGCGGCAACGCCACCGTCGTGAACGCCTTCGTGCCCCTGGCCAACATGTTCGGCTATGTGAACACGCTGCGCGGCATGTCGCAGGGCCGCGCCCAGTTCACGATGCAATACGACCACTACGAGCCGGTGCCGCAGCACGTCGCCGACGAAGTGATCAAGAAGTACGCCTAAGCTTTTCCTTTCGGAGAAGCGGACCTAAAAGCGCCCGGCCCGAAAGCCGGGCGCCCTTAACCCCCAGACTGCAGGAACCCCGGTTCGGGGACCTAGGAGCTAGAAAATGGCCAAGGAAAAGTTCGAACGCACGAAGCCGCACTGCAACATCGGCACGATCGGCCACGTTGACCACGGCAAGACGACGCTGACGGCGGCGATCACGATGACGCTGGCCAAGGCCGGCGGCGCCAAGGCGATGGCCTATGCGGACATCGACGCTGCGCCGGAAGAAAAGGCGCGCGGCATCACGATCAACACCGCGCACGTGGAATATGAGACGGCCAACCGTCACTACGCCCACGTCGACTGCCCCGGCCACGCCGACTATGTGAAGAACATGATCACCGGCGCGGCGCAGATGGACGGCGCGATCCTGGTGGTTTCGGCCGCTGACGGCCCGATGCCGCAGACCCGCGAGCACATCCTGCTGGCCCGTCAGGTCGGCGTGCCGGCCCTGGTGGTCTTCATGAACAAGGTCGACCTGGTCGACGACGAAGAACTGCTGGAACTGGTCGAGATGGAAGTGCGCGAGCTGCTGAGCTCGTACCAGTTCCCGGGCGACGATATTCCGATCACCAAGGGTTCGGCCAAGGCCGCGACCGACGGCGTGAACCCGGAAATCGGCGAACAGCGCGTTCTGGCCCTGATGGAAACCGTCGACAGCTACATCCCGCAGCCGGAACGTCCGGTCGACCTGCCCTTCCTGATGCCGGTCGAAGACGTCTTCTCGATCTCGGGCCGCGGCACCGTGGTCACGGGCCGCGTCGAAAAGGGCATCGTCAAGGTCGGTGAAGAAGTCGAGATCGTCGGCATCCGCCCGGTCCAGAAGACGACCTGCACCGGCGTCGAAATGTTCCGCAAGCTGCTGGACCAGGGTCAAGCGGGCGACAACGTCGGCGTTCTGCTGCGCGGCACCAAGCGTGAAGACGTCGAGCGCGGTCAGGTTCTGTGCAAGCCGGGTTCGATCACCCCGCACACCAAGTTCCTGGCTGAAGCCTACATCCTGACCAAGGAAGAGGGCGGCCGTCACACCCCGTTCTTCACCAACTATCGCCCGCAGTTCTACTTCCGCACGACCGACGTGACCGGCATCGTGCAGCTGAAGGAAGGCGTCGAAATGATCATGCCCGGCGACAACGCCGAGCTGAACGTCGAACTGATCACCCCGATCGCCATGGACCAGGGCCTGCGCTTCGCCATCCGTGAAGGCGGCCGCACCGTCGGCGCCGGCGTCGTCGCCAAGATCATCGAGTAATCGAGGATCGAAATCGGCCTCAAGTCGCGAGCCTCCGCGAGGCGAGCATAGGCCGAGAGACAGAGTCGCCTAACAGAACGACCCCCGGAGCGATCCGGGGGCCGTTTTGCTGTGTGGACTGCCTTGCGGCTTCAGATCAGCGCTTGGCGGCCTCGATCATCCGGGCGATCTCGGCGGGGTCGATGCTGGCGGCGGCCTTGCCGTTGACGAAGAAGGTGGGGGTGCCCTGCAGCTTCAGCGCCGCCGCCGCCGTGTGGATGTCGGCGATGTGGCGGGTGGTTTCCGGCGCGACCAGGGTCTGTTTGGCGCGCGCCATGTCCACGCCGTGTTGGGCCAGGATGCGGTCGGTGGATTCGGGCGTCAGGGCGCGCTCGGACATCAGGGCGTCGTAGACTTCCAGATACTTGCCTTGTTGGTGCGCGGCCAGCGCGGCGCGGGCGGCGTACTGGGACGCGACGTCCTCGCCCCGGTCCAGGATGGGCCAATCCTTGAAGACGAAGCGGACGTCAGGGTGGGCCGCCATCAGGGCGCGGAACTGGGGCGCCACGGCCTTGCAGCCGGGGCAGCGGAAGTCGAAGAACTCGATCACCGTCACCTTGGCGTCGGCCGGGCCGAACGCGGGGTCGCGGGCGTCGGGGGCCAGCAGGGTGGCATTGGCGGCCGCCGCTGTATTGGTGTCGTCGACGCGGGCCTGGCCCTCCTTGGCCTGAAGCGCCAGGCTGGCCTCCTGCAGCACCTCGGGGTGGGTCAGCAGATAGGTGCGGACGTCGTCGCCCGAACCGCCGCCGAAATAGGGGGCGGCGGCCAGGCCCAAGGCCACGACCGAGACGCCCAGCGCGACATAGCCGGCGACCGCGCCCGTGAGGCGGCTGCTTTTGGCGGGCGGCGGGGTGTGGGGCTCAGGCGCGGGGGCGTCGTCGGTCATGAAGGCTCGCAGTCAGTAGGGGGGGGCAGGGCGTCAGTTCAGCGTGGTCGGCTTGCGCGCGGCGTCGCGACGATCCAGGTCCAGCAGATCGTCGGGCGTGGCTCCTGACGCAAGGACGATGTCCACCGCCCGGCGCCATTCGATGGAATTGGGGTCCAGCATGCTGCGGGCCCGCAGGGCGAACTGGGTGGCTTCGCGCTCCTGGCCGGCGGCGAAATAATACTCGGCCGTCGCCAGACGGGCCTCGCCCTCCTTGCCCTGGGCGGCGTAGGCCTGGCCCAGCAGGCGCCAGGCCATGGTGTTCTCCCGCTCGGCGACGGTGGCGTGTTTCAGCTGGTCGATGGCCTCGTCCAGGTTCTTGGGATCGTCCGTGCCGATCAGGGCGTGGGCCAGGTTGATGCGCAGCAGGGGGGCGTCGGGCTTGAGCCGCACGGCCTCGCGGTGGGCGGCGACGGCCTCGACCGGACGGCCTTCCTCGAAATAGATCTGGCCCTTCAGTTCGGCGAAATAGGGGTTCTGCGGATCCTCGGCGATCAGGGCGTCCACCGCCGACAGGGCCTTGTCGGTCTGGCCGTCGCGATACCAGGCGATGGCGCGGGCGTAGCGGGCGGGCAGGGCCGTGTTGGTCGAGGGATAGGCGCGCAGGGTGGTGTTCGGCGGATCCATGAAGGCGTGGATCTTGGCCAGGATCAGGGCGTGCTGGGCCATCCGCTCGGGGCTGTCGCGATGATCGTAATGGGGCTGGTCCTGGACGAAGCGGCGCATGGATTCGATGCGCTGCGACGACAGGGGGTGGCTGCGGAAATAGGGATAGCGGCGGGCGTCGGAGAAGACTTCCTGGGCGCGGAAATTCTCGAAGAAGGAGACCAGGCCCGCGCCGGATTCGCCGGCGCCCTCCAGGGCGCGGGCGCCGGTCAGGTCGGCTTCGCCCTCCTGGCCCTGCATATACTGAAGCGCGCCGATCGTGCCGAAATACTGGCTGGAGCCCAGCAGGGCGAGGCCCGCGTCCGGCGCGCCGGCGGCAATGGCCAGGGCCCCGAGGGCCATGGTCATGAACATCGGCTGTTTGGCGGCGTTCTGGGCCCCGTCGCGCAGGGTGTGGCGGTTCTTGATATGGCCTGCCTCGTGCGCCATCACCCCCAGCAGTTCGTTGGGGTTCTTGGTCCGCAGGATCAGGCCGGTGTTGACGCCCATGATCCGCCCACGCGTGGCGAAGGCGTTCAGCTCGTTGTCATTGACCAGGAGAACTTCGACGTCGGTCGGGTTCAACCCCATGGAGACGAAGACCGGATCGACCCATTCGCGGATGATGCCCTCGATCTCGGTGTCGCGGATCAGGCTCTGGGCCGAGGCCTGGCCGGCGGCGACGAGGGCTGCGAAGCCCACCGCCGCCGCGGCCAGAACACGAGATGCGGAACGGGGAAGCCACGTCATGGCGTACTCCAGTAGCGGCCGACCCCCGTCTGCATCCTGACAGTCTAATCGTGACCGATCAGCGGCGCCACCACCCACGTTTGGGCTTTTCGGGCGGGGCCGAGATCTGGTTCGGGTCTTCGGCGATGATCGCCTCGACGTCGATCTCGGGCGTCGGGGCGACGAACGGTTCCGGCAGAGCCGCCGGTTGGGGTTCGACAGCGACCGGCGGGACAGGCCGTTCGACCGGCGAGACCATGACCGGCTCGGCGGCCAGGGCCTCTTGCGGCGTCACGTCCAGTTCGACCGGCGCGCCTTCGAGCGCCGCCTCGTTCGGCTCGATGGCCGTGTCGGGGTGCGGCTCGACGTGCGGCTCGGCGGCGGTCTCGATCGGTTCCAGCGCGGCTTCGGTTTCCCGTGCCGGCTGGACCACGGCGTCGGCGCTGGCCGACTTGCGGCGAACGCGACGACGCTGGGGTTCGGGCGCGACGGCGGGGGCCTCCGTCTCCGGCGTCTGGGCCTGGACGGCGTCGGCCCCGGCTCCATCGGCTACGGCCATCGGCGTCAGGGGCGAACCGTCGGGCGGCATGCCCTCATTGGTGGCGCGGTTCTCGACCTTGATCTCCTGGCCGATGGCGTCGCCGCCCCGACCCCGGCCACGACGACGACGGCGACGCGAACGGCCGCCTTCCTCGCCCGAGCCCTCTGACGCCACGGCGTCCAGACCTTCGACCTCGGCCTGTGCGGCCTGGGGACGCTCGGCGCGATCCGGACGTTCGGCGCGCGCCTCGGGACGGCCAGGGTTCAGCGGGTCGAACCAGACATAAGGATCGTCCAGCGACGGGGTGCGGCCGCGGACCCAGGTGTAGACGTCACGCTCGCCGTCCTCGCGGACGCGGCGGCCGCCACGGCGACCCCGGCGACGGCGACGGCCGTTCTCGTCCTCTTCGTCGTCCGAGGCGTCGTCGATGTTCAGCGTATCAGCGGCTTCTGAGGTGTCGGAGACCTCGGCGGTCTCTTCGTCCCGACGACCGCCGCGACGGCGGCGGTTGCGGCCCCGACCCCGGTCACGACCGCCGGACTCGGCGCGTTCAGCGCGTTCGCGCGGCTCGTCGTCGTCGCTGTCCTCGCGGTCCAGCGCCTCGACGTCTTCCTCGTCCTCGTCGTCGCCGACGATTTCCTCGTCGTCGTCCTCATCCTCGTCTTCGTACAGCGAGGCGTCGAAGTCGTCGTCGAGGTTGGGCATCTCGATCTCGGGCGCGACGAAGTCCTCGTTCGTCTCGGTCCGTTCGATATTGTGCTCGCCCTGGCCCAGGCTGTCGTCGATCTGGACGATGACGTTCAGGCCGCGCCGCTCCAGCAGCGACTGCAGATAGGCGCGCTTGTGGTTCAGGATGTACAGGCCGACGGCGGTGCAGACCTTCAGCACCACGACGCCCGCGCCGTTCTTGCCGGCCTCGATATCGACCGCGCGCAGCGTCATCAGGGCTGCGGATTCGGCGGAGCGGATGCGGCCGGTGCCCTGGCAGTGCGGGCAGGCCTCTGTCGCGCCCTCGATCACGCCCAGGCGACGGCGCTGGCGGCTGATCTCCATCAGGCCGAAGGGCGAGATGCGGCCCATCTGGATGCGGGCGCGGTCGGACGACAGGGCGTCCTTCAGCACGCGCTCGACCGTGCGGTTGTTCTTGCCCTCATCCATGTCGATGAAGTCGATCACGACCAGGCCGGCGAGGTCGCGCAGGCGCAGCTGGCGGGCCGCTTCTTCCGCCGCTTCCATATTGGTCTTGAACGCCGTCTGTTCGACGTTGCGTTCCTTGGTGGCGCGGCCCGAGTTGACGTCAATGGCCACCAGGGCCTCGGTCTGGTTGATGACCAGATAGCCGCCGGACTTCAGCGGCACGACCGGCTGGTGGATCTGGGTCAGCAGTTCTTCGATGCCGTTGGCCGCGAACAGGGGGCGCGAGCCGCGATACAGGTGAACCTTCTTGGCCTGCGACGGCATCAGCACGCGCATGAAGTCGCGCGCCTCCTTGAAGCCCTCGACGCCCTCCACCTGGATGCCGTCGAAATCCTTGTCGAACATGTCGCGCACGGCGCGGCGGACCAGGTTTTCTTCCTCGTAGATGACCGAGGGGGCGTGGGAGGCGAGGGTGGTCTCGCGGATCGTCTCCCACAGCCGCAGCAGATATTGATAATCGCGCTTGATTTCGGCCTTGGTGCGCTTGGCGCCGGCCGTGCGGATGATCAGGCCCATGCCCTTGGGCACTTCCAGGGCCGAGACGGCGCTCTTCAGGCGGCGACGGTCGGAGGTGTTGGTGATCTTGCGGCTGATGCCGCCGCCCTTGCCCGTATTGGGCATCAGGACGCAGTAGCGGCCGGCCAGCGACAGCCAGGTGGTCAGGGCCGCGCCCTTGGCGCCACGCTCGTCCTTGACGACCTGGACCAGCAGGATCTGGCGGCGCTTGATGACGTCCTGGATCTTGTAGCGGCGCATCAGGCGGCGCTTCAGCCGCTCCTCGTCGGCCAGGGCGGCTTCGGGATCGGCGTCGTCGTCGGATTCGCGGCCCAGATCGTCGTCATCGTCGTCGTCATGCGCTTCGGCCATGATGGCTTCGCGGTCGGCGACCGGAATCTGGTAGTAGTCCGGGTGGATTTCGTTGAAGGCCAGGAAGCCGTGGCGGTTGCCGCCGTATTCAATGAACGCAGCCTGCAGGCTGGGCTCTACGCGGGTGACCTTGGCCAGGTAGATGTTGCCGCGAAGCTGGCGCTTCGCACGGGATTCGAAATCGAATTCCTCAATCTGGCGTCCGTCCACGATGGCGACCCGGGTTTCCTCCGGGTGGGCCGCGTCGATCAGCATTGTCTTTGACATGGAAAGTCTCTCTCTGGCGCGCACGGGCCGGCCCTTCCAGAACTCTGGACAGGGTCACGGCGGCTCGCCGAATGGGGGGAGGGGCCGGGGCGCGCGAAATCCCCTCGCCGAAAACGGCGAAGCGGGCTTGGTCAAGCCGTAGGGGGACGCAGGCGGAAAGGCCCATGGAGGTCGTCGGTCCTGAACCGTGCGCGCCAATCCGTTGGAACGGGTAAGGCCGCGACACTGGTCCGCTCTTCGAACCACCGGCGACGCCGGCGCGGTTCTCGGATTGGTGAAAAGTCAGCGCCGCGAGGAGGGCGCGCCGGGTTCCGCTGAGGCGAAGAAGGCGCGATCGGTTCGCGAGCAGTCACATCATAGTCACGCCGGACGCGAATTAAAAGGTGTTCGGCCTTAACCCCCTGAATACGAGCATCTGGCATCATGGCGACCAGGTTCCAGTAGGATTGGGTTCGACGTCGTTATGGGCGGTCGTGTTTTGACAGGTGTAGAGCGCTGGGGCGCGAGGGAATGGGCGATGACCGCCTTGGCCTTCGTCGTCATCTGCACGGTCGCCCTGTTTTCGACGCGGGGTTTCGCCTGGGGCGCCCAGGGGGATGTCCTGGGCGTGCGCTTCGGTGCGGACGGCGACCGGACCCGCGTGGTCATCGATCTGGACAAGTCGACACAGGGGCGCGTCATCGATACAGGCGCCGCGGGCCGGGTCACCCTGGCCCTGAACGGCGTCGCGCCCGGCCGCGGCCTGAACGGCGGCGGTTCGGGCCTGGTCCGCTCCTATCAGGTCAGCGCCTCGGGCGGGGCGTCACGGATTGAGCTGGAGCTGGCGCGCGGCAGCGAGATCGAGCGCCGCTTTCTGCTGCCCCCCGGCGACGGGGTGGCCCATTATCGCTATGTCGTCGATCTGAAGGCTGTCGGTGGAGCTATAGCCGCGTCACGACCCGCGCCGCGGACGACGCCGGCGCCGCGTCGCGCCGAACGCCCGCTGATCGTCATCGACGCGGGGCACGGCGGCAAGGACCCGGGCGCCAGCGGAGCCCTGACCCGTGAGAAACAGGTCACCCTGGCCGCCGCCCTGGTTCTAAAGACCGAGCTGGAGCGCACCGGCCGCTATCGGGTTCGCCTGACGCGGGCCGATGACACCTATGTCGATCTGTATCGCCGCGTTTCCATCGCCCGCCAGTCGGACGCCGATCTGTTCATCTCGCTGCACGCCGACGCCGGGTCCGATCCGGCCCTGCGCGGCGCCAGCGTCTATACCCTGTCGGAACAGGGCGCCGGACGGGCCGTGCGCGAGTTCACGCGGACCGACAATTGGCACCGCGAACTGCACCTGCCGGGGCGGGACCCGTCGGTGGACCGTATCCTGCTGGACATGACCCAGCGCGCCACCCAGAACCGTTCGGCCCAGTTCGCCCGCGTCCTGCTGACCCATCTGGAAGGCTCCGACCATCCGCTGCTGCGCCGCAGCCACCGTGACGCCGGCCTGGCCGTGCTGCTGGCGCCCGATGTGCCGGCCGTGCTGCTGGAGATGGGCTTCATCACCAATCCCGAGGACGAGCGTCTGCTGACCGACGAACGCGCGCGTCGCCGTTTGATGAAGTCGGTCGCGGACGGCATCGACCGCTATTTCCGGGAGCCGACGGCCCCGTTGATGACGGCGTCGACTGATGGAGCCGGGCAGCCCTGACTTCGGCTGCAACCAGGCTTCGGCTCAGCGGTTTGCGTGACTATGAAAAAGAGAGCGATCATCACCGGGGGCGCAGGCCTGATCGGCGCCGGACTTTGTCAGGCCCTGACGGATCGGGGCTGGGAGGTCGCCGCCTTTGACCTCAAGCCCGCCTCGTCCGGCGCGCGGTCGGTTCTCTGCGACGTCGGCGACGAAGCCTCGGTCGCGGCGGCCTTTGTCGAACTGGGATGGTCGGAGCTGGATCTTCTGGTCAGCAACGCCGGCGTCGCTGATCCGACCAACGGCCCCCTGGCCGACCTGTCGCTGGAGGCCTGGCGCCGGACGGTGGACAGCCACCTGACGGGCGCCTTCCTGATGTCTCGCGCCGCCATCCCGATGCTGCGGGAAGGGGCCAGCATCATTCACATGACCTCGACCCGGGCGATCATGTCTGAGCCCCAGACCGAGGCCTATGCTGCGGCCAAGGGCGCGCTGTCCGCCCTGACCCATGCGATGGCGATCAGTCTGGGGCCGAAGATCAGGGTCAATGCGATCGCGCCGGGCTGGATCGCCGCGCCGGAAGGTCTGAGTGAAAGCGATCACGCCCAGCATCCCGTGGGGCGTGTCGGACGCGCCGAGGACATCGCCGAGGCCGTCCTCTATCTCGTCGAGGCCGGATTCGTCACCGGACAGGTGCTGACGGTGGACGGCGGCATGACCCGCAAGATGATCTACGCCGACTGAAGGCGCGGATCCGCCAGCCTGGTTTAGGCCAAGCCCGCCTTTTTCAGTGTCTTCCAGGCCTTGATGACGCGTTGCAGCTTGGCCTCGGCGCCGCGGTCGCCGCCGTTGGTGTCCGGATGGAAGCGTTTCAGAAGGTCGTGGTACTGAGACTTGATCTTGGCCTTCTCGGCGCCGGGATCGAGATCGAGATCGGCCAGGGCGGCGCGTTCCAGCTTGCCGATTCGGCGGTCCTCGGTCGGGGACTGCGGGGCCTGGTCGCCGCGACGGCCGAACAGGCCGAAACTGTCACGCCAGGAGCCGGCGCCGGTGTTGTTCGCTGTGCCCATCTTGGCGGAGAAGGCGGCGGCCTCGCGCGTGAACTTGCCGGCCTTCATCTCCCAGGTCGGACGACCGCCGGTCATGGCCTCGTTCTCCTGGACGGCGCGGACCTGGCCTTCGCTCATTCCGGCGTAGAAGTTCCAGCCCTTGTTGTATTCGCCCGCATGCCCCTGGCAGAACTCGTAGAAGTCGTTCAGCCGCTCGCGCGACTTGGGCGCCCTGGCGGTCGCGGCCTTGCGGCAGTCGGGCCATTGGCACGGTTTTTCGCCCGGCTTCAGGTGCAGGACGTCCGCCTTGGCGGCTTCCTCCTCGGGCTTCGGCGGCTTGACCCGAATGTCGGTGAAGCGCGGCTTGTATTGAAAGGAAGCGGACATCGCCCGAAGTGTAGTGTGGAATTGGACCTCTTCAAGGAAACGATCATGTCAGACGGCCCTGTGGCGACGATTATCCGTGAAAAACTGAACGCCGCGCTTTCGCCGCAACGGCTGGAGATCGAAGACGACAGCGGACGGCACGCCGGCCACCACCACGAAGGCGGCATGGACGCAAAGCCCGGCGGCGAAAGCCACTTCAATCTGGTGGTCGTTTCTGCGGCGTTCGAAGGACAGTCGCGGCTGGAGCGGCAGAGGACGGTCAACGGGGTGCTGAAACAGGAGCTGTCGGGCCCGATTCACGCCCTGTCGATCCGGGCTCTCACCCCCGTCGAAGATTCCCACAGCGCCTGATTGCGAAGAAAACCAGCGTTCACTCCGTCTTAGAACCTTCGTCCTAGCGTCACGCGACCAAACAGAACGTGGGGACGGCTGGAACATGGTGGAATCTGACGGCGTCGCGAAGGCCTTTGCGGGCGACCGGCGCGCGGGCGATCCTGCTCAGGCCCTGACGGCCATCCTGCAGACCCAATATCTGCGGTACCTGATCATCGCCAGCTGGGCCCTGGGTCTGCTGGGCACGGTGGCTTGGTGGCAGGCCATGATATGGTTCGTGGTCACTTTGGCGGCCGGTTCCATCCGCGGCGTCGTCGAACACAAGCTCAGCCACCGCGTCGATGTCGGTTGGGGCATGGTTTTCCCCGCCGTGGCGACCGTCACCACCGCCGCATGGGCCGCTGCGCCGCTGATGGCCTGGTTCTCGAATTCGGCGTTCGGTCAGACCCTGGCCGTCGCCCTGATCATTTCGGGCTATGTGCTGGTCTTCGCCCAGTTGCGCAATTCGCCGCGGCAGGCCGTCATCATCTCTTCGCCCTATGGCGTCGCCGCCTGTATTATCCTGTTCAGCCTGTGGGGGACGCCGCAGTTCTGGTCGATGTTGGCCGTCCTGCCGTTCACCATGGCCTGTCTGTTCGTCCTGGTCACCATGACCATGCTGCGCGAGCGTCGGATCGACGCCTTCCAGGCGCATCAGGCCCATCTGATCGAGGAGCTGGAGGCTGCACGCGACAAGGCGGACGCCGCCAACGACGCCAAGTCGAACTTCCTGGGCGTCATCTCGCACGAGCTTCGCACGCCGATGAACGGCGTCCTCGGGGCGGCCCAGCTGCTCAGTGCGACGCGACTTGAAGGGGCCCAGCGCGAATATCTGTCGATCATCCGCAATTCCGGGGACAATCTTCTGTCCCTGCTGAACGACATCCTCGACATGACCAAGATCGAGGCGGGAAAGATGACCTTCGAAGTCGTCGATGTCGTCGTCGATGACCTGCAGCGCCGGATTTCCGGACCCTTCGAGGCCCAGGCCGAGGCCAAGGGGCTGACCTTCGTGTCCGAACTGGAAGGGGACATTCCGGCCGTGGTGCGCGGGGATCCGCTACGGGTCTGCCAGGTCGTGCAGAACCTGCTCTCGAACGCGGTCAAGTTCACCGACGTCGGCGAAATCCGCTATGTCGTGCGCGGCCGACGTATTTCCGACCGCAGGGTCGGGTTCGAGTTCTGCGTCACCGACAGCGGAGCCGGCATTTCTCCGACCGATCTCGAGCGGTTGTTCCAGCCCTTCACCCAGGTGGACGCCTCCTCGACGCGCCGGTTCGGCGGCACGGGCCTGGGGCTGACCATCGCGCGACGCATGGCCAACATCATGGGCGGCGACATCAGCGTCGATTCCTCCGTGGGCCGCGGGTCGAGCTTCACCCTGACCGTCGAAGCCGAGGTGGTGGAATGGAGCCGCCGTGTCTCGATCGAACGGGTCGAGACCGAGATAGAATGCTGTGAAAGCCTGCGGGTGCTGGTGGTCGAGGACCATCCGGTGAACCGCATGATTCTGGAGGCCTGGATGAGCACGGCCTCGCATGTCACCGCCACGGCCGAGAACGGGCAACTGTCCCTGGAGGCGGCGAGCGAGCAGCAGTTCGACCTGATCATCATGGACGTCAACATGCCGGTGATGGACGGCCTGACCGCCACCCGCAGGATCCGCGAAGGCCAGGGGCTCAACGCCGACACGCCCATCGTCGTGCTGTCCGCCTCGGCGCGCAGCGAAGACCATCAGGCCGGCCTGGACGCGGGCGCGGACGCCTATCTGACCAAACCCATCGATTTCGGGGCCCTGGCCGAGATGATGAGCCGTGTTCCGGGCGGACGCGAGGCCGTGGGCCGCGCCATGTCGCCTGCGGAACAGTCGGTCGCCGCCTGATTGAGGCTGAAAGGCGGTCCTGGTCTGAACGGCAGGCGACCGCGCCGGTTCAGACCCGCCTCAGCCGCCGGTCTCCATAGTGTGGGCAGTCGAATGGTTCGGCCGCAGATGGAGACATCCCATGAAGAAGATTCTCACCGCCACGATGGCCGCGGTCCTGGCCGCCACCGCCGTGGGCGCCGCCGGAGCCGCCTCGGCCCAGTCTCGTGACGACCGCCGCTACGAACAGCGCCAGGACAACCGCCAGCACAATCGCCATGACGGGCGTGACGAAAGACGCGATGACCGCCACGACCGCCGGGATGATCGCCGCGACTTCCGTCGGGACCAGCGTCAGGATCGCCAGGAGTATCGCCAGGATCAACGGCAGTACGGCCGCTGGCAGCAGGCCCAGCGTCGCTATCATGCGCCGCGCTATGTCGCCCCGCGCGGCTATGCGGTTCGCACCTGGAGCTATGGCCAGCGCATGCCGTCCTATTACCGCAGCAACGGTTATGTGGTGAACGACTACGGCCGCTACGGCCTGCGCGCGCCGCCGCGCGGCTATCAGTATGTCCGGAGCGGCAATGACGTGGTGCTGGCGGCGGTCGCGGGCGGTCTGATCACCGCCGTCATCGCCGGACTGTTCAACTGATCATCGCGTGATCCGATCTGCGCCCCGGAGGGAAACCTCCGGGGCGTTTTTCGTTCTGGGCTGACGGCGACGTCTCGAGCGCCCCATATGGATGCCCATGCGCGCCTTCGCCGAACTTCTGGACCGCCTGTCGCTGACCGCCTCGCGGAACGCCAAGCTGGTGCTGGTGCGGGACTATCTGAAGACGACGCCCGATCCGGATCGGGGCTGGGCCCTGGCGGCCCTGACCGGCGACCTGACCTTCGATGCGGCCAAGCCCGCCATGATCCGCAAGGCGGTCGAGGCGCGGGTGGACGGGGTGCTGTTCGGCTGGTCCTATGACTATGTCGGCGACCTGGCCGAGACGGTCGCCCTGATCTGGCCGGCGCCGTCCGACCGCCGGCCCAATCGCGAGCCCGAACTGGGCGAGGTGATCGAGGGGTTGCGGACCGCGACCCGCGCCGAGGTCAAGGGCCTGCTGGAGGGCTGGCTGGACGCCCTGGAGCCCAAGGGACGCTGGGCCTTGTTGAAGCTGATGACCGGCGGGTTGCGGGTTGGGCTGTCGGGCCGGCTGGCCAAGACGGCGGCGGCGATGATGCGGCCCGAGACGCGTCTGACGCCTCCTTCACCGGACGGGGCGGAGACGATTACGCCGCTTGAGCCGGTGGACGTCTCGGCCATCGAGGAGGTCTGGCACGCGGTCCCGCCCCCCTATGGCGATCTGTTCGCCTGGCTGGAGGGACGGGCCGAACGGCCCAGCCCGGATGCGCCAGGGCGGTTCCGCCCGGTGATGCTAGCTGTCGCTGTCGACGAGGCGGTCGATTTTCCCAAGATGGACCCGGCCGACTACGCCGCCGAATGGAAGTGGGACGGCATCCGGGTTCAGGCGGTGGTCGAGGGCGCGGTCCGCAAACTGTGGTCCCGCACCGGGGACGAGATTTCGGGCGCCTTCCCCGATGTGATGGAGGCCCTGGCGTTCGAGGGCGCGCTGGACGGCGAACTGGTGGTCTGGCGCGACGGCGCCATCGCCCCCTTCGGCGACCTGCAACAAAGGCTGAACCGCAAGACGGTGGACGCCAGGACCATGGCGGCCTTTCCGGCGGCGGTGGTCGCCTATGACCTGCTGGCGGACGGCGCGACGGATTTGCGAAGCCTGTCCCTGCGTGAGCGGCGGGCGCGACTGGAGACCCTGGTCCAGGGCCATGGGGGCGGGCGGCTGCATCTGTCGCCCCTGGTCGAATATGCGGACTGGGACAGCCTGGCCCGGCTGCGGGCCGATCCGCCGGTCGGGGCGGCGGCCGAGGGGCTG
Organism: Brevundimonas sp. GW821-FHT10E09; assembly: GCF_058809375.1. NCBI lineage: Bacteria > Pseudomonadati > Pseudomonadota > Alphaproteobacteria > Caulobacterales > Caulobacteraceae > Brevundimonas > Brevundimonas sp. GW821-FHT10E09. The sequence continues at coordinate 4,435 of NZ_JBXASO010000014.1, read as the reverse complement.
ATGCTCAAGCGGTGGGACAGCCCCTATGTGGCGGGCCGCCCCAAGGGGCCGTGGTTCAAGTGGAAGCGGGATCCTCACGTCATCGACGCCGTCCTGATGTACGCCCAGCGCGGGCACGGCAAACGGTCCAGCTTCTATTCCGACTATACCTTCGGGGTCTGGACGGAGGAGGGGGCGCTGACCCCCGTGGGCAAGGCCTATTTCGGCTTCACCGACGAAGAACTGAAACAGCTCGACAAGTTCGTGCGCGACCACACGGTGGGCCGGTTCGGGCCGGTGCGGTCGGTGCGGGCCGAGCGGGATTTCGGCCTGGTGCTGGAGATCGCCTTCGAGGGGCTTCAGCGTTCGACCCGGCACAAGTCGGGCGTGGCGATGCGTTTTCCCCGCGTCAGCCGCATCCGCTGGGACAAGCCCGCACGCGAGGCGGACACCCTCGACGCCGTCATGGACTTGCTGGATGCGATAGAGACCGGAGGGGGGCGCATCGCCAAGGTCTAGCGCCTTGCCGCGGGTGAGACCGCGACGCGGCTTTGACCGGGTCGGGGCAAGCCCTCGCCGAACGGGGCCTTCCGGCGTAAAGACTTCGGCCTGGAAATAGGTCGAGTGCGTCTGGCTTCAGTAGCGTTGAACCAGATGATTTACTCATATCTGCCGAGCGATCAGCCAATTGCAAAGCGTTGCAGTAAAGGCCGCCGCCGTTGTCGTAGTGCAGGCGGTCGTTACGACTCTATTGCGCGGATGATGGCCCTAATTGGCGTTTCTTTCGGAACGATTTGAGGCGGAGGCCACTTCAAATCTGTATCTCGAAAGGACACGCATCATGATCAAGCCCATCTTCGCGCTCGTCGCCGCCGGCGCTCTGCTGGCCGCTTGCGGCGACAATGCCGAGTCGACCGGACCGGTCGAAGGTCCGGCGGTCTCGACGTCGGAAACGCCCCGCAATCCTGCGGTGGATACGGACGACACCACCCAGACCACGGCGCTGACGCCCGGCGCCAATTCCTTCACCGAAGGCCAGGCCCGGGAAGCGATCGAGAAGCAAGGCTACACGGACGTCGGACCGCTGATGCAAAACGAGAACGGCGTCTGGTCCGCCACGGCCATGAAGGACGGCGCTCAAGCCACCGTCTCGGTCGACTACAAGGGCGTCGTCACCGCGCAATAGGCGCGCGCGTCTTCCCAGATTTTCAAACCATCAGATTCAGGAGCGCCCAATGGCGACCGTCACCCGTCTCTTCGACAGCCACACCCAGGCCCTGCAGGCCGTGTCAGACCTGGAAGCCGCCGGCTTCAAGCCTGACGACATCAGCATCGTGTCCAACAACGCCGACAACTGGCACGCCGGCCATTCGCATCCCCACAAGGACGGCGCGGGCCCGCTCGGCGACCGCAACGGCGACGGAGAGAATGATGTCGCCGACGGAGCCGGCACGGGCGCGGCGACCGGCGGCCTGGCCGGGGCCGGGGCCGGTCTCCTGGCCGGTCTGGGAATGTTGGCCATCCCCGGGCTTGGGCCGGTCGTGGCGGCAGGCTGGCTCGCCTCGACGGCGGTCGGCGCCGCCATAGGCGCGGCGGCCGGGGGCGCTACAGGCGGCCTGCTCGGCGCCCTGAAGGAGGCCGGCCACTCGGACGAAGACGCCAATGTCTACGCCGAAGGGGTCCGGCGCGGCGGAACCCTGGTCAGCGTCAAGTCAGACGGTGACGATGAAAGCCGGGTCGAGGCCATCCTGAACGGCCGCCAGGGCTTCGACGCCGTGTCGCGCGGCGAAGCCTATCGCGCCTCCGGTTGGAGCCGGTTCGACAGCGATGCTCAACCCTACAGCAGTGAAGACATCTCGCGAGAGCGGGCCCTCTACCGCTAGGGGCAGGCCGGATGCGACGCCCGCCAGCCAAGACGCTGGCGGGCGAAGATGGTTGAGGGCGAGATGCGAGTTGCTGACTCTCAGCCCCGCGACGCCGCGAACCGTGATTTCGCAGTCGGTTCGACAGCCGTCTCGTTCCGGAGAGCGGCTGAATTTTCTGATTTATAAAGGGAAAGACGATGGTGGGTGATGTAGGGTTCGAACCTACGACCCGCTGATTAAGAGATGCCGATGTACGGCGCTCCGAACACCGCGAAATCAGCGAAAGTGTGCGATCCAGATTATTGATATAATTGAGTATTTTCGCGATACGGCGTGGGCTATCGTAGATTTACGGGTTGAAACCATGCTGCCTCCGGGCGTCAATTTCACCGTTTTTCTCACCGTTTTTCTGGCCCCGATCTCACCGTTTTTCACGCGAAAAAGTCAGCAAATGTCGAACCTGCGTTTGACCCTCACAGACAAGAATCTGATCGGCCTGCCCCTGGCCCGCGATCGCCCCTATATCGCCCGCGACACCGACCTCGGCGGCTTCTTCGTGGTCGTGGGCAAGACCTCCAAGACCTTCACGATCCAGGCCGATCTTCATGGTGAGGACGGCGCGCGGACCACCATCCGGATGGCGGTCGGCGAGGTGGGGTCCATCAACTCGCGCGAGGCGCGCAGTCGGGCCAAGGCGCTCATCGGCCGGATTGGGAAGGGCGAGGATCCTCGACCGCCCAAGGTCAAGAAGGTCAAGCCGCTCCCGGCCGAGATCGACGGAGCGCCGATCACCTCGCCCGATGGCGTGCCGACCCTCGGCGAGGCCTGGCGTCGGTTCAGGGCCTCGCATCTGCTGCGCAAGAAACGCGCGGAAGGCACGCTGCGAGGCTATACGGATCACATGGAGCGGCTCTTCGCCGACTGGCTCGACCGGCCGCTGTCGGAGTTCGGCGACGCGCCCCTCCTAGTCACCGATCGGCACGACCTCATCACCCAGAACAACGGCCCGGCGATCGCCAACGGGGCGATGCGCAGTTTCCGATCCGTCTACAATCACGCCCGCAAGACCTGTCGAAAACTCCCGGCGGAGAATCCGGTGAGCGCGGTGGACTGGAATCCCGAGCATCGCAAGGATACCGCCATGGGGGTCGCCGACTTGCCCGCCTGGTTCGAACAGCTCGCCAAGATCCAGAACCCGATCCGCAGGGAGTTTCACCTCTTTCTGCTGCTCTCCGGATCGCGACCCGAGGTGATGAAAAATGTCCGCATCGCCGACCTCGATCTGCGCGAACGCGTCTTGCGCCTGACCAAGCCCAAGGGCGGAGAGGCCAAGGCCTTCGATATTCCCCTGTCTCGCACCATGATGGAATGCGTCTTCCGCCTGCGCCGCATCGGGCCGATTATCTATCCGAACAGCGGACGGACTTGGCTCTTTCCGAGCGACGCGCCGAGCGGTCATCTTCAGGAGCATAAGGAAAAGCGCGGGGTCCTCAGCCACTGGGGAAACGATCTGCGCCAGACCTATCGTACCCTGGGTCAGGCTGCGGAGGTGTCGGAGGTGGACATGCACCTCTTGATGAACCACTCGCTGCCCGGCGTGAACGCCGGCTACATCACGCGCTCCAAGCTGATGCGCGATCATCTGCGCGCCCAGCAGGAAAAACTGTCCCGGTTTATCCTGGGCGCCGCCGTCGGACGCGGCAGACGCCCCAGCGACGATCTCAGCCGTTGGCTCAACAGCACAAGCCGCGCCTTGCTCGAAGACTTGATGGCGGAGAACCCTGACGTAGCGCGGTTGAAGGGCGGATCGCGCGCCGCGTTGCGCAAGCTCGAGGTTCAGGCCGCCCGGCTTGCGGTTCACGCTCTGCCGTCAGTTCTGATCGACGCTCCCTCGCGGCGCAGTCGGGCCGGGCGAACGCGCCTGGGAAGAGCCGCGGCTGAGACCCAGCGCGTCACGAGATGAGGAGAACCCAGGGAGAGCAGGCTAGCCAGGGGGGCGGCGACATTCTCCTTCTCGCAAACCTGAGGCGCCGAGATGCGGCGTCCGAATGGGGGGGCGGGCCAGGAACTTCTGCGACGAAGCCCGGCGTTTCAGCACCGGCCGCCGCCGACGTCACAGACGTCCCCCGGCTCCCGGTCGGCCCCTATCGTTCCGGAGCCCGCCGTTGATCAGTCTAGCGGACTCAGGCGGCGCGCGTCACTCGGTCCGATAAAAGCCCGTCCCCAAATGCCTCAAGCTTTGCTAGTGTGGCGGTGTCAGGGCGCGCCGACCTCGTGCCTCGACCTGCGGCCCGGCGCGCTCATCCCCCTGAGGCCGGGCCGCACCCTTCGCGCCTTGTGGACCTGCGGGCGAGACCCGGGCCTTTTACGCATCAAAGAGGCAGGGCGCCGCCAAAACCGCAGCCGCCACGGACCCGAGATCTCGACGTTGTCCTTTGACGGATCGCTGTTCCCAGCCCTCCTGTCCCGTGCTTTGCTGAAGCGCTGCGGCGTCGCCCGACGCCTCGGCAGGCGGCTGTCAATCGGCGTCTAAAAGGGACCCCCTATCGGCGTGCAATAGGGACCCCCTTTTGAGGTTCGGGATGGACGTC
>NZ_JBXASO010000013.1:0-134271 GCF_058809375.1 Brevundimonas sp. GW821-FHT10E09 | reverse complement strand
GACGCCTCCTTCGAGTGCTGTTCAACACCTCACTCTGGCACATAGATGCCGTCGGGGGGCGTCCACCCCATCACCCCTAGCAGCAGTTCGGTGCGTCCGCTTTTGGGCTGTGGGCCGACGTCCGTTTTCCGGGCTGGTGTTGATGTCGTGGTCCCACCCGAAGCAGACATCGCCCCCCACGGCCATTCGACAGGCCTGGTTTGCGCCTGATCAAGGCGGCCGCCGGAACTGTCGTGCGATCAGAACGCTGTGTCTTCTATAGTCACGCTTGGAATGGTCCTTTGAAAATCGCCTGTCCCCTCGTCGTCCTGCCAATCCTGGCCTTGGGCCTATCCAGCCTTGGGGCCTGCGCCTCCATGCCTGGCCTATCGGGCGTCGAGCTGAACCGGGATCAAGCGTCCCAGGGCGGAAAGACTTTTGGCGAGGGCGTGGGCCAGGCGGCGACGGCTCCACTGGACGATCTCAACCTGCGGCGACAGGAGGTGCCAGAGGTTCTGATCGCCGCGCGCCGCACCCCCTATGCGACGGCGGGCCTTCAGCGTTGCTCGGCCGTCGTCGCCCAGATCGACGCCCTGGACGAGGCCCTCGGCCCTGATGTCGATCAGCCGTCGCCGGCGACCGGCACGGGCGACCAGGCCGCCAATGCCGCGCTCGACATGGTTCGCGACACGGCCACGGATTTCATCCCGCTGAGGAGCTGGGTGCGTCGTCTGTCGGGCGCTGCGGCCCATGACCGGGAGGTTCAGGCGGCGATCCGTGCAGGCCTGGTCCGCCGCGGCTTTCTCAAGGGCATCGCTCATCAGCGCCGCTGCACGCGGACGGCGGGATAATCACTGTTCGGCGGGATAATCACTGTTCGGCGGGAAGCGGATCGGCATCCGGCGGAAAAGGTCCGGCAAGCGCCGGGACCGGTCACGCCCGACCTGTCTGAAAGACGATATTCCGCTCTCGGCGCCGATGTCGGCTTCCGGGCATGACGCCTTTGGCCGACGTCTGCCCAATGCGGACCTTTGCCTTAATGACACCAGCCAATCGCAGGGGCTAGAGGCGCACGAGGCGTTTCGGACCTCCGCCGTGCTCGCACGTCGGCGAAGACGCCAGCCATCCTAATTCCGCAAACATTCTGTCGGCAAAACAACCGCCAGACTGAAAAATCCGGCCTCCAACCACCCGACCGTTCCAGCGGGTCTATACTCTCGGCTGTCGGTAGCGAAAGGGAGGCCCGTTCATTGCACCATCGTACACAATGCACGGTTTTCGCGGGCGTAGTGCGATTTCCCCCGCCCCGATTTCAGACAATTCATACTATTCAGACGCTGTTTTTTCGCCGCACAGTCTGAAATCCTCCGCCGCCTCCGGGACAATCGACGAAGGGGGATGGAGTCTGGTCTCGCCCCGGAACGCCCCGTCGCCCCCGCCCCCTCCCGCTCGGCTTCCCGACCCCCTATCTGCATCCCATGACTGACCTCTCCCCCCGCGAAATCGTCTCCGAACTGGATCGCTATATCGTCGGCCAGGACGACGCCAAGCGCGCCGTGGCCGTGGCCCTGCGCAATCGCTGGCGTCGCAAGCGCGTGCCCGAGGATCTGCGTGACGAGGTGACGCCCAAGAACATCCTGATGATCGGCCCCACCGGGGTCGGCAAGACCGAGATCGCCCGGCGGCTGGCGCGGCTGGCCGGGTCGCCCTTCCTCAAGGTCGAGGCGACCAAGTTCACCGAGGTCGGCTATGTCGGCCGCGACGTCGATCAGATCATGCGCGACCTGGTCGAGAGCGCCCTGGTCATGGTGCGCGACCGCCGGCGCGGCGAGGTGCGGGCGCGGGCCGAGGGCGCGGCCGAGGACCGGATCCTGGACGCCCTGGTCGGCCCCGGCGCCGGGCCGACGACGCGCGACAGCTTCCGCAAGAAGCTGCGGGCCGGCGATCTGGACGACAAGGAGGTCGAGATCGCCCTGGCCGACACCGCCTCGCCGATCCAGGGGCTGGATATTCCCGGCGGCGGGGCCGTGGGCCTGCTGAACCTGTCGGAGATGCTGGGCAAGATGGGCGGCGGCCGCACCAAGACGGTCAAGCTGACCGTCCGCGACGCCACCGCCCCCCTGATCGCCGAAGAGGGCGACAAGCTGCTGGATCAGGACAGCCTGACCAAGGAGGCCCTGATCCTGGCCGAGAACGAGGGCATCGTCTTCCTGGACGAGATCGACAAGGTCGCCGCCCGCCAGGGGGCCTCCGGCGCCGATGTCTCGCGCGAGGGGGTGCAGCGCGACCTCCTGCCCCTGATCGAGGGGACCACCGTCTCGACCAAATACGGGCCGGTGAAGACCGACCATGTGCTGTTCATCGCCTCGGGCGCCTTCCATGTGGCCAAGCCCTCGGACCTGCTGCCCGAGCTTCAGGGGCGGCTGCCGATCCGGGTCGAGCTGAAGGTCCTGACGCGCGACGACTTCAAGCGGATCCTGACCGAGCCCGAGGCCAATCTGATCCGTCAGAACCAGGCCCTGCTGGCCACCGAGGACGTGACCCTGACCTTCACCGACGACGCGATCGAGGCCCTGGCCGATGCGGCGGTGGCGGCCAACTCGGCTGTCGAGAACATCGGGGCGCGGCGGCTTCAGACCGTGCTGGAGCGGGTGCTGGAAGAGACCAGCTTCAAGGCCTCGGACCTGGCGGGCCAGACCGTGAACTTCGACGGGGCGGCGGTGCGCGACAAGCTGAGCCTCCTGACCAAGGACGTCGATCTGAGCCGGTTCATTCTTTAGCGGCGGCCTCGCGCTCGCGGCGGTCCCGGCGGCGCATCAGCCGGTCGGCGACCGCCTCGGCGTGGCGCTGGGTGAAGGCCAGGGCGGCGGGATTGCCCCGCTTGGCGCCGATGCTGTCGGCCACCTTGGCGCCCCGCTCGCCGATCGGCATGGCCTTGCCCGTGGTGGTGTCCAGGGCCGTCTGATGCTCGATCTCGGCGTTCAGCTCGGCCCCCATCAGGATCACCTGGACCGACAGCCAGGTCCACAGCAGGAAGCCCATCATGGCCGCCAGCGGGCCGTAGGAGTCGGTGCGGACGAAGTTGGTCAGGTACCAGCTGAACACGAACGAGACCGTCAGGCTGACCACCGCCGCGAAGATGGCCCCCGGCGTCAGCCAGCGCCAGCGCGCCTTCTGCCGGCACGGGCCGAACCGGTAGATCAGGGTCAGGGCGGCGACATAGCCGACCAGCAGCAGGGGCCAGCGCAACAGGGCCAGCAGGCCCCACTCCTCCTGCAGTCCGAACAGCCCCACCACCACCGGCACCCCGACCACCAGCAGCGAGCTGAACAGGACGGCGGCCACGGCCCCCAGGGTGAAGCCCATGCACAGCAGGTTGTAGCGGACGATATTGCGCCGCTCGACCTCGTGATAGGCGATGTTCAGCCCGTAGAAGAGCACCTTGACCGCGCCGTTGGCCGTCCACAGCGACAGGGCCAGGGTCCAGATCAGGGTGAAGGTCAGCTGGCCGTTCGAGTTCGCGGCCAGCCGCTCCATCTCGCCGCCCAGGAAGGCGGCGATGCTGCTGGGCATGACGCCGTACAGGAACTGGAGCCGGCTCCAGGCGTCGGCCGGGTCGGCGAACAGGCCGTACAGGGTGACGAACGTCCCCAGCAGGGGAAACAGCGACAGCAGGGTGAAGAAGGTCACGCCCCCGGCCACGAACCCGACCCGGTCGCCGAAGTAGGAGGCGCCGGTGCGCCACAGGATGTCGCTCCAGCCCTTGTGCGGGATCTGTTCGGGCCGTTGGGCCAGGCGGCCGCGGCCGGGCTCCCTGAGGTCGTAGTCCTCGGGCGTCGGCGGGGCGGGCGGCGCGGGTTCGGGACGGGGCGGGCGCAGCTCCAGCCCGACCTTGTGGCCCTGGGTGTAGAGCAGATGGGCGGCGCCGGCGCCGGCGGCCAGGCCGCCCGCCGTCGCGGCCACGAATTTCCACAGGCGGCCCAGCCCCCCGGCGGGGCGCCCGCGCCGCCCCTGCGGCCGGGCGGCGATCAGGCGGCGAAGGGCGGCGGCGGCGGACGGCTTGGGCTTGGACATCAGGAGGCCAACGGCGAAGCTGGCGCGACGTTCCCGAGCCGCCGAAAATCGGCTGCGCTTGAAATCACGGCCGCGAAGGGCCAATCACCCGAAATGACCACCGAGCCCCTCTCCCCCAAGCCGTCCGACGGCGCCGCGACCCTGCTGACCGTCTGGAAGGCCGCCCAGGCCCGCCTGAAGGGCGGCCGCATCGACAGCCCCGCCATCGACGCCCGCCTGCTGCTGGAAGCCGCCGCCGGCGCCAGCCGCATGGACATTCTGACGGACCCCTACCGCGTCGTCACGCCCGAACAGCACACGGCCTATGAGGCCATGATCGACCGCCGCCTGAAGCGCGAGCCCGTGTCGCGCATCGTCGGCAAGAAGGGCTTCTGGAAGATCATGCTGAACGTCACCCCCGACGTCCTCAGCCCCCGCCCCGACACCGAGACCCTGATGGACGTGGCCATGCTGGCCTTCGCCAAGACCCAGGCCTTCAGCGCCATCGACCTGGGCACCGGCTCGGGCGCCATCCTGCTGGCCCTGCTGGCCGAGCGGCCGGCGGCCCACGGCGTCGGCACCGACATCTCGACCGAGGCCCTGGCCGTGGCCAAGGAGAATGCGGCCAACCTGGACCTGAACGACCGGGCGGCCTTCCTGCGCACCGAATGGGCGGCAGGCTTCGGCGACGCCAGCTTCGACCTGGTGCTGTCCAACCCGCCCTATATCCCCACCGACCATATCCCGACCCTGGACCCCGAGGTCCGCGACCACGACCCGCACCTGGCCCTGGACGGCGGCCCCGACGGGCTTCAGGCCTATCGCGACCTGGCCCCCGAGGTGAAACGGATCCTCAAGCCCGGCGGCGTCTTCGCCGTCGAGATCGGCTGGGACCAGGGGCCCCAGGTCAAGGCCCTGTTCGAGGCCCAGGGCTTTGCCGACGTCAAGGTGATCAAGGACCTGGGCGAACGCGACCGCGTCGTCACCAACGGCCCGGACCCGAGGACCAATCCGATCCCGCAGGAGTGAGATTTCAGACTCGCGTCGAAAAAACAGTGTCTGAATAGTCTGAATAGTCTGAAATCCGCCCTCCCGCCGACGCCGCCCGCCCGATGCGGAGGCGCGGCGTCATCATCCCACGGTTTCGAACCCTGGTAGGGAAACCGGCGTGAATTTTTGTCAGAGCTTTGAAAACCAACGGGTTCGTCGGCGGAATTAGGGGCGCTGGCGCCTGTGCGGCGTCCCGTTACCCTTCAGGCTGCGAAGCGGAACCGGAGAACCCCTCATCCTCGACGGGCGGCGTCCAGTTCGGATCATGGACCGGATACCAGCCCTCAGCCAGATCGCGCCAATCGGGGTTGGCCGCCTCGATCAGTTGCAGCTTCCAATCCCGCAGCCATTTCTTGATCCGCTTCTCACGGCGAATGGCCTCCACCACCCAGGCGTGCTGTTCGAACCAGACCAGTTGGGTGCAGCCATAGGCCTTGCCGAAACCGTCGAAGGCGCCCGTCCGATGCTTCCACACCCGCGCCGTCAGGTTCGCCGTCATGCCGACATAGAGCGTCCCATTGCGCCCGCTGGCCATGATATAGGTGGCGATGAAGGTGCGATGGGTCGGCATTCGCACAACCTATACGACGCATCACCTTTCGTCATCCACGCCCTGTTCTCTTTCGTCATCCTCCGGCGAGCGCAGCGAGACCGGGGGACCCAGCGGCGCGCGAGAGCGCGAACCTGTCGCGGACGAGGTCTTCCCGCAACGTGCGGCGGAGAGATTTCGCCTGACGGCGCCGCTGGGTCCCCCGGTCTGCGCCGCGAAGAGGCGGCTTGCCGGAGGATGACGAAAGGAGGGGACGGAGGCTCAATGCACCTGCGCCTTCCCGATCTCCAACCCGCCCTCGCCGGCCGTCACCGCAATCACCCCGCCGTCCTCGATCTCGCCGGCCAGCAGCTTGCGCGCAATCGGGTCCACCAGCTCCTTCTGGATCACCCGCTTCAGCGGCCGTGCGCCATAGGCCGGGTCGTAGCCGCGGTCGGCCAGCCAGGCCAGGGCCGCGTCGTCCAGCGACAGGTTCAGACGGCGGTCGGCCAGCAGTTTCTCGAAGCGTGACAGCTGAATCCGCACGATGCCGCCCATCTGTTCGCGGCCCAGGCGGTGGAACAGGATGATCTCGTCGATCCGGTTCAGGAACTCGGGCCGGAAGTGGGCGCGGACGGCGTCCATGACGAAGGGGCGGACGGCCTCGACGTCGTCGCCCTCGCCCTGTTCGGCCAGATACTGGCTGCCCAGGTTGGAGGTCATGATGATCAGGGTGTTGCGGAAGTCGATGGTGCGGCCCTGGCCATCGGTCAGGCGGCCGTCGTCCAGCACCTGCAACAACACGTTGAAGACGTCGGGGTGGGCCTTTTCGACCTCGTCGAACAGGACGACCTGATAGGGGCGGCGGCGCACGGCCTCGGTCAGGGCGCCGCCCTCGTCATAGCCGACATAGCCGGGAGGGGCGCCGATCAGGCGGGAGACGCTGTGCTTCTCCATATATTCCGACATGTCGAGCCGGGTGATGGCCGCCTCGTCGTCGAACAGGAACTCGGCCAGGGCCTTGGTCAGTTCGGTCTTGCCCACGCCGGTCGGGCCCAGGAACAGGAAACTGCCCAGGGGACGGTTGGGGTCGTTCAGGCCGGCGCGGGCGCGGCGCACGGCGTCGGAGACGGCGGCCAGGGCCTCGTCCTGACCCACCACGCGGCCGCCCAGGGCCTCTTCCATCTTCAGCAGTTTCTCGCGTTCGCCTTCCAGCATCTTGTCGACGGGGACGCCGGTCCAGCGGCTGACGACGGCGGCGATCTGTTCGGCGTCGACGACCTCGGGCGTCAGGGGACCCTTTCCGCCGGTTTCGTTGGCCTCGGCCTCGGCCAGCTGTTTCTCGATCTGGGGGATCTGGCCGTAGGCGATTTCGGACGCGCGGCCCAAGTCGCCGGCGCGCTGGGCGTTGGTCAGTTCCAGACGCAGGCGATCCAGGGTTTCACGCAGTTGGGCGCCCTGGCCGACCTTGTCCTTTTCGGCCTTCCACTGGGTGGTCAGGTCGTCGGACTGGCCTTCCAGATCGGCGATCTCGTCCTCCAGCTTCTCCAGCCGGTGCTGGGACGCCGTGTCGGTCTCCTTCTTCAGGGCCTCGCGTTCGATCTTCAGCTGGACCAGGCGGCGGTCGATCTCGTCCAGGGACTCGGGCTTGGAGTCCACGGCCATGCGCACGCGGCTGGCGGCCTCGTCGATCAGGTCGATGGCCTTGTCCGGCAGGAAGCGGTCGGTGATGTAGCGGTTCGACAGGGTGGCGGCGGCCACGATGGCGCTGTCGGAGATGCGGACTCCGTGGTGGACCTCGTACTTCTCCTTCAGTCCACGGAGGATCGAGACCGTGTCCTCGACCGTCGGCTCGGCGACGAAGACCGGCTGGAAGCGCCGGGCCAGGGCGGCGTCCTTCTCGACGTGTTTGCGGTACTCATCCAGCGTCGTGGCGCCGACGCAGTGGAGTTCGCCGCGCGCCAGGGCCGGCTTCAGCAGGTTGGAGGCGTCCATGGCGCCGTCGCCCTTTCCGGCGCCCACCAGGGTGTGCATCTCGTCGATGAACAGGACGATGCCGCCCTCGGCCGCCGAGACCTCGGACAGGACGGCCTTCAGCCGCTCCTCGAACTCGCCGCGGTATTTGGCCCCGGCGATCAGGGAGCCCATGTCGAGCGCCATCACCGTCTTGTCGCGCAGGCTCTCGGGCACGTCGCCGTTGACGATGCGCAGGGCCAGGCCCTCGACGATGGCGGTCTTGCCCACGCCGGGCTCGCCGATCAGGACGGGGTTGTTCTTGGTGCGCCTAGCCAAGACCTGGATGGTGCGGCGGATCTCTTCGTCGCGGCCGATGACCGGGTCGATCTTGCCGTCGCGGGCGGCCAGGGTCAGGTCGCGGGCGTAGCGTTTCAGGGCGTCATAACCGTCTTCGGCGGCGGCGCTGTCGGCGGTCTTGCCCTTGCGCACCTCGGCGATGGCGGCGTCCAGCTTGTCGGCGGTGGCGCCCGAGGCCTTCAGCACCTCGGCGGCGACCCCGCCCTCGCGCGCCAGGGCGGCCAGCAGGCGTTCGGTGGTGACGAAGGCGTCGCCGGCGGTCTTGGAGGCCTCCTCGGCGGCGGCGAAGACGCGGGCGGTGTCGCCGTCCAGATAGAGCTGGCCCGAGCCGCCGGTGACCTGGGCGCGCTTCTTCAGCGCGGTCTCGGTGTCGGCCTCGGCGCGTTTGGCGTCGCCGCCGGCGGCGGTGATCAGGTTGCGGGCCAGGCCGTCGCGTTCCTCGAGCAGCACCTTCAACAGGTGTTCGGGGGCGAACTGCTGGTGACGGCGGGCCAGGGCCAGAGACTGGGCGGACTGGACGGCCTGTTTGGCGCGGTCGGAGTAGAGATCGAGATTCATCGTGTCGTGTCCCCTCGTGAGGCGGAAATGGTCCGACGCGCCCTCTGGAGCAAGCGACGCGTCCGTTCGCCAGAGGAAGTGGGTGTGTTGAACCGGCCACACAAGAGCCCGAGCGGCGGCGGGCGCGCCTTGACCGGAATCAATTGCGGCGGCGCCGTCTGTCGTCCCAGGCCGACGGCCGGGCCGCAGACGCGAGCCGGCCTAGAGCCGCGTCTCCCAGGCCGTCCAGGCCGCGATCAGCACCAGCCCGCCCGCCATCAGGGCGCGGCCGCCTGCGCCCTGGCTAACGGCGCCCAAACGGCTCACGCGGGCTGCGGTGACGACGATCAGGCCGTGAATCGCCACGCTGACCGCCACATGCATCCCGCCCAGGGTCAGCGCCTGGGGCAGGGCCGGGCCGTAGTCCTGACGCATGAAGCCCGGCAGCAGGGCGATATAGAACAGCGCCGCCTTCGGATTCAGCAGATTGGCGGTCAGGCCCCGCAGGAAAAGCGCACGACGACGATCACGCGTCTGGGGCGCCGGACGGGCCGGACCGCCCTCGCCCTTCCAGGCTTCCCAGGCGAGCCAGAACAGAAACCCCACGCCCGCCCACCGAATGGCCTGATACAGGGCCGGCCAGGCCAGCACGATCTCGGTCAGGCCGAAGGCGGCGGCCAGCATCCACAGGGTCAGGCCCAGGGTGATGCCCGCCACCGCCGACAGCCCCGCCGTCCGCCCCTGAGACACGGACAACAGCGCCAGCCAGCCCATATTGGGGCCGGGCGTGAATTCGATCAGAAGGACCGCGGCCAGGAACGGCAGGATCACGCCTGGATCGACCGGGCCGTTCGTCAGAAATTCCATCCATGCCTCCGGCCCGAGGTCTAGGCCGTGTCGGGCGCCGGGTCCAATCGCGGGGCGTTCGCCGCCGGTCGCCTTCCGCGCGGCGGGGCGGGAACCTCCAGCTTCGCCATACGCTTTCAGCCGATGCTGAGATCCAAGATGAACCCGCGCGTCTTCTGGGGCGCGAGCGCCATAGCCGGGGTCCTGCTGCTGGTGGCCCTGGTCGCGCCCGGCGCCTCGGACCTGTTCTTTGGCCGCGCCCAGGCCTGGGTGATCGACACCTTCGGCTGGTTCTATGTCGCCTCGGTCGCCGGCTTCCTGGCGGTGGCGGCCTATCTGGCCCTGGGGCCGACGGGGCGGCTGAAGCTGGGGCCCGACGACGCCGAGCCCGACTTCCCCTATGTCTCCTGGCTGGCCATGCTGTTCGCCGCCGGCATGGGCATCGGCCTGATGTATTTCGCCGTCGCCGAGCCGATCCAGCATTACGCCGCCCCGCCCGAGGCCGCGCCCGGCACCCTGGACGCCGCGCGCGAGGCCATGGTGATCACCTTCACCCACTGGGGCGTCCACGCCTGGGCCGTCTATGCCATGGTCGGGCTCAGCCTGGCCTATTTCGCGCACCGCAAGGGGCTGCCGCTGACGCTGCGGTCCGGGCTTTCGCCCCTGCTGGGCAAGCGGATCAACGGGCCGATCGGCGACGCCGTCGACATCTTCGCCATCTGCGGCACGCTGTTCGGCATCGCCACCTCGCTGGGCCTGGGCGTGTCCCAGATCAACAGCGGCCTGAACTATCTGACCGGCCTGCCCAATACGCCCTGGATGCAGGTGGGGCTGATCGCCCTGGTCATGGCGGCGGCGACCGCCTCGGTCCTGACCGGGCTGGACAAGGGGGTGCGGCGCCTGTCGGAGCTGAACCTGGTCCTGGCCGTGCTGCTGATGCTGTTCGTGCTGGTGGTCGGGCCGACGGGCTTCCTGCTGAAGGCCCTGGTGCAGAATTTCGGCCTGTATCTGGACCATTTCTTCGTCCGCACCTTCAACCTCTACGCCTATGAGCCGCGCGGCTGGATGGCCAACTGGACCCTGTTCTACTGGGCCTGGTGGATCGCCTGGTCGCCGTTCGTCGGCATGTTCATCGCCCGAATCTCGCGCGGCCGGACGGTGCGGCAGTTCATCATCGGCGTGCTGCTGGTCCCGACCGGCTTCACCTTCCTGTGGATGACGGTGTTCGGAAACACGGCCATCAGCCTGGACATGGGCCAGGCGGCGGGCGCGATTTCGCAGGCGGTGCAGACCGATCTGTCGACCGCCATCTTCCACTTCCTGGAGAACCTGCCGGGGGCGGCGATCACCTCGACCCTGGCGGTGCTGCTGGTGGCGGTCTTCTTCGTCACCTCGGCCGACAGCGGGTCGCTGGTGATCGACACCATCGCCTCGGGCGGGGCGGACGACACGCCGCGCTGGCAGCGGGTCTACTGGTGCACGCTGGAGGGACTGACGGCGGCGGCCTTGCTGCTGGCGGGGGGTCTGAGCGCGCTCCAGGCCGCCACCCTGCTGGCCGCCCTGCCCTTCACCGTCATCATCATCCTGCTGTGTCTGGCCCTGATCCGGCAGATGAACGCCGACCTGAAGGGCGAGACGGTGGAGACCGAGACCCCGCCGCTGGGCGAGCGGTTGAAGCGGATCTTCGCCCCGGCCAGCCGCCGCGACATCGCCCGCCAGATGCAGCGTCACGGCGTCCCCGCCCTGACCGAGGTGCGCGAGGCCCTGGTCGCCGAAGGCCTGGACCAGAGCCGGGTCGAGGCGGACGAACAGGCGGTCTGGCTGGTCGTGCCCCACGCCGAGGGCCGCGACTTCCTTTACCGACTGGGCGCCCGGTCGCGCCCCCTGCCCGCCATCACCCCGTTGGACGCGCCGGAGGGGCGCCGCGCCATCGAATGGCGCATGACGGCCCAGACCGGCGAGGGGACCCGGCCGCGCGACGTGACCGGCTTCACCCGCCAGCAGATCGTCGCCGACGTGCTGGACCATCTGCAGGCCTGGCGGCTGGTCTAGAGGGGAAAGGCGCGTTAGCGTCACGGCAGTCTTCGCCGGAGCCTTTCCTGATGTCCCTTCGCCTGTCGCGCCGTTCCCTGTTCGCTTCCGGAGGCGCGGCGGCGCTGGCGGCCCAAGCCGCCGGCGGTCCCGTCTGGGCGCAGGCGGCCAATGACGATGCGGGTCTGGCCGAGGCGGTGGACGCCTATGTGACCCAGGCCATGGCGGCATGGCCCGACCAGCCGGCGTTGGGGATCGCCGTGGTCAAGGACGGAACGCCGGTGCTGACGCGCGGTTACGGCGTGAAGCTTCAGGGCAAGCCCGCCCGGGCGGACGAACACACCCTGTTCGCCATCGCGTCGAACACCAAGAACGTCACCGCCGCCGCCCTGGCCATCCTGGTCGATGAGGGCAAGGTGGCGTGGGACGCGCCCATTCGCACCTATCTGCCCGGCTTCACCCTGTCGGACCCCTATATCGGCGAACACATCACGGTGCGCGACACCCTGAGCCACCGCGCCGGGTTCGGCCTGGGCGCCGGCGACCTGCTGTTCTGGCCCAACAGCGACCGGACCCGCGCCGAGGTCCTGGCCCAGGCCGCCTTCGTGCCCATCGAGGACGGGTTCCGGGCGCGCTATCACTATTGCAACCTGATGTTCGTGGTCGCCGGGGCGGTGATCGAGGCGGTGTCGGGCCTGACCTGGGAAGACTTCATCCAGACCCGCATCCTGGACCGGGTCGGCATGAGCGAGACCGTGCCCCTGGCGCGGCTGGCCGATCCGGCCAGGTCCGCCCTGCCCCATGGCCGGGTCGGACCGCCGTTGCGCTATCAGGGGGCGATGACGCCGATCGCGGCCTCCATCGTCGAGGTGTGGAACTGGGATTCGGCGGCGGCGGCGGGCGGAATCTGCACCACCCCGACCGACTGGGCCAAGTGGATCGCCGTGCGGCTGAACGACGGCCTGCTGCCCGACGGAACCCGGCTGTTCTCGGAGGCGGCGGCGCGCGAGATGTTCAAGCCCAACATCATCGTCGGCAGCTCGCCCGGACCGACGGCGGAACTGCCGAACCGGGCCATCGCCTCGACCTACGCCATGGGACTGCAGGTTCAGGACTATCGCGGCGAGCGGTTGATCAGCCACGGCGGCGGCTCGCCCGGCGGGATTTCGGCGACCGTGCTGATCCCCGGCCGCAAGACCGGTTTCAGCATCTTCTCCAACGCCGAGGAAAGCTTCCTGCTGCGCGCCCTGCGGTCGGGGATCGCCGACCTGTGCATGGGCAAGGTCGATGTGGACTGGATCGCGGACTCCAAACGGCTGGAGGCCGAGGGCGCCGCCAAGTCCATCGCCGCCGCCGCCGAGATCGACGCCAAACAGGCTGCGGGCGCGGCGCCGTCCATGCCGCTGGACGCCTATGTCGGAACCTGGCGCGACCCCTGGTACGGCGACATCACCATTGAACGGAAGACCGAGGGGCGGGGCCGAAATCGCAAGACCGGCCTTTGGCTGAGCTTCACCCACACCCCGGCGCTGAAGGGCTGGCTAGAACCCTATGACGGCGAGACCTTCCGCACCCGGTTCCCGGACAAGCGCGAGGAGGACGCCTTCGTCACCTTCAACATCCAGACCGCCAAACCGGCCACGGCGACGATGAAGGGCGTGTCGCCCGACATCGACTTCTCATACGACTATCAGGATCTGAAGCTGACGCGGATCTAGCCGATCAGCGCGTGATCTCGACCAGCTCCAGCTTGGCGTCCTGCCTGGGCCAGGGCAGGACCAGCCGCCAGCGGTTCTGGCCGATCCGTTCCAGCACCCCGACCTGGTCGCGTGCGGTGTCTTGGCCATAGGCGGGCACGGTCTTCTGCGCCTCGCCCACGGCCTGGGCTCCGACATAGACCAGGCGACGATCCGTATCCGGATAAAGCAGGCCGCGCATCCGCTGCGGCCCGGCGGTCTTGGCCAGGATCAGATCGCCGCCGGGGGTCATCTCCACCGAACAGGCGGCCCAGGGCTGTTCGACAAAGGCGGCGCCCTGGCCCTCGGCGTGGCGTCCCAGCTTGATCGTGCGGCAGCGATAGTCGCCGGGCGCGGGCTGAAGCCGGCCCGTCTGGGCGGCGTTCGGATCGACCAGAGGCCCCAGGGCCTCGACCTGACGGGCGAAGCCGGCCGTTTCCGCCTCGGCGCGGCTCATGCGCCAGGCCTGATCGAGCCGCCCCAGCAGGCTGGCGTCCCCGGGCGTGGCGACGCTGCGCCAGTTGTCGGTCCCGCCCTGGACCCCGCCGGTCGGGGTCGCCGCCTGCTGTTCGGGCGTCGCCCGGGCGGGCGGCGCGGCGCGGGCCGGCACGCCTGCGGCGGGTTCGGACACGGCGGGGGAAATCTCAGCCGCGCTGTTCGGGCTGTTTTCACCACAGGCCGCAAGGGCGGCGGTGGCGGCGAGGGCGAAGACGAGCGGGGTGCGGCGCATGATCGAGCTTCCGTGGGATACGCCCCCCTAACGGTCGAGCCGCAGCAAGGTTCAGTCAGCCGCCGCTGGCGGGGACCAGTTCGATCAGATCCAGATTGGACTCATACTGCGGCCAGGGCAGGACCAGCCGCCAGCGCGCCTCGCCGATCCGTTCCAGCACGGCGACCATGTCGCGGTCGGGATTGCGGCCGTAGGAGTTGGCGGCCGGCTCCTGGGCCAGGGCCATGGAGCCGAGCAGCAGCATGTGGCGGTCGTTCTCGGGGAACAACAGGCCCGACGGACGCTGCGACCCTGTCAATTTGGTGAACTTCAGGCCGCGCGAGGTCTGTTCGATCCGGCAGGCGAACCAGCCGTAGATCACATAGCCCAGACCATCCTCACCGCCCTGGGAGCCCAGTTTGACGGTGCGGCAGCGGTAGTTTCCGGGCGGCGGCGCCACGTCGGCGCGGCCGGCCCTGGGGTCGATCAGATCGCCCAGACTGTTCAGATCGCCGGATCCACGCTGGCGACCCGCCTGTTGCAGGGCCAGGGTCCAGGCGGCGTCGCGACGCTGATACCGGTCGCGGTCCGCCGCGGTGATGACGCCGCGCCAGTCCATCAGCACCGCGCCGGAGCCGCCGGGCGGCGGCGGGGGCGGTGGAGGCGGCGGGGTCGAGGCGCAGGCCGCGACGGCGACCACGGCGGTCAGGGCGAGACCCCGGACGAGGGTGCGGACGGTCGGGCGAGACTGAACGAACTGACGCATCAAAGCTTCCCTTAACGCTGGTCGGGCCCGACGCTCTGGAGGGCCGAGCCTTATGGCGAAGTCGTCCCTTTAGGCGCCGTATGGGCGGCCGCCGTCAAGGCCGCACGCCCATCGGATCAGGGCGCGCCTCAGTCTTCGCCGTCGGCGACAGCCTCGACCTTGCGGCGCGGGGCGCGGCGACGCGGCGCGGCTTCGGCGTCCGCGGCCGCCTCGGCGGCGGGCGCGGGGGCGGACGAACGGGTCAGGAAGCCCGGCAGGGCGGTCGGGGCGTCGTCATCCGAGGCTGCGGCGGCGACGGCCGGACGACGGGTGCGGCGAGCGGGCCGCTCCTCTGCGGCCGGACCCTCGACGGCAGGCGATTCGACCACCGGCTCGACGCGCTCGGCCACGGGCGCGGCGTCCTGCTGGACGCCGTCGGCGGCTTCGTCCGAACCTGCATTCTCCTGGCCTTCGAAGCGACGGTTGCGTTCCTCGCGGCGACGCTCCCAGCGTTCGCGACGGCTCTCGCGGCGACCGCCCTCGCCCTCGGCGCGGGCCTCGCCGTCTTCGCGCGGCTCGCGGGGTTCACGCGGCGGCTGAGCGTCGCGGGTCTGGTCGCGGTCGCGATCACGGTTCTGATCACGGTTTTGGGTCTGATCCCGGTCACGATCACGATCCCGGTCACGATTCTGGGATGGGTCGCGGTCGCGGTTGAAATCGCGATCCCGGTTTTGGTCCCGGTCGTTGCGGTCGCGGTTCTGGGTCTGGTCGCGCTCGGCGCCGTCCTGGTTTTGACGGTCGGCGGCCTGCCGGTCGGCGGCCTGCTGGGCGGCGACGAAGGCGGCGGCCTGGGCGCCGGATTCGTCCTCGAAATCGATGTCGAAGCCCTGGTTCGACTGTTCGCGCGCGGCGATGTCGGAGAAGGACCGCTGCGGCTGAAGCGCGCGCAGGACGCGGTAATAGTGTTCGGCGTGCTGCTGATAGTTTTCGGCCAGCACCCGGTCGCCGCCGGACGAGGCGTCGCGGGCGAGCTGCTGATAGCGCTCATACACGGTCTGGGCGTTGCCCCGGACCTTGATGTTTTCGGGGCCTTGCGAGTCCCACGAACGATTCGGATTGGCGCTGTTGGCGTTTGAGGCGCCCGCCTTGTTCCGATTGCGTCCGCGCTGACGCTTCATGCCCTTGAAATCTCTCATTCGCGCTACCGTGTGCAGGGATGGAGCCCAGGCCAGCGGCCGGGTCCGTCCGTTTCGTGGTTCCGTCTCGCTCGGGGCCGATCCCCGATTGTCGAACTGTCGGAATGCCTTGTCGCCCGCATGGTGCGCCGGTCCTTTCGGGACCGACCGTCATGATCGGCTCAAGCCGCGAACAGACGGGTGTAGGCCCGGAAAGCTGCGTTTGAGTGGGAGACGAAGGAGACTTAGCCTGTGCGCCGTCCCTTTCCAAGGGGTTTTCGTCAAAGCGTCGCACCCCACGCCTAACAGCCCCGCTTTGCCGATGGCCCTCCGCTGGGCTAGGCATGACCTTTGCGACGACGACGAGGCTTTTTTCATGCGCGTTCTGGTTCTGGGCGGCGACGGTTTCTGCGGCTGGCCGACGGCCCTGCACCTGTCGGCCAAAGGTTGGGACGTGACCGTCGTCGACAACCTGAGCCGGCGCAACATCGACAACGAGCTGGAGGTCCAGTCCCTGACGCCGATCCGCACCATGGGCGAGCGGATCAAGGCCTGGAAAGAGGTGTCGGGCCGCGACATCGGCTTCGTCAACATGACGGTCGGCAAGGAGTTCGACCGGCTGGTCGCCCTGATCCGCGACCTGGCGCCCGACAGCGTGGTGCATTTCGCCGAACAGCGGGCGGCCCCCTATTCGATGAAGTCGGCGCGGCACAAGCTCTACACCGTCGACAACAACATCAACGCCACCAACCATCTGCTGGCCGCCATCGTCGAAAGCGGGCTGGACGTGCATCTGGCCCACCTGGGCACCATGGGGGTCTATGGCTACGGCACCGCCGGCCTGCGCATCCCCGAGGGCTATCTGAAGGTGACGGTGGACACCGACCACGGCCCGGCCGAGCAGGAAATCCTGTTCCCGCCCAATCCGGGCAGCATCTATCACATGACCAAGACGCAGGACGCCCTGCTGTTCCAGTTCTACGCCCGCAACGACGCCTTGCGGATCACCGACCTGCACCAGGGCATCGTCTGGGGGACGCAGACGGTCGAGACCAAGCTGGACGAGCGGCTGATCAACCGGTTCGACTATGACGGCGACTATGGCACGGTGCTGAACCGGTTCCTGATGCAGGCGGCGGTCGGCTATCCGCTGACGGTCCACGGATCGGGCGGCCAGACGCGGGCCTTCATCCATATCCAGGACACGGTGCGCTGCGTCGAACTGGCGCTCAAGAACCCGCCCAAGCGCGGCGACCGGGTCAAGATCCTGAACCAGATGACCGAAAGCCGCCGGGTCCGCGACCTGGCCGCCATGATCGCCGACAAGACCGGCGCCGTGGTCCACAATGTCGCCAATCCGCGCCAGGAGGCCGACGAGAACGACCTGGTCGTCGCCAACGACCAGTTTCGCGACCTGGGGCTGAAGCCCATCACCCTGGCCCAGGGCCTGATGGACGAGGTGACGGAGATCGCCCGCCACTACGCCGACCGGGCCGACCTGACACGGGTGCCCTGTGTCTCCGCCTGGAACCAACGCCGGGCCGAGGCGCTGGAAAATGAAGCGCGGCCGTATGCGCCGCCCCAAGTCCTGTCTGCCTGAGTAGATCGATGCCCGACGCCGCCCCTGCTCCTTCGTCCGGCCGCGAGCCGTGCCTGCTGGTCTTCGGCGGCGGCTATCTGGGCCGGGCGGCGGCGCTGGAGGCGATCCGGCGCGGCGGGCGGGCCGTCGCCACCTCGCGCGACGCCGAACGCCGCCGGTCCCTGTCGGCCGAGGGGGTCACGGCGATCGACCCCGCCGATCCCGAGGCCCTGAAGACCGCGCTGGAGGCCGCCACGGCGGTTCTGGTCACGGCCGCGCCCGACGCCCACGGCTGCCCCGGTCTGCGCGCCCTGGGGCCGGTGGCGTCCCAGGCCTGGCCCGACTGGATCGGATACGTCTCCTCGACCAGCGTCTATGGCGACCGGGCCGGGGGCTGGGTGTTCGAGGACGGACCGCTGAACGCCGCCAGCCTGGAGGGGGCGCGGCGGGTGCGGGTCGAGCGCGACTGGCTGGACGGCGGTCAGGGCATGGGGCTGACGGTGCAGATCTTCCGCCTGCCGGGCTTCTATGGCCCCGGCCGCAGCGTGGTCGAACGGCTGCGCGACGGGACGGCCAGACTGGTGCGCAAACCGGGCCAGGTCTTCAACCGCATCCATGTGGACGACGTGGTCTCGGCCCTGTTCGCCTCGATGGACCGGCCCAGGCCCGGCGCCGCCTATAATCTGACCGACGACGAACCCGCCGCAGCCGATGTGGTGGTGGAATGGGCCGCCGCGAAAATGGGCCTGCCGCGCCCGCCCGAGATCGACTGGACCGACGACAGCGTCAGCGAGGCCATGCGGCGCTTCTATCTGGATTCCAAACGGGTCTCGAACGCCCTGGCCAAGGCGGAACTGGGCTGGCGTCCGAAATATCCGACCTGGCGCGAGGGGCTGGCGACGATGCTGGAGACGCCGCCGCCGTTGCGGTTGGTGGGCTGATCACGCCGTCATCCTCGGGTCGAGCCCGAGGATGACGGATGAATGCGGTCGCGCGCTCAAGCCGCGAGCGACCGCGTCGCGAGCATAGCGCGCTTAAAAGGGCAGCAGGTTGCGCTGACGGCTGTAGCTCATGGTGCCGATATTGGCGCCCAGGCGCAGGCCGACGCCGGTGCGGATGGGGGCCAGGACGATGCCGTCGGCCTGCTGATAGTTCACGCCCAGGCCGGCGATCAGATAGGCCGAACCTTCGACGCCCGGATAGCGACGATAGATCATGTCGGGGTGATACAGGCCGTACACCAGGGTGAAGACCCGGCTGGCGTTGCCGCCCCAGTCCCAGCCGATCGAAGCCCCCTGCCAGAACACCTCCTGCGAGGCCGACAGGTCCTTCATGTGCAGGGCGCCGCGCCCGTAGCGCGCGCCCACGACCACGGCGCCGGACCCTTCTTCGCCGGCGATATAGGCCGTGGGGCGGTCGCCCTGGTCGGCGAAGACCCGCTCGATGGCGCCGCCCACGACCTCGGCCGCGATGCCCAGTTCCTTGGACCCGGCCGCGACCAGTTCGTCGAAGCTGTAGGCCGGCGCCGTATTGTCCGAACGGATCGGATAATTCGGATTGGCCGGCGCCGTGGCGCAGGCCCCGACGGACGAGGCGCCGGCGGCGGTGGCCAGGCCGGAAAGGATCAGTTGGCGGCGATGCATGGGGGCGCTCCTAAAGGCGGCGAGGGACAGCCAGCGAGGACGCCGGGCTTTGTGACACCGTCCCCGACCTTTACGGCAGCCTTGCGGCTTCAAGGTTAACGGGGGCTTACTCCTCCCCCTCTGGGCGAGGTGGCGCGGCCCGCAGGGCAGGGCCGTGACGGAGGGGATACGGCTGGCTGCGGCATCTATCGGGCCCACAACACCGAAATCCGTGTCAGGCCCCCTCCACCACCGCGCGAAGAGGCGCGGCGGTCCCCCTCCCCCAACGGGGGAGGAATGCGAACGGCGGCGACCGAAATCCTCCCCCCTTGGGGGAGGTGGATCGCCGCAGAGCGCCGTGACGGAGGGGGCCCGTCAGCCCCGCAGCCTGCCGCCCTGCTTCTCCACCGCCGCCACGATCTTGGCGGTAAGGGCTTCGATCTCGGCCTCTGCCAGGGTCGCCTCGCGCGGCTGGATCAAGACTTCCAGGGCGACGGACTTGAAGCCGTCGTCCACGCCCTTGCCGCGATAGACGTCGAACACGCGGACATCGGCGATCAGGGCCTTGTCGGCGCCGGCCGCAGCCCGGACCAGATCGCCGACCGGTTTGGCGTCCTCGACCACGAAGGCGAAGTCGCGGGTCAGGGGCATGAAGGCCGACAGGTCCGCCGATCCTCGCGCCTTGCCCGACTTGCCGCGCGGCTCGGGCACGGCGTCCAGCACGATCTCGAAGCCCAGCATCGGGCCGTCGGCGTCCAGCGCCTTCAGCATGCGCGGATGCAGTTCGCCGAACTCGACCATCACATTCTTCGGCCCCAGCTGCAGCCGGGCCGAACGGCCGGGGTGCCACCAGTCGCGGTTCTGACCCTGGGCCAGTTGCAGCGAGGCGACCGGGGCGCCGATCTCTTCCAGCAGGGTGGTCAGATCGGCCTTCAGGGCGAACAGGGCGTCCTCTCCGGCGCCGGCCCAGTGGCGGGCGGCGTGGGGGGCGACCAGGGCGGCGATGACCGTGCGCTGATCCTTCGGGCCGTCGCCCAGATAGATGGGGCCGATCTCGAACAGGGCGGCGTCGGCGAAGCCGCGCGCGGCGTTGCGCGCCGCCGCCTGGATCAGGTTGGGCAGGGCCGAGGGGCGCATACAGTCCAGATCGGCCGCGATCGGGTTCTCCAGCACCAGCCGGTCGTCCCCGCCGCCGAACAGGGCGGCCGTGGACTGTTTGGTGAAGGACCAGGTGACGGCCTCGGCGTAGCCCAGGGCGGCAAGCGCCCGGCGCGCCGTGCGGACGCGGGCCTGGCGCGGGCTCAGCACCCCGCCGGCGGGGCGGGCGACTTCAGGCAGAGAGGTGTCGGGCAGGCTGTCGAAGCCCTCGATCCGCGCCACTTCCTCGACCAGATCCGCCCGACCCTCGACGTCGCGCCGCCACGACGGCGGGGTGACGATCCAGGGTTCGGCCTGACCGGCCGGCGCGGCCGTGATCAGGAAGCCGAGCTGGCCCAGGATGGTCCCGATCCGGTCGTCGTCCAGGTCCATGCCCGTCAGACGCTTCACATAGGCGGGGTCGAAGGCGAAGGGCGCCGGGCTGGCCGGGGGGTCGCCGACGAAGACGATCTCGGACGGTTCGCCGCCGCACAGGTCCAGGATCAGGCGGGTGGCCAGCTCCAAGCCGGGCGTGACCGAGACCGGATCGACGCCGCGCGCGAACCGGTACTGGGCGTCGGAATGGATGCCCAGCGCACGGCCGGTCTGGGCGATGACCAGGGGGTCGAACCAGGCGCTTTCGATGAAGACGTCGGTCGTGGTCTCGTCGCAGCCGGTGCTTTCGCCGCCCATCACCCCGCCCAGGCCGATGGGGCGCTCGCCCCCGGCGTCGGCGATGACGCAGTCGGTCGACGCGGCCACATAGGTCTTGCCGTCCAGGGCGATCAGATGTTCGGGCTCGCCGCCCTCGATATGAGCCGTCTCGGCCGAGACCTGGCCGCCGCGCACCACGATCTCGGTCCCGACCAGCTTGGCCACATCATAGACGTGCAGCGGCCGGGCGCGGTCATAGGCGATCAGATTGGTCACATCGACCAGACGATTGATCGGGCGCAGACCGATGGCGGTCAGGCGTTTCTGCAGCCAGGCCGGCGACGGCCCGTTCTTGACGCCCCGGATCACCCGGCCGGCGAAGACCGGGCACATCTCGGGCGCGTCCAGCCGCACGGTGATCGGCGACGGGAAGGCTCCGCGCACCACGGCGATGTCGAAATGCTTCAGCCTGCCGACGCTGGCGGCGGCCAGATCCCGCGCGATGCCGGCGACGCCCAGCCAGTCGGGCCGGTTCGGCGTCACTTCGAAGTCGATGACCGGCTCGGCGCCGAACAGGCCGGCGACCGGGGTCCCGACCGGGATTTCCGGCGGCAGTTCCTGAATGCCGTCGCTCTCGTCGGCCAGCTCCAGCTCGGACGCCGAGCACAGCATGCCGTTGGACACCACGCCGCGCACGGGCTTCTCGACCAGGGTCACGCCCAGGCCGGGCACATAGGCGCCGATGGGGGCGTAGATGGTGGTCAGGCCCGCCCGTGCGTTCGGCGCGCCGCAGACGATCTCTTTCACGCCATCAACCGTCTCGACCTGGCAGACCTGCAGCCGGTCGGCGTTGGGATGACGCTCGGCCGACAGGATCCTGGCCACGGTGAAGGGCGCCAGCTTGGCGGCGGGGTCGAGAACCTCTTCGACCTCCAGCCCGGCCATGGTCATGGCCTCGGCGATCTGATGGACGTCAGCCTCGGTCTCGAGGTGATCCTTGAGCCAGGAAAGGGTGAATTTCACAAGGCTGCTCCCTATTCGCCGCCGATGCCCGACATCATGTCGAGGAAGGACTGCGGCCCCGTGAAACCAACATTGTAGAATTCACAGTTGTCGAAGACACAGTCACGCATCGGCACGGTTCCGAAGGCGTGGTCTCCCATCGGGCGCAGGAGCAAGTTGCGGATATCGCCCTTGCCGTCACCGAAATTGGTGTTGTCGAATTGCACGCCCGAAGAGGCGAGCAGGACCGCCGGCCCTTGGAGACGGCAACGACGGAAGGTCCTTCCGGTGATCATCTCGGGCCGCGCACTGCCGATGACGGCCGCATACAGTTCGAACAAATTCATGTCCACGTCTTCGAAGACGGTCGCCCTCAGATCGACCGCTGGCCGGATTGGACGATTGAGCGGTACATGAGCCATCAGCCTACCACCTTGGCGTTCGCCAGCAGTTTCGTCATGTCCGCCAGAAATTCCGGATTTCCAGTGTAGCCGATCTGGACCATGCGACACCGGATGAAGGCGCAGTTTTCCAGACCGATCACTCCGACGAGCGTCGGTCCTCTGGGCGTAAACAACAGCGACTGCGGGTCGGACGCCGACCCCATATGGCAGGATTCGAAAGTCGTGCCGCCCAGCGGCGTGATCATCGCCGGCCCCTCGATCACGCAATCGGTAAACGTCTTGTTGCGAACCACGGGCTCGCCGGCGTTCATCAGTTGAACCGAAAGAAGAGGCAACCAGATTGCTTCCCTTTCGAAGGTCGTGCGAGCAGCCAGTTCGCGGCCATAGGATTCGGACAGGATATTTTTCATCGGAACATCAATCAGCTCAGGCCCGAGGCCGGATTGGGGGCGGCGAAGGCCGAGAAGCCGTAGTGGGCCAGCCAGCGCGTGTCGGCGTCGAACATGGGGCGCAGGTCCGGCACGCCGTATTTCAGCATGGCCAGCCGATCCACCCCCATGCCGAAGGCGAAGCCCTGATATTCGTCCGGGTCGATGCCGCAGTTCTTCAGCACATTGGGATGCACCATCCCGCAGCCCAGGATCTCCAGCCAGTCGTCGCCGGTGTTGAACACCAGTTTGCCGCCGGACCGGTCGCAGCGGATGTCCATCTCGGCCGAGGGTTCGGTGAAGGGGAAATGGTGCGGACGGAACCGCGCCTGGACCTCGTCCAGCTCGAAGAAGCGGGCGATGAAGGTCTGAAGCGTGGTCTTCAGGTGGCCCATGTGAATGTCGCGGTCGATCACCAGGCCTTCGATCTGGTGGAACATCGGCGTGTGGGTGGCGTCCGAATCCTTACGGAAGGTGCGGCCCGGCGCGATGATGCGGATCGGCGGTTTCTGGCTCATCATGGTGCGAACCTGCACCGGCGAGGTGTGGGTGCGCAGCACCTTGCGCTCGCCCGTCTCGGGATCGGGCTTCAGGAAGAAGGTGTCGTGCATCTCCCGCGCCGGGTGTTTGGGCGGGAAGTTCAGGGCGGTGAAATTGTGGAAGTCGTCCTCGATGTCCGGGCCTTCCGCGACCGCAAAGCCCATCTCGGCGAACAGGGCGATCATCTCGTCCATCACCTGCATGGTCGGGTGGACCCCGCCCTTGCGACGCGGCCGGGCCGGCAGGGTCAGGTCGACGCGCTCGGCCTGAAGCCGGGCGTCCAGTTCGGCGGCCTCCAGCTCGGCCTTCTTGGCGGCGATGGCGGCGGACACGCGGTCGCGCAGGCCGTTGATCATCGGCCCCTGTTCGCGGCGTTCGTCGGGGCTCATGGCCCCCATCCCCTTCAGCAGCCCGGAGACGGAGCCGGACTTGCCCAGGGCGGCGACGCGCACCTCTTCGAGGGCGGCGACGCTCTCTGCGCCGCCGATGGCGTTGATCAGTTCGAGTTCGAGTGTGGCGAGATCGGTCATTTGGCCCGTGCATTAGCGGGCCGGGGCGCGTTCGTCACCCTTGAAGGCGCGTGGCGGGCCTGATCAGGGCGCAGAGGCGATGGCGGCAAGCTGGTCGGCCGGCGCCTTGTTCGCCGCGACGATCCAGGCGGGCGGTTCCGGCTCCCAGCGAATGGGCCTTCCCTCGGTGCTGGTCCAGCGGTGCAGCCAGGAGATCCCGTTGGCACGGACATAGCGATCTTCATGAGCATAGATCGGGTCCGACAAGGCCTGTTCCAGCGTCACGAACCGATAGCCGCGCGCCAGATACAGGGCGTGGATCTGCGGGTACCAGTCCTGGTTCAGGCTGTTGGCGTGCAGCAGCAGGATCTGGGCCGGCTCGCGACCGCCGGTCAGTTCGGCGCTATAGGGTTCGAAGAAGTCCAGCACCGTGGTCATATGGGCCACATAGGCTTCGCCGATCCGCCGTTTCAGCGCCTCGTCGCCCAGTTGCTCGGCCTTGCGATAGACGTCGCCGAACATCCAGTCGTTGTTGTCGATCGTGACGGGCGCGACCGTATAGCCGCGCTGGGCTAGGCCGGCGGCGATGGCGTCATGCTTCTCCTGGGTCTCGCCGGTGAACAGATAGGGATGACGGAACCAGCGCAGGGCCCGGCCGCGCGCCTCCAGCACCGCGCGCGTGTTGGGGGCCCCGGCGTCCACATCGGCCAGATAGGCCTCAGCCGTCGTGCGGTGGATGTTGATGTGGCTGAAGCTGTGGTTGCCCAGGTCAAGCCCGCCGTCCAGCCAGACGTTCAGCGCAGCCGGGAGGGCCGTGGCCCGGACAGGCTCGCAGACCTTGCCCTCGTTGACGAAGGCCGTCCCCTGGGTGTCGAGCGGCTTCAGCATGGCCACGAAATCCGTGGTCAGCCGCATCAGTTCGGCGGGTTCGCACAGCGCCGCCTCCGACGCCTGATAGGGCAGGTCGTCGAAGGTCACGGCGACCCGGCGGTCCTGTGCGGCCGCCGGGAAGGCCAGGGCGGCGACCGCCGCAAGACCGCAGATCAGGACACGTATCCCCATGCGTCCAGACTAGTCCGGACTTCCGCGCATGGGAACCGGCGCTGTTATCATCCGCCTTCGGATCAACTGTCCGCAACGCGCCGTGAAAGGTTCATGATCGGCAAAGCCGTTGTTAAATATCACCGGTTAAGCCCGCCTTCGTGGACATAAGGGGGGCCGAATGCCGCTGATCGGTGATTTCGTTGACTTGATCGCGCCGGTGGCTCCGTCCACGCCGGGCGCCGAGGTGTTCGAACGCTTCCAGACCGAGCCGAACACCCTGGCCCTGGCCGTCGTGAACGATGACGGGCGCCCGGTCGGCATCATCGAGCGCAACGCCTTCACCCTGCGCATGGCGGCCGAGTTCGGGCGCGCCCTGTACGCCAAGAAGCCGGCCGAAAGCCTGATGGACCGCAACGCCCCCATTGCGGAGGCCGGGACCAGCGCAGAGACCTTCTTCCAGGCCTATGGCGCGGCGGAACTGGGCGCCCTGCTGAGCGGCTTCATCGTCGTGGCCGAGGGACGTTATGTCGGCGTCGGCACGGCTCTGCAGGTCGTCCAGGCCGGCGCCGCCCTGCACCGCCAGCGGGCCGAGGAAATGGGGGCCCTGGCGCGGGACCTGGCCATAGCCGAGGCCGAAGCCGTCGCCTCCAGCCGCGCCAAGTCCGAATTCCTGGCCGTCATGAGCCATGAGATCCGCACGCCGTTGAACGGGGTCCTGGGCGTCGCCGCCCTGATGGAGCGGAAGCTCGAACAGGAAGAGCTTCGTCCCTACGTCCGCACCGTCATCGATTCCGGCCAGAGCCTGCTGCGGCTGCTGACCGACGCCCTGGACATGTCGCGCGCCTCGGCCGGGATGCTGACCCTGGAGGAAGAACCGCTGGACCTGTCCGCCGTCGCCTTCGACATCGACGCCCTGTGGCGGCCGCGCGCCGAGGAGAAGGGCCTGAACCTGACCGTCCGCACCGACCTCGAGGCCGGTCCCTGGGTCCTGGCGGACGGGATGCGGGTGAAACAGCTGCTGAACAACCTGGTCGGAAACGCCCTGAAATTCACCCAGACCGGCGGCGTGGCCGCCACCCTGGTCAGCCGCAGTTCCGACACGGGCCTGAGCGTCGAACTGACCGTGGACGACAGCGGCCCCGGCGTGCCGGAGGCGGCGGCCGCGACCATCTTCGACCCCTTCAATATCGGCAAGGCCGGACGCGAGGGCGCCGGCGCCGGACTGGGGCTGGCCATCTGCCGTCAGATCGCCGAACGGATGGGCGGCGGCATCAGCCTGGGCGTCTCGCCGATGGGCGGGGCGCGGTTCCAGGTCCGGCTGCCGCTGAGCGCCTGCGCCGCCGACGCGGGGGCCGTCGGTCCGGTCATGGCCGAGCCGACGCCGCACGAAACCCTGCATGTGCTGGTGGTCGACGACAACGCCACCAACCGCTTCGTCGCCGCCAAGCTGCTGGAGATGTTCGGCTGCACCGCCGAAATGGCCGAGAACGGCCAGGAGGCGCTGGACGCCGTCCAGGCTCGCCCGTTCGATCTCGCCCTGATGGACATCAAGATGCCGGTCATGGACGGGGTCGCCGCCACCCGCGCCATCCGCGCCCTGTCCGGCCCGGCCTCGCGCCTGCCGATCCTGGCCCTGACCGCCAACGCCGAGGAAGGCGACGAGCTGGACTATATCGCCGCCGGCATGAACGGCGTGGCCCAGAAGCCGATCCAGCCCGACGCCCTGCTGAACGCCATCCGCCTGGTGCTGGCGGCGGCTCAGACCGCCCCCGTGCCGCAAGCCGCCTGAGTCCGCCCCGAACCGGGCTTGAGGCCTGAAACGAAGAACGCCCGCCCCGGAAGACCGGAGCGGGCGTTGATCTTTTCGAACGCGGACGGGCCTTGGCCCGGCGCCCTTAGGCCAGGGCGGCGCGAACCTTGTCGGCCACGGCCTTGAAGCCCGCACCGTCGGCGGCGATCGAGGCCAGGACCTTGCGGTCCAGTTCGATGCCAGCCTTGTTCAGGCCGTTGATGAACTGGCTGTAGGTGAAGCCTTCGATACGCGCGGCGGCGTTGATGCGCTGGATCCACAGGGCGCGGAAGTTGCGCTTCTTGGCGCGACGGTCGCGATAGGCGTATTGCCCGGCGCGGTCGACGGCGGCCTTGGCCGTGCGGATCGTATTCTTGCGGCGGCCGGAGAAGCCCTTGGCCTGCTCCAGAACCTTCTTGTGCTTGGCGTGCGAAGTTACGCCACGTTTAACGCGAGCCATGTCGCTATTCCTTCAAATTCTTTGGGTTGAGATCCGTCGTACAGCGCGCGCCGATCAGGCGTACGGCATGTAGGACTTGATCTTCTTGGCGTCGGCGTCGGCCATGACCGAGGTGCCGCGGTTCTGGCGGATGTATTTCGAGTTGTGGCTGATCAAGCGGTGACGCTTGCCCGCAACCCCGGCCTTGACCTTGCCAGTGGCCGTGAATTTGAAGCGCTTCTTGGCGCCCGACTTCGTCTTCAGTTTCGGCATTTCGATCTCCTTGTTGGAGGGGCTACCGTCCTTCGGACTACTTGAGCCCGTTGGATGAGGTGTCTCTCCAGAGTTATGAACCGCCTAGGCATGCCTGTTCGCCTGGCGGTTCGGTACGCGAAGGCGCGGCTTGTAAGCGAAGACGCCGGCCGACGCAAGATGAGTCAGGACAAGGACGTGGCGGGCGCTTCTGCAGCGACCTGACCCCGGCGGATCGCCCGTCCGGCGTTGATCGCCATCACCGCCGCCGGGATGGTCAGCAGGGCCCCGACCAGGAAGGGCCAGTCGTGCCCCAGGCCCGAGAACAGCGCCCCGGCCACCATGGGTCCGAAGATCCGCGCCACCGAGCTGGAGGCCATGTTCAGGCCCAGCATGGCGCCCTGCCGGTCGGGCGGCGAGGCGCGGCTGATCATGGCCGAGATATTGGGCATGGCCAGGGACATGCCGCAGGCGCCCACGGCCATGACCAGGGGAATGACCCAGCCCTGGACCAGGGGGATCGACAGGCCGCCCAGCTCCAGCCGGGTCGCGGGGAACCAGGCGACCGGCGCAAGCACCTGCAGCACAAGCGATGCGCCGAACAGCAGCATCCCCGTCGCCAGCACCCGCGCCTCGCCGAACCGCCGCGCCAGACGCCCGGCGAAGAAGCCCTGGTTCAGCGTGGATATCACGCCCACGATCATGAAGCTGAGCCCCACCTCGCGCGCGCCCCAGGCGTAGCGGCTCTCGGACCACAGGCCGAACACGCTCTCCATCGCCGAGAAGCCGGCCATATAGACCAGGGTCACGACCAGGACCCGCGACACCACCGGATTGGTCCGCGCGTCCTTCAGCCCCGCCAGGAAGGGCGGACGCGCCGCCGCAGGATCGGCCTTGGCCCGACTCTCGCGCAGGAAGACGATCACCCCGACCGCCGCCATGGCCGCCAGGGCCGCAGCGAGGAAGATCGGCAGTTGATAGCCCAGCCGTCCCAGCTGCGGCTGGGTCAGCAGGCCGCCCAGCCCCGGCCCGACGATGAAGCCCAGGCCGAAGGCCGCGCCGATCAGCCCCATCCGCCCCGCCCTCTGCTCCGGCGGCGTGACGTCGGCGACATAGCCCTGAACGGTCGAGATATTGCCCGCCCCCAGTCCGGTGAACAGGCGCACCGCGATGGCCAGCCAGATATTGGGCACGAAGGCCAGCATCAGATAGCCGACGGTGTTGGCCGCCAGCGTCGCCAGCAGGACGGGCTTGCGGCCGATCCGGTCCGACAGCCGCCCCCAGAAGGGTTCGGCGAAGAACTGGCCCAGCGA
Source organism: Brevundimonas sp. GW821-FHT10E09 (assembly GCF_058809375.1). Lineage (NCBI taxonomy): Bacteria > Pseudomonadati > Pseudomonadota > Alphaproteobacteria > Caulobacterales > Caulobacteraceae > Brevundimonas > Brevundimonas sp. GW821-FHT10E09. Next base: position 105,856 of record NZ_JBXASO010000013.1, on the reverse strand, counting down.
ATAGGCCGAGAACATCAGGGTGATCTGCCACGCCTCGGCCTTCAGGCTCTGGGCGAAGAAGGGCAACAGCGGCACCACCAGGCCGAACCCGACCAGATTGATGAACACCACTGAGAACAGCACGGCCAGGGCGGGGGCGCGAACCTTGGGGGGCGTAACGGGCGAAACGGTCATGCCCCAGCCTTAGCGCGGCGTATCAGGCCTAGCGAGGCGGATTGTTCGCCTCCAGGAACCGCACCGTCTCGACCAGCATCTGCCGGCGCGTCACGGAACGCGACAGCCAGTGATCCTCGCCCTGCAGCTCGATCAGTTCCACCGGCTTGTCGGCGCGGCGCAAGGCCTCGGCCATGACCCGGCTCTGTTCGATGGGCACCACCGTATCGTCCTTGCCATGGATGAGCAGCAGGGGACTGTCGGCCGCGGCCGCGAGATGCGCCGGCGACAGGGCGTCCAGCGCCCGGTCGTTCAGGCGCGCGGCGCCCATGAACCGGTTCCAGTAGCGGACCGTCTGGCTGTCGTTGCGATTTTCCTGCCGCGCTTCCCAATTGACCATGCGGCGCAGGTCGGACACGCCCGCGACGGACACGCCGCAGCGATAGACGTCGCCGTCCAGCGTCAGCCCCGCCATGGCCGCATAGCCGCCGTAGCTGGCGCCGACGATACAGACACGAGCCGGGTCGATGATGCCCTCGCCCGCCAGCCAGCGTACGCCGTCGGACAGGTCCGTCTGCATCTTGCGCCCCCATTCGCCATAGCCGGCCTCCAGGAAGTCGCGGCCATAGCCGGTCGATCCCCGGAAATTGGCCTGCAAGACCGCATAGCCCCGCGACGCCAGGGCCTGGGCCCACCAGTCGAAGCCCGCCACGTCCTGCGACGCCGGCCCGCCATGGGCCAGAACCACCAGCGGCAGGCCCGAGGGTTCGGACACGCCCGGCGGCAGGGTCAGATAGCCGGGAATATCCAGCCCGTCCTGGGCCGCGTAGTGGATGGGGCGCACGGCGCCGACCTGTTCGGGGGCGATGGTCGGATAGGACTCGGCCAGGCTGTCGGCCACGCCGCGATCAAAATCGACCAGTTGATACTGACCCGCCTCGCCCGTGTCGGTGAAGACGACGACCAGGCTCAGATCATCGTTCCAGGACACCAGTCGCGGGGCCTTGTCCTTGAAGGCCCGCTCAATGGACCGCCACCGCCGCGACGCCTGGGGTTCCAGAAACTCGTACCGGACGCCGTCTTCCTCGGTGCGGGCGCCGCCGATCAGCAGACGGGTCTGCGGATGATGCACCAGCAAGTCGGGATGGTGTTCGAACGGAAGGCGGGTCCATTCGCCGGTGTCCACATTGACCTCGAACAGGACGTCCGAAGTCTCGGAATCCGTTTCCTGCTGGGCCAGGTCCGGCCGGTCGGCGCCGATGACAATCGTGCGGGGCGTGCGGCCCATGCCGTAGAAGGAGGGGGTGTCCACCGGGGCGTCGATCGCCCAGGCCTCGTGGAAGCCGCGCCCCTTGTTGGGCAGTCGCAACGACCAGCGGCCGGTGCGTTCCACATAGCGGGCCATGGCGATCACCTCGCCGTCGCCGTCCAGCACATAGTCGTCAGTCTCGCGATCCATCGCGGCCACGGAGCGGCCGCGCCCTGTTCTCAGGTCGATGCGGTGCAGATCGATCTGGTCGGTCGTGACATTGACCCCGCGCACGAACAGGGCCTCGCCGTCCTGCGTGGTGCGGATCGAAGCCGAACCGTAAAGCACGGCCAGCACGTCCGGCGTGCGATCCAGCACCTGGACCAGCTTCTTCTTCTCCAGATCCAGCACCTGGCCGAAGAACAGTTCCGACCGCGGCACGCCCAGCATGGCGATGCCCCGCGTCTGCGAGGTGACGACCAGAACCCGGTTCTCGCCGATCCAGCGCAGGTCGCGCACCTTGACGTCGCCGACGTCGGCGGCGAACAAATGCTCGCCGGTCGTCATCCGGGTGACGGCGATGGCCCGCGTCTCGCCCACGACGGTGATGCGGGCGATCAGGTCGCCGCTGGGCGACAGTTCGATATATTCGATGGCCGGCGTCGCGCCATAGGCCTCAAGCGGCGGGGGAGCCGCGCTCCGGGCCGCGCCCTGCCCCTCGCTTTGGGCCCAGGCCCCCGCATTCCCTGCGCAAACCAAAGCCGCGACCGCAAATGCGAGCGCCTTCGCCCCTGACCTGAACACCACGCACGTCCTCCCCCGAGTCGAACCTCCTTTTCGGACGCCCCGCCCGCAAGTTGCAAGAGGTCCGCGCCCCACGCGCGAAAAAAGAAAGCCCCGACCGGGTCCGGTCGGGGCTTTCCAGATCAGCGATGGATCGTGCCGATCAGCGCGGCGCTAGGATCATGATCATCTGGCGGCCTTCCATCTTGGGCGCGAACTCGACCTTGGCGATTTCATCGAAATCGGCCTGGACCTTGTTCAGCAGCTTCATGCCCAGTTCGGGGTGGGCCATTTCACGGCCGCGGAAGCGCAGCGTGACCTTGACCTTGTCGCCCTCGTCGAAGAAGCGGTGCATGGCCTTGGCCTTCACCTCATAATCGTGGGTGTCGATGTTCGGACGGAGCTTGATTTCCTTGAGCTCGACGACCTTCTGGCGCTTGCGCTGCTCGGCCTTCTTCTTCTGTTCCTGGAAACGGTGCTTGCCGTAATCGAGGATCTTGGCCACCGGCGGTTCGGAGGTGGAGACGATCTCGACCAGGTCCATCCCGGCTTCTTCGGCGGCTTCGAGCGCGGAAGAGGTGGGCATGACGCCCTGTTTCTCACCGTTCTGATCAATGAGCAGAACGCGAGGGGCGCGGATATCCTGGTTCATACGCGGCCCGTCTTTCACGGGTGGCGCTTGCATGGGACGGCGAATGGGCGTCGTTTCCTTATGTGGTCAAAGAAGGCGTGTGTCGTGATGAGCGAATGCACGCGGCTGTCGCCACGTTCCCCTCATGACGGCAATATGCGCCCAGAAGCCCGGTTTTTCAAGGCTTGGCGGGCGTTTCGGCGATATAGGCGTCGTGCAGCGCCAGCACCGCTTCGAAGACATGATCGACGCTCAGAGCCTCGATGGGGGCGAACTCCCCGCGCGTCTCGTTCGAGGCCGCCGTGCGCGTCTTCGGCCCCCAGGGACCATACAGCCACCATTCCGTCGGCCCGAACAGGCCCAGCGTCGGTCGCCCCAGCGCCGCCGACACGTGCATCAGGCCGGAGTCATTGCCCACGAACAGATCGGCCCGGTCGATGGCGGCGGCCGAGGCCAGGATGTCGCCCTTGCCCACGAAGTCGATGGCCCGAGCCCCGGCAGCCTCCAGCGCCGGCGTCGCCGGCGGCCGGTCGCCCGGTCCGCCCACGGGCATGAAGCGCCAGCCATCGAAACGCGGCTCGGCCTTCAGCTTCTCGACCAGGGCGCCCCAGCGGTCTGCGGGCCAGCTCTTGCCCGGCTGGTGGGCGATGGGGGCCAGGGCGATGATGCGACCGGGACCGGCGCCGCCGGCCAGCTGGGGATCAATGACGGCGGCGGCTTCGGCCCGCGCCTGATCGTCCAGGAAGATTTCAGGGTCCAGCGGCGTCGGCGCCCCCATCAGCCGCGACACCATCTCGACCTTGCGCAGCCCCGTCTCCCACGAACGGTTATAGACGACGCGTCGCTTGGCCGGGATCAGATAGGCCAAGGCCGAGCCCCGGATGTCGACGACCAGATCCCAGCGGGTCGAACGCACCTGTTTCCACAGATCGACCCAGTGTCCGGCCCTCTTCTTCTTGTCGAGCACGAGGGTGCGCACGACGCCGGGCGCATTGCGGAAGAAGGGCGCGGGCGGCCGGCCGCAGGCGACGGTGATCTGCGCGCCCGGAACCTGACGTGAAATCTCGCGGATCACGCCCGAGGAGATGACGCAATCGCCGATACGGTTGGAGGTGACGAACAGGACCTGGGGTGCGGACATGGGCCTGTGTTCCGCCATCACGCGGCGCGGTCAAGGGTGACGGCGAAGGAAAGTCCGGGCAGAACACCCCCCATGACCGACATCCAGCACCTGTCCCGCCCCGACGGCGAAACCCTGGCCTTCAAACGCATCGAGGGCGGCGGCCCGACCGTCGTCTGGGTCGGCGGCTTCCGCTCCGACATGGAGGGGACCAAGGCCCTGGCCCTGGACGCGGCGGCGCGCGACCGCGGCTGGAGTTTCGTCCGCTACGACCATTTCGCCCACGGCCAGTCTTCGGGCGACTGGCGCCAGGCCACCATCGGCCGCTGGCGCGAGGATGCGGTCGCCCTGATCGACAGCCTGTCCGGCCCGATCATCCCGGTCGGCTCGTCGATGGGCGGCTGGGTCGCCCTGCTGGCGACCCTGGCGCGGCCGGAACGGATCAAGGGCCTGGTCCTGGTCAATCCGGCCCAGGACTTCACCGAACGGCTGATGTGGCCGGGCCTGGCCGATCACGAACGTGAGGCCATCCTGCGCGAGGGCGAGACCCTGATCGTCGAGGCAGGCCTGGGCGAATATGTCCTGACGCGGCGCATGTTCGAGGAGGCGCGCGACTGGCTGCTGCTGGACGGCGTCATCGACATCGCCGCCCCGGTCCACATCCTGCAGGGCCGCGGCGACGACGTGGTCCCCTGGCGTCACCAGGTCGAACTGATCGAACGTCTGACGGGCGGCGACGTCCGCCTGGACCTGATCGAGGGCGGCGACCACCGGCTGTCCACGCCCTCAGACCTCGACCGGCTGGTGGCGGCGGTGGAGGGGATGCGGGGCTAAGCCCCCCGCGCCCCCGTCAACACCCCATATAGATCCGTCCGCCGATCGCGGAAGAAGCCCCAGGCGGCGCGATACTTGTCCAGTTCATCCAGGTCGAAGCGGTGCACCAGCACCCCCTCCTCCTCGGCGCCCAGGCTCTCGACCAGATCGCCCTGCTGATCGGCGATGAAGGAATGGCCGTAGAAGGTCTGGCCGACCTCGGTCACCGTTTCATGCCCGATCCGGTTGGCCCCGACGACGGGAACCGCGTTGGACACGGCGTGCCCCTGCATGGCGCGCCGCCACGGCTGGGCCGTGTGCAGGGTCGCGTCATGCGGCTCGGTGCCGATGGCGGTCGGATACATCAGCACGTCGGCGCCCATCAGCATCATCGCCCGCGCGGCTTCCGGGAACCACTGGTCCCAGCAGATGCCGACCCCGACCTTGCCGAAGCGCGTCTTCCAGACCTTGAAGCCCGTATCCCCCGGCCGAAAATAATACTTCTCCTGATAGCCGGGACCGTCGGGAATATGGCTCTTGCGATAGACGCCCAGGGCCTCGCCGTCCGCGTCCAGCATGACCAGCGAATTGTAATACTGCGGCCCGTCCTTCTCGAAGATCGAGACGGGAATGGCCACACCCAGTTCCTTGGCCACCGGCGCCATGGCCGTGACGCACGGATGCTCGCGCCATTCATAGGCCTGGGTGAACCAGTGTTCCTCCTGCGACACGCAGAAATACGGCCCCTGGAACAGTTCCGACGGCAGGATCACCTGCGCGCCCTTGCCCGCCGCCTCGCGCACGAGGTCGATCGTCTTGACGATGTTCGCCTGCATGTCCTCGCCATAAGAGGTCTGGATGCCGGCGACGGTGATGGTTCTGGAAGTGGCGAGTGACGAGTGGCGAGTGGCGAGGGAAGTCATTTCGTGCGCTCCTCGAGCTTGGAGATGAGGCCGGAAAGCATCCGGCTGATTTCGTCGGCGGAGTCGAGCAGCCGCGTCAGTGCGGCGTCCTCCAGATAGGTCAGCCGTTGGGCGATAATCAGTTGGGTCTCCACCTCCGCCAGCGATCCCCTGGCGATAGAGAGGAAACGCAGAAATTCAGGCGTGGAACGCCGGGCGCAACCTTCGGCGATGTTGGAAGGCACAGACACGCAAGCCCGCCGGACTTGGCTGATCAGTCCAAAACGCTCATCGGACGGCCATTCGCGGGTCGCCGCATAGACAAGTTCGACCCAGCTCAGCGCCTTCTGCCAGACCAGCAGGTCGCGGTAGTGACGAACCTCGCCACTCGCCACTCGCCACTCACCACTCATTCCGGCTCCTGCTGGGAGATGCAGTGGAACGAGCCGCCGCCGGTCAGGATGGCCTTGGACGGCAGCGGAATGATCTCGCGATCAGGGAAGGCGGTCGCCAGGGCCTCGCAGGCGAACCGCGCGGCCTCGTCGTCGCCATAGGTGGGCACCACCACGGCGCCGTTGGCGATCAGGAAGTTCATGTGGCTGGCCGGAATCGGGCGTTCGTCCTCGTCCAGCACCAGGCCCGGAGACGGGATTCTCAGTACACGGAGCTTACGCCCCGCCGCGTCGGTCATGCCCGACAGATCGCGCGCCGTGGCGTCATAGACCTCGGCGTTGGGGTCGTTCCGCCCCCAGGCGATGGGACAGGCCACGACGCCCGGCGCGACGAAGCGGGCCAGGTTGTCCACGTGTCCGTCTGTGTGGTCGTTCAACAGGCCGTCGCCCAGCCAAAGCACCGCCTTGGCGCCAATGGCGGCCTCCAGCGCGGCGGTCGCGACCGCCTCGTCCTGGTTCCAGGCCGGGTTGCGGTTCGGGTTCAGCAGGCACTGGCGGGTGGTCAGCACCGTCCCCTCCCCGTCATGATCCAGCGACCCGCCCTCCATGACGAAATCGTTCCACGTCAGGGCCACGCCCGCATGTTCGCCGATCTGACCGGCGACCAGATCGTCGCCCGGCATGTCGTATTTCCCGCCCCAGCCGTTGAACTTGAACGCCGCCGCCGTCTTCGACCCCTCGCCGAAGATCGGCCCGGTGTCGCGCAGCCAGATGTCGCCGAACTCACCGGCCACCACCTCGACATTCTCGACGCCCTCAAAGCGCGCCCGGGCGTCCGCCAGCACCTCGGCCTTGCCGACCATCAGCCTGACCTGCTCGCGCCCCGGCCCGGCCAGCGCCCGCACCAGCCCCTCGACCTCGTCCTGCGCCTGCTCCAGCGCCTCGAACCAGTATTCCGCATGGCTGGGCCAGCCCACCCACATGGCGCGGTGCGGAGCCCACTCGGCAGGAACGGCGGCGGAGATGGGAGCGGTCATCGGCGGGCAGGTCCTGTCTGGGGTCCAACGGAGCGGGCGGGCGACCCGCGAGCCGCGCCATATGGCCCCAACCGCCCCCGACTTCAACGGCGGGCTTTACGCAAAGAAAAAGGGCGGCCCGCGAACGGACCGCCCTTCGTCGTTTCAGTCTGGCTAAGCCTTAGAAGGCGTAGCGGACCGAGGCCTGGATCGTGCGCGGCGGGCCTTGGTTGGCGTACAGCGACGAGTTGGCGTCCAGACCGGTGCCCAGCGAGCCGAAATATTCTTCGTCCAGCAGGTTGGTCACGTTGATCTGGATGTCGGTGCCTTCAAAGCCGAAGTAGCCCAGGTCGAAGCGGGCGTCGGCGTTGACGACCGTATAGCTCGGCACCGCCAGGTCGTTGACGTCGGTCAGCCAACGCTCGCCGACATACTTGGCCTGGATGCCGGCGCTCAGCGGCCCGGTTTCGTACTTGGCGCTCAGGACGAAGGTCCAATCCGGCGTTTCCACCAGGCTCTTGCCGCCGACCGGGATGACGCTGCTCGAGCTTCTGCGATAGTCGTCCTGGATCTCGCTGTCGTTGTACGAAGCCGAAGCATAGAAGGACAGCGACTCGATCGGCGAGTAGCCGAGCTGGGCGTCGAAGCCCATCATGTCCACATCGCCGACGTTACGGTCGGTGCTGATGTTGGTTTCCGGATCATAGGCCGACAGGATGCGGTTCTGGAACTGGGTGTACCAGATGTTGGCCGAGGCGATCAGGGTTCCGGTTTGGTAGCGGTAACCGGCGTCGTAGGTCTTGCTGGTTTCCGGGTCCAGGATCGGGCTGATCAGCTCACCGTCCGCATTGTACAGAACCGTGTACAGGTTGTCGGTGCGCGGCAGGGTCAGGCTTTCCGCATAAGAGAAGTAGACGCTGCTGGCGCCGTCGAAGCGCCACGTGGCGTTCAGGTTCGGCAAGATGTCGTCGAACGTCTTCTCGCGGCTGTAAGGCTTGATGAACTGCGTAGAAGTGAAGACCGGCACACCGTCAACGGTACGCGTCGTTCCGACCCCGGCGAAAGATACCATGCCGTTCGCGAGAGGCGTCGACACGCCGTTCACAAGCCCCGTGGTCGAAGCCGTTTCCGAAGTGCAGCGAACGCTTGAGGACCCGGACTGCGAATAGCAATACTGGTTCATCTCGCGCTTGAAGAAGGGCGCGCGGACGCCGAGGTTCAGGCGCAGGTGGTCGTCCATGAACTTGCCGCGGTACTCGAAGGCGACCTGGTTCAGGATGGCGTAGGACAGACGGTCACGGGCCCGCAGATCGTAGCCGTTCAGGTTCGTGATCGTCGGACCGTTGCGGCCGCCGAAGTAGTTCGTGAAGCGCGGCTCGGTCGGGTTCGAGAAGTCGATCGTGCCGTACGCGCCGGTCTGGCGGTGACGCGCGTGGTCCAGCGTGTAGGCGAGACGCAGGGAATGGTCTTCGTTCAGGTTCCAGATCAGCGACGAGTTGATGCCGTAGCGCTGGGTATGGGTATTCGACGGGGTCATGACGCGAACCTTGTCGAGCAGATCGCCGTCGCCGTTGAGATCGACGCCGCCCGTGGCGTTGGTGCCGCGCAGAAGTGCGTCATTCTCAGCCAGAACCGTCTGCTGCGAGCCGCCGTTAGCCAGAACATACTGGAACGAGGGGTCGAAGGTGAAGATCAGACCCTCGGCCAGGGTGAAGCGCGACTGACCACGCAGGTTGCCTGTGTCCGACGGGTTGACGCGTAGGCCCCAGTAGCTGGTGCCGTTGGAATCAACGTCAGCCAAGCCATTGCGGAAGGTCGGCGCCGTGTAGGTCGGGACGAAGTCGACGTTCCAGCCGAACGGGCTGGTGTCGGCCGTCGAACCGAGCGAACCATCCGCGTTACGGAACAGGTTCGGGCCGTTGTAGTTGTTGTTGCGGTTGCGGTTCCAGTGCGCGGCCAGCGAGACGAAGTCGCCGTTGTCGCGGATCGGTTGGTAGATCTTGGCGTTGTACTGGATCTTGCCCAGGTCGCCGATGCCCTTGAACTTGTCATAGGACTGGTCGGAATAGGCCAGCCAGGCGCGGGTGCCCCAGGGGCCGACGGCGCCGGTGTTCACCAGGCCCATGACGCGCTTGTAGTTGAAGTCGCCCAGCGAGCCCTTCACCCAGCCGCCGAACTCTTCGGTCGGGGTGATGGACGAGATGTTGATCGTGCCGCCCGTGGCCGAGGCCGAGGGGCTGTCGGCGTCGGTCGTGCCGGTGTTGACCGTGGCGCGGTCGATCAGCTCGCTATCCAGCTGCTGGTTCGTATAGAGCGCGTAGTTGCCCGAGTCGTTCAGCGGCATGCCGTCGAAGGTCTGCGCGATGCGGTTGCCGTCGAAGCCGTGCAGGCGGATGTTGCCGCCCGACGAACCATACGGGTCGTTGTTGGTGAAGTTCATGCCGGGAACGAGGTTCAGGATCTCGTTGATCGACTGACCCGCAGCCTGGGTCGCAATATACTCTTGCGTGATCGTCGAACGGCTCTTGCCGACGTTCTCAGCCACGATGGCGCCGTCGATGGTGCGCGGACCGCGCGCGCCGGTGACAACGATTTCATCGACTTCAGTCGCTTGGGTGCCGGTCGATTGTGCGGAGGCGGCGCCGGCGCCGGCCAGCGTGCCGACGATGGCGGTGGTCGCCCAGAAGAGGCGCTTGCGGTTGATCATTGCATCTATCCCCAGATGAAGGCCGTACAGACCCTAAAGGCGACAGGCGGGGTCGCCTGTCGAAATCTGGCCCCATCTACGTCGGGTGTTGCAATGTCAGGCGACAGTTATATGACAACGATATGACAGAGCCCGGCTGTGGCCCTGTCGCAACATTCGTGCTGCTCTACGGGGGATTGCTTAGAAAATCCGCTCAAACATGTCGGCCACGCCATGCGCCGTCCGCCCGATCGCCCGGGGTTCATGGAAATTGCCGTTCACCTGGCTCTGGGCGATCACATGGGCGCGGAATCGGGTGAACAGGGCCGTGTCCGGCGCCTGGGGCGCCGACCAAAAGTCGTCCAGCGCCTGCTGGTCGGTCAATCCCTCGAAATCGAAGAAGGCGTCGCCCAGAACCTTGACCGGCGTATGGAAGCCCAGGGCGGACAGGGCGGCGCTGGAATTGTTCACCACCATGCCCTGAGAGGCGCGACACAACTGGGCCAGATTTCCGCCGTCGATGAAATCGACCCGGCCTTGCAGGCCGCGCTCTATGACCAGACGCCGCGTCACCGCCGCAAGATCGATCAGACCCGGATCCAGCGGATGGTTCTTCACCACCAGCCGCGCGTTCCGGGGCGCATGGGCGGCAAAACTGGTCATGACCTTGGCGAGGAAGGCCGTGTTGTCGGCGTACTGCGAATAGCGAAGCAGTTGCGCGTCGCCTTCGCGCTGGAGACAGACGATGAAGAATTCGCCGCGCGCGGCGATGACATCGACGTCATTCTCCGACGCTCGCCGCGCAGCCAGGCCCAGATAGCGCCGCACATGGCCCAGGCACTGGCTGAGGGGCGAGGCCGTGTAATGGTTGGCGTGCCGGGGAAACAGGAAGGCGCCCAACGTCTGGACCAGATGGTAGGCGGTTATGTTCACCACATGGTGAGGCAGGATCCGGCCCACGGGGATGGGGTCGGGAAGGACGGGTTCCGGCGCGGGATAGCCGTCGCGAAAACGGGGAAGGCCGCTGGACGCATTGACGCCGTTCAGCTCGACCGTGATCCAGTCTGGGCGGAAATATCCATTCTCCAGCACCCAGACGCGGGCGTCGAGCCCTTCGGTCGCCGACAGGACCGCACGATTATAGGGGCCGCCTTCGCCAAACAGAAGGAGATCGGTGAAGTCGGCCGCCACCTCCGCCAACCGTTCAGCCCAGACTTCGGCTGCGGCCTTGAACACCACGCCGCCGGCGCGGCGCCAATTCAGGGCGTCGCCGGCGTTGAAGATCATCCGCTGAACCGTCGCGCCCCGCGCCTCCAACGTCCGCGCCAGAGCGACCCCGAATCCGCCAAACGGCGCCGACACGATCAGGAATCGCCGGCCGGCCAGGCTTTGACTGCGGTGACGGGAGCCGACAGGCAGGATCGTCACCTCGCCGCCGCGCGCAGGCGTCGGGGGCGGTGCGCGAAGCCGCGATTGGACGGCCGGGGGGCTGTCCGCCCGAAGCCGGTACCGCCGCCGCCGACGCCCCGTGACCTGTCGATGCGACTGGCGAAGATCAACCATTTTACAGACCCCCAGTTCGCTTCAAGCGGCGCGGCGGGTCAAGGAAGGACTCTTCGCCGATGCAATCGGGGCGTTTGGCGGAGAATGTGACCATTGGGCTTTATCTCGCTCGCTCCAGAGGTCGGATCAACCCAAATTCCATAATGCGGCGCGATTTCGACCAACCGTTACCGCCTCTCCACATGGGAAAACCGCCATCCTCGAACGAAGACGGCGGTTTTTGATCCGTCCGATAGACGTACCTCAAGCTCCCGCGCCCCCCGATCCGACTTTCGTCGGGCCGGGGGGTCTAGGTCTTAGAAGTTGATGTCGATCGTCGCGCGACGGTTGAGCGGCTCACGCACGCCGTCAGCGGTCGGCTTGGCCAGGGCGGTTTCACCCTTGGCGTCCAGGGCGATAACGCCGCCGTTGACGCCTTGGGCGACCAGGGCGTCCGCAACGGTGCGCGAACGACGGTTCGACAGGCCGAGGTTATAGGCGGCCGAGCCCGAGGTGTCGGTGTAGCCGACGATCAGGACGCGCGTCGGACGGCCCGACTTGGCGTAGGTCGCGGCCTGGCTGACCACCGAACGGGCCTCCGTCGTCAGGTCCGAGCGATCCCAGTCGAAGTAAACGACGAACTGGCGGGCGACCGGAGCCTGGGCCACCGGAGCCGGGGGCGGCGGCGGGGGCGGAGGAGGCGGCGGCGGCGGGGGCGGAGGAGGCGGGGGCGGGGGGGCGTCTTCAGCGCCGAAGCTGTAACGCAGACCCAGGGTCACGGTGTGCGACTGGTCGTAGTCGCCGTCCCATTCGCCGAACGAGGTCGCGCCGACGCCGGTGCCGACCGTGGTCGAGGCGAACGAGGCGTCGCCCGTCAGATAGCGGTAGGTCAGGTCGATATTGGTGCGGTCGCCCACAGCCCAGGCCAGACCGGCGATCGCCTGAGCGGCGAACTCGGTCGAGCTGTCGTCAGCACCGAAGGAAGCGCCGCGGTTGGCCCGCAGATTGCCGACAGTGTCGGTGTTGACGTGGTTCACGCCGGCGCCGAGACCGACGAAGGGACGGATGCCCCAGGCTTCATAGCCGAAATCGTAGATGACGTTGGCCATCAGGGTGGTGGACTCGATGTCGCCTTCCGGAGAGAAGCAGCCGCCGGTCGCCGGGGTCAGGTTGCACAGGCCCTGGGTGCCGGAGACGGCGCGCACGGTGCCGATGTCGCCCGAGCGGTAGCCGCCTTCGAGTTCAACGCGCCAGTTGGGGTTGAAGCGATAGCCGAGACGGGCGAAAGCCGCCCAACCGTCGTTCACTTCATAGTTCCAGTTGGCGCCCGTCGTCGACGATTCGGCGTTGATGTCGTCGATCATGTGGTAACCGGCGTCGATCGCGCCGTACCAGCCGTTCGGTTCCGCCGAGGCCGCGCCAGCTGCGAACAGCCCTGCGACGGCGACGGAGGCGAGAAGTTTGAGCTTCATAGCTTCCTCAATCTGTAAAATGCCTGAAGCCGAGCTGCTGCCCGACGTTCCCGAGCCAAACGGCATCGCTGGCCGGTTGTTCCGCCCGCCTGGGATGAATGTGGCGACTGTGGCGCCGTTTCAACACAATGGGCGAACGAGGGTCGGGAAACCGCGCCGTTCGTGACGTGTCGCGGCTTGCGTTGACGCCGCGTGAGGGGCCTAAGTTCGTCGCAGAGGAAACCGTTCTGGTCTCAAGTCGCGCGTAAGGCGCGACAGGCCCGCCCAACACAGAAGGATCTCCGTCATGCGTGAAGCCGTCATCGTCTCCACCGCCCGCACTCCCATCGGCCGGGCCTATCGCGGGGCCTTCAACGACACCCAGGCCCAGCGGCTGGGCGCCCATGCGGTGAAACACGCGGTCCAGCGCGCCGGCGTCGATCCGGCCGAGATCGAGGACGTGATTATGGGCGCGGCCCTGCAGCAGGGTTCGACCGGCACCAACGTCGCCCGCCAGATCGCCCTGGCCGCCGGCCTGCCCTCTTCGGTTCCAGGCATGAGTCTGGACCGCCAGTGCGCCTCGGGCCTGATGGGCATCGCCACGGCGGCCAAACAGGTGATGTTCGACCAGCAGAAGATGGCGGTCGGCGGCGGGCTCGAGAGCATCTCCCTGGTCCAGAACCAGTACATGAACCTGTACCGGGCCAAGGACGAGGCTCTGCTGAAGCTGGCGCCCCACATGTATATGTCGATGCTGGAGACGGCCGAGGTCGTGGCCCGCCGCTATGACATCAGCCGCGACCGCCAGGACGAATACGCGCTTCAGTCCCAGCAGCGCACGGCGGCGGCCCAGGCGGCAGGCCGGCTCGACGCCGAGATCGTACCCATGACCACCACCATGCTGGTCACGGACAAGGCGACCGGCGAGACCACCTCCAGGGAGATCACCCTTTCGAAGGACGAGGGCAACCGGCCCGAAACCACCCTGGAGGGGCTGAAGACCCTGAAGCCGGTCTTCGGCGGCGGCGAGGAGATCGAGCAGGGCGAATACATCACCGCCGGCAACGCCTCCCAGTTGTCGGACGGCGCCTCGGCCTGCGTCATCATGGAGGCCGGCGAGGCGGTGAAGCGCAATCTCCAGCCGCTCGGCGCCTATCGCGGCATGGCGGTGGCGGGGGTGGAGCCCGACGAGATGGGCATCGGCCCAGTGTACGCCGTGCCCAAACTGCTGAAGCGCCACGGCCTGACGGTCGACGACATCGGCATCTGGGAGCTGAACGAGGCCTTCGCGGTCCAGGTCCTCTACTGCCGCGACACCCTGGGAATCCCGGACGAACTGCTGAACGTCTCGGGCGGCGCCATCTCCATCGGCCACCCCTACGGCATGTCCGGCGCCCGCATGACCGGCCACGTCCTGATCGAGGGCAAGCGGCGCGGCGCAAAATACGGCGTCGTCACCATGTGCATCGGCGGCGGCATGGGCGCGGCCGGGCTATTCGAGATCTTCTGAGGTTCCCGTCTCCTCCCTGTCGCGTAGCGATGGGGAGGATACGTCTAAACCTTCTCGCTGACCTTGATCGCCACCCGGCAGCCGGCCTTGATCACCCCGCTCAGCAGCCGATAGGCCGGGGCTTCGCGGCTGCCGTGTTCGATGGCATGATCGTGGTGGGCCAGCTCCTCGTCGCGGAACTGTTTCAGTTCGGCGGCCAGCGCGGGATCGCGCTCGCCGATCTCGGCGATCTGTTCGGCGTAGTGTTTCTCGATCACGCTCTCGACCGCCTCGGTGCAGGCGTGGGCCGCCTTCTCGCCCATCAGGGCCGTGCCCGCGCCCAGGGCCGAGGCCGCGATCCGCCACAGCGGCGTCATCGCCGTGGGCCGCACCCGGCGTTCGTTCAACAGCCGTTCGAACCGGGCCAGATGCACGGCCTCCTGATCCTGCATCTCGCCCAGGTCGCGCACCATGCCGCCGTGCGCCTTGCGGCCCTCGAACACGGCCTTCTGGGCGCGATAGATCAGGACCGCCGCATATTCGCCGGCGTGATCGACCCGCAGGATCTCATCCATCCGCGCCTTGTCGGCGCCGCGGCCTGGCCGGGGCAGAGGGGGACGAGGCCGGGAGTCGGGGGTCGCCGCGTCGGTCATGCGTCAGGCCTTTTCGATCCGGGGGGCGCGGGCGTCCTTGGGGCGTTTGGCCGCCAGCAGGCTGAACCCCGCCAACGCGAGGGAGAGGAGGGCGTTCCAGCCGGCCATGGACAGGCCCAGCCAGCTCCAGGCCACGGCGTCGCACATGGCCACCCTCTGGGCCGGCCCCGTGCCGAGCGCCAGGGCGGTCAGGCTTTCCAGATCGACGTCGCCCCCGCCCACACAGGTCGCGGGCAGGCTCCACCACTTGTACTCGCCGCCCATGTGGAAGACGGCGGTGACGGCGCCGGTGGCGAAGACGGCGGCCAGCAGGAAGGCGGCGATCCGGGGCGTGCCGCGCCGGCTGCCGCTCAGCAAGGTCCAGGCGGTGGCCACCGCCGCCACGGCGACCGCGCCCCAATAGACCTCGCGCTGTTTGAGGCAGAGGTTGCAGGGCGCCAGGCCCGCGAACCGCTCGAAGGCGTGGGCCGCGCCCAGCATGGCCAGCGACGCGGCCAGGGCGAAGGCGGTCCACCAACGGGTCATCAGGCGATAGATGTCTCTCATCGTGCAGCGGTCTTAACCCGCCAAGGCGTCGCCGTCGACTTACAGAAGCTTCAGCATCACGATCAGGGCGATCAACACCACCAGGCCGATCCCGGACCACAGCGCCAGGCGTTTCTCGACCTGGGCCAGCATGGCCGCGCCCCAGCGCTTCAGGATCCAGGCCTCGAGGAAGAACCGGCCGCCCCGGGTCACGACCGACGCCCCCATGAAGACCGGGAAACTGAAGGCCGCCAGGCCGGAGGCGATGGTCACCAGCTTGTAGGGAATGGGGGTCAACCCCTTGATCAGTATGACCCACAGCCCCCACTGGGCGAACCATTGGCGGAAATGATCCAGCCCGTCCGAATGGCCGAGAACCCGGAGGATCGCCAGGCCGAAATCGGTCAGGAAATAGCCGATGGCGTAGCCGAGAATCCCGCCCAGGACCGAGGCCAGGGTGCAGACCCCGGCGTAAAAATAAGCCTTCTCGGGCCGGGCCAGAATCATCGGCGCCAGCATCACATCGGGCGGGATGGGGAAGAAGGAACTCTCGGCGAAGGCGACCATGGCCAGGGCGGGCGTCGCGTGGCGGCCTCGCGCCAGATTGAAGACGCCGTCATAGAGCTTGCGAAGCATGGAAATCCCCTGGCAGGGGCGACGCCCTAGCAAGACCTGCGTCCGACGTCACGCGCCGCGACATCGAAGCCCTCGCCGTCCGTTCCCGACGCCTCTAAAGGAGGCGGCATGACCGTCCCCTCTCCGTCCGGCCACGCCGACGACGTCAGCCACGACATCGCTCGCCTGTTGCGTCGGCTGTCCGACGACGGGGGCGAGGCCGGCCTGACCCTGGAAGAAATTCGCGACCGCCTGGACGAGCGCGCCTATGGGCTGCTGATCCTGCTGCTGTCGATTCCCTGCCTGGTCCCCGGCCTTTACGGCGTGCCCCAGGTGGTCGGGGTGGCCGTCATCCTGCTGGCCGGCCAGATGCTGGTGGGCCGGGAAGAGCCCTGGCTGCCGCGCTGGCTGCTGAAGCTGCGCGCCAGGGGTTCGTGGCTCAAGGCCATGGCCGATTTCGCCGAGTCGAAACTGGGCTGGATCGACCGGTTCTCTCGCCCCCGCCTGCGTCGCTTCGCCGATGGACCGGGCGAGAAGCTGGCGGCGGTCTTCATGATCCTGGCCACCCTGACCATCGTCCTGCCGATGACCAACACCATCCCCTCCGTGGCCCTGGCGCTTCTGTCGGTCGGCCTGATCCAGCGGGACGGCCTGTTCGTGATCGCCGGGGCGGCGGTGACGACGGCCTGGCTGACGCTCCTGGGCGTGGTGGCGACCGGCCTGCTGCTGGGCGCGGAATGGGCGACGCGCCTGCTGCCGGGCTGACCCCCTTCTTAAACGGAGGCGGGTTTTGGCAGTGCGATCCGGACGCCCATCCACAACAGGGCGCCGATAGCCGATATTCCGGCGTTGATGACCAGTCCGACGACCAGAAGAAACAGGAGAACGCCGACCGCCTGCACAGGCGAAGTGGCCGGAGCGCCGTTCATGAAGAACAGACCAGGCGACAGAAATGCGAGAAGTAGTCCCAACAGGGCCATCAGCACCTGAAACGTCGCCGCCACCGTGAATGTGACCAGGAACAGTCCGCCAAACGGTGCGCGTTTTAGATAGTCCATGTCTGTCTCCCCCAATGGCCACCCATCTGACACGCCAGGATTGCGGATGTCCATCAGAACTCCCTCACCCATCACGACCCCGTGGGACCGCCTTGGCTCTGTCGTCATCCGCGACTAGGTTCCGCGCCAATCGGCGGCCCCTTTCGGTTAAGCCCGCCACAGAAGCTACGCGGGAGACGCGCCATGAACGACATGACCCCCACCTCTGATCAGGCCCCTGCCCAGACGACGGCGGAACAGATCAACCTGGAAAACCCCCTCGGCGTCGATGGATTCGAATTCGTCGAATTCACCGGCCCGGAACCGAAGGCGATGATTTCGCGCCTTGAAATGATGGGCTTCACCCAGACTCATGTGAACCCGAAGACCGACGTGGTGCGCCTGAAACAGGGCGACATCTCCTTCCTGGTCCACCGCACGCCGAACGGTCAGGCCCAGGCCTTCGCCGCCGACCACGGCCCCTCGGCCAACGGCATGGCCTTCCGCACCAATGACGCCAAGGCCGCCTATGAGGGCGCGCTCCAACGCGGCGCCGTGGCGGCGACCGATGCGAACGGCGGGGCGCTGGGCGACTATCCCTATATCCTCCAGGGCATCGGCGGTTCGCTGCTGTACGTCATCGACCAGTATGGCGACGCCGGCTCGCTGTACGACGCCTGGGACGAGATCGAGGGCTGGGAAGAGGCCGAGCGCAAGAATTCGATGGGTCTCGAGATCCTGGACCACCTGACCCACAATGTCCGTCGCGGCCAGATGCGGACCTGGTCGGGCTTCTACGGCTCGGTGTTCAATTTCGAAGAGCAGAAGTATTTCGACATCAAGGGCAAGGCGACCGGCCTGTTCTCGCAGGCCATGATCGCGCCCGACCGCGCCATCCGCATCCCCCTGAACGAAAGCCAGGACGACAATTCCCAGATCGAGGAATTCCTGCGCCGCTACAACGGCGAGGGCATCCAGCACATCGCCCTGACCACCGAGAACATCTTCGAGACGGTCGAGGCCATGCGCGCGCGCGGCGTCGACTTCCAGGACACGATCGAGACCTATTTCGAGCTGATCGACAAACGCCTGCCCAACCATGGCGAGGACGTGGAGCGGATGCGCAAGAACCGCATCCTGATCGACGGTTCGGACGAGGAAGGCCTGCTGCTGCAAATCTTCACCCAGGACACCTTCGGCCCGATCTTCTTCGAGATCATCCAGCGCAAGGGCAACGAGGGTTTCGGCAACGGCAATTTCCAGGCCCTGTTCGACTCCATCGAACTGGACCAGATCCGTCGCGGCGTCATCAAGGTCGACGCCTGAATGCGGATGCGGCCGCCGACCTGGCTGCCCTGGCTCGGCCCGGCCCTCGCGGCCGGCGCCGGCGCCCTGGCGGGGGAGTTCTGGCTGGGCGGCGGGTTCTGGACGGTCCTGCTCGCCGCCCTGATCTGCGGCTTCGCTCCCATCGTCGCCTATCGGGTGTGGAAGCGGCTGCACCATCGGGAGTGATGGGCCGCGTCTGCCCCCTACTCCCGTCGCTCTCGGGCGTGTCCCCGCACAATTTCATCCACCTCGTGCTTGAAAACGCACCGCTTTTCAGATTGTCGCACCCATCGACCTGACATCGCCGGGGGTCGGGTTACAATCCACCGACGGAGGGACCGACCATGATGCGATCTGGACGAATTGCACTAATTACACTCTGTTTTTCCATCGTCGCCAGCCTTGCCCACGCCCAGGACCCGGCCGCTCCCCTCTGGTCCCTGGCCATCCACGGCGGGGCGGGGGTGATCGAGCGGGCCGGCCTGACCCCGGCTCAGGACGCCGCCTATCGCGCCGCCCTGCAACGGGCGCTGGACGCCGGATCGGCGGTGCTCGCGCGCGACGGCTCGGCGCTGGACGCGGTCCAGGCCGCCGTCCAGGTCATGGAGGACGATCCCCTGTTCAACGCCGGGCGGGGCGCCGTCTTCACTGCGGCCGGACGTAACGAGTTGGACGCCGCCGTCATGAACGGCGCGGACCTGACCGCCGGCGCCGTCGCCGGGCTGACCACCACCCGCCACCCGGTCGCCGCCGCCCGCGCCGTGATGGAACAGTCGCCCCACGTCATGCTGATCGGCCCCGGCGCCGACGCCTTCGCCGCCCAGGCCGGGCTGGAACAGGTCGATCCGGCCTTCTTCTTCACCGAACGCCGCTGGCAGGGCCTGATCAAGGCCCTGACCGAGGCCGGCTTGCCCCTGCCCGCCCGTCCTGCCGACGTATCGACGCCGGGAGCCCAGGCCGCCGTCGCCCCGCCGCTGAACGAGAGGAAGTTCGGCACCGTCGGCGCCGTGGCCCTGGACAGTCGGGGCCGCCTCGCCGCCGCCACCTCGACCGGCGGCATGACCGCCAAACGCTGGGGCCGGGTGGGCGACGTGCCGATCATCGGCGCCGGAACCTACGCCTCGAACGCCGACGGCTGCGCCGTCTCGGCCACCGGCTCGGGCGAGTATTTCATCCGCTTCACCGTGGCCCGCGACATCTGTCGCCGCACCGCCGACGGCGCGACCGTCCAGGCGGCGGCTGACGCCGAGATCGCCGACGTCGGTTCGATCGGCGGCGACGGCGGCGTCATCGTCATGAGCCTTACCGGAACCCCGGCCTTCGCCATGAACACCTCGGGCATGTATCGGGGGGCGGCGTCTTCGACGGCCGCCGCGCGCGTCGCGATCTACGCCGACGAACCCTGAGCCCCGATTTCAGACGATTCATACGTTTCATACCCTCTTTTTTTCAGACAGACCCCATGAGCCCGACCGACGACGAACTGACCGTGATGGCCGAGGAAGAGCTGGACGCCGCCTGCGCCATGCCCTTCGTCGAGCTGAAGAAGATCACCCCCTGGGGCGACTCCTATGTCGGCTTCGCCCCGTCCGGCCGCGAGGTCGAGGTGGAGCGCCGCTATCTGTGGGCGGTCGAACCCGCAGGCGGGGTGGTCGTCGAGGTCGAGGTGCGCGACCCCGCCGCCCGCGCCGGCGCCGAGGCCAAGGCCCTGCTCACCGAACATCGTTAACCTTTCACTTGGCCCAGCTTCGCCGCTGCGGCATGATGTGGCGAGTGGGGGATGACAATGCTGCCGACACAAACCGACTTTCCCGCCGAGGTTGTTGCGACGCCCGTGATCTGGGACGGCGCGACCGCGTTCATCCTCTCGATCCTGAGCGCCGTGGCCGCCGCCGTCATTGCGAACTGGCTGGGCGTAAACGGCGAGCGTCGGCGACAGGAAGTCGTCCTGGTCACGATCATCAAGCGCAAGTACGAGATCATTCTGCAAGCGTCAGAACGCGCCATTCGCGCGGTCGGCGACGGAGAGCCGGCGGCGCGAGAGCTTGTGGCGACCGTCCGTCGCGAACTGGGATTTGTTCTGACCATCTGTTCTGGTCTTCCGCTCAAGAAGCTGGATGACGCGCTGGACGGCAAGGCGGCCGACAAGCCCAAGCCGAAGCCCCCGGAACCGAGCCCGCCCCCTGTGCGACCGGTCCCGATCAGCTACAAGCTGGAAGAGGCGAAGGTTCTCACGTCCGGCCTCTGCGGAACGGGCGTCGAGGACGGCTATGTCGTGACGGAGGCCGCGCCGCCCCCTCCGCCTGCGCCCCCGCCCTGCCCGTCCCCCCAGGAGCTTGTGGCGGCCCATCGCATCCAGATCCGACAAGCGGTCGAGGCGTTCCACATCTACTGGAGCGATCGCGCCAGCCGGATTTCAGAACTCTCGGCCCTCCAGCGCGCCTTCGCGACGACCCTGCCGCCCAAGGTGGAAAAGGACGACGCGCCGCCCCTCCCCCGTCACTGACCGCCCCTCTGTTCCCCCCGGCGCGAAATCGGTCTAGGCCTTGGGCATGAAACTCGCCTCGCTCAAGCACGGCCGCGACGGCCGCCTCGTGGTCGTCTCGCAGGACCTGCACTGGTTCACCGACGCCTTCCTGATCGCCCCCACCCTCCAGGCCGCGCTGGACGACTGGGACCGCTGCGGCCCCCGGCTCCACGCCCTGGCCGAGAGCCTCGAGCACGAGGCCGTGCCGCGCGGCCGCTTCCACGAACGCGACGCCGCCTCCCCCCTGCCCCGCGCCTATCAGTGGGCCGACGGCTCGGCCTATGTGAACCATGTCGAACTGGTCCGCCGGGCGCGCGGGGCCGAAATGCCCGCCAGCTTCTGGACCGATCCCCTGATGTACCAAGGCGGCTCCGACGGCTTCCTGGCGCCCCGCGATCCCATCCCCCTGGCCGACCCCGCCTGGGGCTGCGACCTGGAGGCCGAGATCGTCGTGGTCGTCGGCGACGTGCCCCAGGGTGCGACGCGCGACGAGGCCCTGGCCGCGATCCGCCTGGTCGGCCTGGTCAATGACGTGTCGCTGCGCAACCTGATCCCGGCCGAACTGGCCAAGGGGTTCGGCTTCGTCCAGTCCAAGCCCGCCAGCGCCCTCTCGCCCGTCTTCGTGACGCCGGATGCGCTGGGCGACCGCTTCAGGGACGGCAAGCTGCACGGCGAACTGACCGTCCAGTTGAACGGCCAGCCCTTCGGCCGCGCCGACGCGGGCGTGGACATGACCTTCGACTTCGGGACCCTGATCGCCCATCTGGCCAAGACCCGCTCGCTGTCGGCCGGGACGATCATCGGTTCAGGCACGGTCTCCAACCGCGACGCCGACGGCGGCCCCGGCAAGCCGGTCTCGGAAGGCGGCCTGGGCTATTCCTGCATCGCCGAGGTCCGCACGGTCGAGACCCTCCTGCGCGGCCAGGCCGAGACCCCCTTCCTGGTCCATGGCGACACGGTCCGGATCGAGATGCTGGACGACCACCATCACTCGATCTTCGGCGCCATCGAACAGACGGTCGCCCCGCTTCCAAGCCGAACATAACGGCGCTAGGCTTCGGCGCATCGGTCTCCGGGGGGAGGCGCCGGAGGATCGTCATGCCGCCTGACAAGCTCATACCTCTGCTGGTCTTTCCGGCCGTGCTGGTCCTGGTGCTGCTGAAGAACCGACGCAAGCGGGTGCTGCGGCCCCAGTTCCTGTGGATCATGCCCGCCATCGTCGTGCCCCTGATCGGGCTCGGCATCTGGGGCTCGACCTATAGTCCTCGCGCCGTCCACGCGCCGTTCGGCCCCGGCGCCTGGGCCGTGCTGGCCATCGGCGCCGTCCTGGGCGGCCTGGCCGGCTGGTATCGCGGCAAGACCGTCACCATAGAGAAGGAGCCGGACGGTTCGCTGATGGCCCAGGCTTCGCCGCTGGGCCTGATCCTGCTGGTCGTGCTGTTCGCGGGCCGCGCCGGCCTGCGCGACCTGATCGAAACCCACGCCGCCGACTGGCGCCTGAACGCCATGGCCGTCACCGACGCCTTCCTGGTCTTCGCCATGGGACTGATCGTCCTGCAGCGGGTCGAGATGTACATCCGCGCCCGACGGGTGCTGGCCGGCGGGACCGACAGCCATGTGGAGGTGGCGGCCTGATCGGGGCCCATCATTGCAACGATCCCGAAATCCGCCTGCGGCGCTCAGGCTGCGCCCCGCACAGGACGGCCGTCCGCGTAAACTTCATGATGCGGTGAAGACCCTCTGGACCCGGCTCATGCCCTTGTGGCATGAGACCGGCTCCGCTGCGGGCGTGGTGGAATTGGTAGACGCGCTGGACTCAAAATCCAGTTCCGAAAGGAGTGCCGGTTCGACCCCGGCCGCCCGCACCATCCTTCCTGTCGGTGTGTCTTCCCGCCGCCATATGGCGCGGAAACGAAGACGGCCCGCCCCGGAGCCAGCAGGTTCGGCACGCGTGGGCGCCGGAGCCAGACAGGTTCGGAACGGGCCGTGAATGATCGGTACGAATACTAAAATCCGACCAGCCGACATATTGGCATTAAGTCGCATTCTTGAAAAGTCCCCGCTCGGCGATCAGCCCAGTTCGCGGTGGAAGAAGCCGGACACATCGGCCAGAATCGTCGCCTTCTTGCGGAACAGGGGCGAGAAGGTCGCGATCAGGTCGGCGTGGTCCAGACCAGGATAGAGCTTCGCCTCGGACCGACCGCCGACCGCTTTCATTCTCTGGTCCAGAATGGTCGTGTCCTCGGCATGGACCACGACGTCGGCCGTGCCGTGACCCAGCCAGATCGGCGGCGCGTCGGGGCGCACGAAGGTGACGGGCTGGGTCAGGGTCGGATCGGGGGCGCGGCCGAAGGCGTTGCGGGACGCCCCCACGTCGAACGGCAGGAAATCATAGGGCCCCGCCAGACCTGCCGCCGCCCTGATCAGTCCAGGGCGGTCGACCGCCTGCATATAGCGGCGGTCCAGACTGATCATCAGGGCCAGATGGGCGCCGGCCGAATGGCCCAACACCCCCAGCCGTTCCGGATCGCCGCCATAGGCTGCGGCGACATCCGCCGCCTTGGCCGTGGCGACGGCGGCGTCTTCGATGAAGGCGGGAAAGACCACCTGGGGCACGACGCGGTAATCGGGCAGGGCCACGACGAACCCCTGGGCGGCCAGGGCCTGGGCCGCCCAGCCATAGAGGTCGCGCGACCCTGAATCCCAGCCGCCGCCGTAGAAGAAGACGAGGACCGGATAGGTCCCCGGCGCGGTCGGGGCGTACAGGTCCAGCCTCTGGCGGGGATCGTCGCCATAGGCGATGTCGCGCGCCACCCGTCGCACGCCCCCGTCCCTCGGCCCCAGACTGTTGAGCAGGCCCAGGGGTGAACAGGCGGCCGCCATCAGGCCCGCAATGGGCGCCAACAGGCCGCGCCGGGTCATGCGATACAGTCCATGGCTTCCAATACGTCGTCGCCCCTCGCTCGGCCCTGACCCTTCGCAGATTTATCGCGCCCCGGCGATCAGCCGGCCGCAGTTCGCATCCTCGGCCAGGCCCGGATCGACGAAGGCGAACAGGGCCGTGACCGGCGCCACCACCGCGCTCAGAAGACCGGCGACCCCGCCCTGGCCGACCAGGGCGCGGACATCGACGCCGACCTGGGGGGCGGTCAAGGCCCCCTTGACCGTGATGGGCGCCCAGACCCGCAGCAGGCGCGGCTTCTTGGATTCGCCATCCACACGCAGGTCCAGGGTTTCGGCCCCCAGGTCGATCGTGCCTGTGCCCTGGGCCAGAACCACATCCGTATCGATGACCAGGGTCTTGGCCGTCGCCGCCCCGCCCCGCACGTCGAAATCGGCGACGGCGCACCGGATCTGGGCCGTCGACTGGTCGCCGCGCAACAGTTTCAGCAGGCCGGCGCTGGCGTTGATGCCCAACAGTTCGGCGAAGGCCGACCGCATTTGACCGTCGGGCACCACCAGGCTGAGCGAGCCCTTGGACGCCGCTGCGAAATCATGGATCGAGGCGCCGGGTCCTTCCAGCCGCGCCCGGCCCAGAGCGCGCCCGGTCAGGGGCGCGGTTCCGTCGCGCGCAGGAATGATGGATTCCAGCGGATAGCCGGCCAGACGGAAATCGACGACGCTGTAGGGGATGTCGCGCGTCGCATTGATCCGGGCCGTGCCGTTCAGTTCGCCCCGATTGAAGTTGAAACTGACGGGATCGAGATCAAGGACGCCGTCCTTCAGTTCCGCGCCCAGGTTCACCGCCCGCACATCCAGGTCATTGGCCTTCACCGCGACCGCCCGATAGCTCAGGCTTCCGTCCATCGCCCGCAGGCGCTCGGTCTGCAGCGGCGCGTCGGGCAGCAGCTTGCCGCCGACGGCCACGGGCGCCTCGGTATTGGATCCCGCCGCATTCGTCACGGTCCGGGCGCCCAGGACGGCGGCCAGGTCGTCGATGTCGAGGCGGCGCGACGTCAGTTCCGCATCGACCCGCAACCGTTTCGCCGCATCGACCCGCACATCGCCGGACAGGTCCGAGGCCCCGACCCGGCCGTCGAAATCACTGAAGGTCCAGATATTCTCGTTCCGCTTCAACGCGCCCTTCAGCCGATAGGGCGGGGTGTTGGGCAGGGCGACCCCCGTCAGCAGATACAGGTCCGACAGGTCGCGCCCCTGCAAGCTCAGGGTGGCGTCGAACCGGCCCAGGTCGAACGGCCGGGTCACGGCCCCCTTGGCAGTCAGGCTGGAACCCGCGCCGCTGACGCTAGCCTCGAAGTCATAGGGTCGGTCACGACGGATATTGATGAAAGGGCCGCCCCGGACGCGGAGCGTCAGCGGCGAACCATTGACCTCGCCCTCGCCGTCCAGCACGAAACCGGCGTCGTCACCCTGCCCCTCGCGCGCATCGACCGTCGCCTCCAGTTTCAGACCGCGTCTCCGCTCGTCGAAGACCAGGCTGCCGTCGGTGATGACCAGCTGCTGGATGACCGGCAGTTTCATCCCCTCGCCCGTGTCGGGCTTTTCGGGGTTCAGGTCCCAGCTGTTGCGGCCGTCCTTGTCGGTGATCAGCACCAGCTGGGGGCGGGTGAAGCTGAGCAACGGCATTTCGATCTGGCCGGCGAACAGTTTGCGCAGCCGCACCGAGGCGCGGATTTCGTCCACATCGGCCGTATCGCGATCCCGCGCCCACTCCGGCCCGCCGATCTTGAGACCCCGCACCACCGCCGAAGGCGTCCAGCTGAACAGATGGACGTCCAGGTCGCCCTGAAGCGCAATGTCGCGATCATACGCCGCCGAGGCCCAGCGTCCGATGGGTCCGCGCACCATGTTCCAGTCGAACAGGATCAGAGCCAGAACCACCAGGCCGATCAGAAAAAGGCCGACGCCCCCTGCCCAGGCCTCGGCGCGACCGGGCCGTCGGACGGCGGCGTACACCGGGTCATTCCGCCGCACCCAATCGTGAAAGCTTCGCGCGCGAGCCACAGCCGGATCTATGCCCCTGCGACGCAGGTCCGACCACAATTCGTTCCACTTCAGCATCTTGGCCAAACAATCGGCTCCGTGAGCCAGACAGAACGCGCAAGTCGCGGTTTGGAGCCGCCCGGTCCCCTCCGACCTCTCCCGGCCTAAAATTTCGTCAGTTATGCGCTCAGTTGTCGCAAAAACTTTACAACGCGAAAATTCGGCGCATATTTCATCAGAGCCCTGATCTTAATTCAGGCCACAGGAGGATGCCCGATGACCCGCTCAATGACCCGATTTGCATCGCCCGCGCTGGTTCTCGCCGCCATTGCGGCGACCGCGACCCCCAGCCTGGCCGAGACGTCCAAGCCGCAGCGCGCCGAATCCCAACAGATCGTCATGATCTGCGCGACCGATGCGGCCACCCGTCGCGCCTACCAGCGCGAGTTCGGCGTTCAGCCGGTCTTCGTCAGCGCGCGCGAAACCTTGAACGCCCGCTCGAACGGCGAAACCTGGTCCACGCCGCGCTGCATGACGGCGCGCGAATACGCCCGTCTGAACCAACTGGCCGAGACCCGCGCAGGTCTCTAACGAAAAAGGGCGCGGCCTTGCGGCTGCGCCCTTCCTTCGTTTCTGCGGCGCCCCGGCCCTATTGGGCGGGGGTCAGATACTTGTTCAGCCAGCCGAACACCTCATTGTGCCATTGCAGGCTGTTGGCCGGCTTCAGCACCCAGTGGTTCTCGTTCGGGAAGACGATCAGGCGGCTGTCGATTCCCCGGCGCTGCAGCGCCGTATAGGTGGACAGGCCCTGGGCCGTCGGAATGCGGAAGTCGTGGTCGCCCTGCACCACCAGCATCGGCGTCTTCCAGTTCTCGACATGGTTGGCGGGGTTGAACTTCTGATAGCCTTCCGGCTTGTCCCACGGCGTGCCGCCGTATTCCCACTCGGTGAACCACAGCTCCTCGGTCGAATAGCCCATGCCGAAGGTGTCGAAGACGCCGTCGTGGTTGACCAGGCATTTGAACGCGTTCGACCAGTTGCCGGCGATCCAGTTGATCATATAGCCGCCGTATGAGGCGCCCAGGGCGCAGGCGTTGGAACCGTCCAGGAAGTCATACTTCTGCTGCGCGGCGGCCCAGCCCTTTTGCAGATCCTCCAGCGGCCGGTCGCCCCAGTGCTGGCTGATGGCGTCGGTGAAGGCCTGGCCGTAGCCGGTCGAGCCGTGAAAATCGATCATCACCACCGCATAGCCTGCCCCGGCGTAGGTCTCGGGGTTCCAGCGATACGACCAGCCGTCCCCGAACGAGCCCTGGGGTCCGCCGTGGATCAGGAAGGCGACGGGGTACTTCTTCCCTTCCTCATAGCCGACCGGCTTGATGACGTAGCCGTGCACCGTCTCGTTGTTCCAGCCGGGGAAGCTGAACTGCTCGTATTCGCCGAAGGCCTTGGCGTCGAAGGCCGGGTTGGCCTGGGTCAGGCGACGCGGCATTTCACGACCCAGATAGGTCTTGAAATACAGATCGCTGGGCGACTTCAGGCTGTCCTGGGCGAAAACGAAGCCCGACGGCGTCTGCTGGAAGGCCGAGACGTGGCCGGGGCCGGTGACCGGGGTGACGACGCCGTTGCGCGTGTCCACGGCGAACAGCCTGGTCGAACCCACGTCGCCGGCGGTCGTGTACAGGGTCTGGCCGTCGCGCGACCATTGCAGGGTGTCGGCCGAACGGTCCCAGTTCGACGCGATCTCGCGCTTCTGGCCGCTCTGAACATCCATCAACACGATCTGATAGCGATCAGCCTCGAAACCGGGCCGCGCCATCGCGCGATAGGCCAGGGTGCGGCCGTCCGGCGAAAACACCGGCCCCGCGTCCCAGGCCGGATTGTCCTGGGTCAGGTTGGTGAAGGTCCCGTCGCCGGTCAGGCCGTTGGTCTTCCACAGGTCGAAATTGGTGCTCCACGGCTCGGTCTTGCCGGCCAGGCGCGCCGAGAAGACGATGGAGTCGCCCGCAGGGGTGAAGACGAAATCGCTCTCGTCGCCGAACGGCTTGGACGGGGTGTCCCCGTCAAACCCCTTGGTCACCCAGGCCGGAGTTCCGGTCGCCTGACCGTTGCGACCGATCGACTGGACGAACAGATGGTTCTGGGTGTGGTCGTTCCACGTATCCCAGTGGCGGACGAACATCCGGTCATAGACCTGGCCGGTTGTTTTCCGCTCGGCCATGGCCTTGCCCATCTCGACCGAGGCGTCCAGATCGGCCGCGTCCGGATAGACGGCCAGGGACACGGCCACCTTGTCGCCCGAGGGGCTGATCCGATAGGCGTTCACGTCCAGCGGCAGATTGGTCACCTGCACCGGCGTCGCCGTGGGCGAGGCCACGCGCCAGACCTGGCTGGCGCCCGACTTGCCCGACAGGAAATACAGATTGCCGTCCCCGCCCCAGCGGGCGGTGTTGGCGCCCTGGTCCGAGATAGCCAGTCGGCGCGGCGCCACGTCCGGCGTCTCCAGATCCAGCATCCACAGGCTGCCGGCGCGGCGGTTGGCCTCTACATCCGTCGTCGTCACCGAATAGACGACGTAGCGCCCGTCCGGCGACACCTGCGGATCCCCCAGCCGGTTGGCCGTGATCATATCCTTATAGGTGAAGGCGTCAGGCGTCGCGGGCGCAGCCGGAACCGGCGCGGGCGGAACCTGGGCCAGGGCCGGAGCGGCGCTCATCAGGGCGCCCGACAAGGCAATTCCCGCGCAGGCGGCGGACAAGAGAGAACGGTGGCGCATGGGGCATTCCTCGCAAAACTTGCAGCGGCGAGGCGTAGCACCACCGTTCGCCGGGCGAAAGTTGCTGACAGCTCAGAAGTTAGCTAAGTTACTTGGACCAAGGAGCGCGACATGACCACTGTCACCGTCCACCACGCCAAGACCCATCTCTCCAAACTGATCGCCGCCGCCGAACGCGGCGAAGAGGTCGTCATTGCGCGCGGCGACAAGCCCGCAGTACGGATTGTGCCCTTCCAGCCGGCGGCCAAGCCCGAGCGCAAGCCGGGTCGGCTGAAGGGCCTCGTCGCCATGGATGATCGTTTCTTCGACCCCCTGCCGGAAGACGAACTGCGTCTGTGGGAGGGCCGAGGCGAATGAGGCTGCTGCTCGACACCCACGCCCTCATCTGGTGGATGTCGGGGGAAGCCGGGCTCAGCCGCGCCGCAGAGGCCGCGATAAGGGACGGCGACGCCCATGTCTTCGTCAGCGCTGTGTCAGCCTATGAGATCGCCCTGAAACACGGCATGGGCCGACTGCCCAAGGCTGGGCTGCTGGCCGAACGGTTCGAGGCCGAGGTCGATCTCGAAGGTTTTGACATCCTGCCGATCACCGCCCGCGAGGCGTCCCACGCCGGCCGGCTGGACCATACGCACCGCGACCCGTTCGACCGGCTGCTGATCGCCCAGGGCCTGATCAACAACCTGACGCTCGTCTCCAATGAACAGGTGTTCGACAGCTTCGGCGTGGCGCGCCTCTGGTAGGCTTGCTCCCTTTCGCCGAACCGGCGACAAGCGGTCGTCCATGAATTCCGCCGCCCTTCCCGTACGCCGTTCGCCCCATATCGTCGATGTCCTCATCGCCGAGCGCGCCCCGCGTCTGACCGCCTCTCCCTTCTGGCCGGTCGTGCGGCCGGCCCTGTATTCCGTGCTGAACTACAGGGCGGCGGTGCGGATGGCCGACGCCATCCAGAACCTGTCAGGCGCCGAAACCCTGGACTATGTCTCGGACCTGCTGAACCTGAAGGTCTCCACCGCCCATCTGGACCGTTTGCCCGCGACCGGCCGGTGCGTCGTGGTCGCCAATCATCCCACCGGCATCGCCGACGGGGTGGCGGTCTATGACGCCGTCCGACAGCGCCGCCCCGACGCCATCTTCTTCGCCAACGCCGACGCCCTGCGCGTCTCGCCGCGACTGGCCGAGACAGTGATCCCCGTCGAATGGGTTCACGACAAGCGCACCCGCGAAAAGACCCGCGCCACCCTGAACGCCGCCAAGGAGGCCTTCGAGGCCGAACGCTGCGTCGTCATGTTCCCCGCCGGCCGTCTGGCCCGCGAGCAGAACGGCGTCCTGACCGATCCCGAATGGGCGCCGACCGCCGCCTCCCTGGCGCGCAAATACGGCGCTCCGGTCATTCCCATGCATGTCACCGGCCCCTACAGCCGGCTGTTCCACCTGTTCGACAAGGTCTCGCAGGAACTGCGCGACGTGACCCTGTTCCACGAACTGCTGAATAAGGCGGGCAAGCCCTTCGACGTCGTGGTCGGCCGGCCCATCCCGCCCGACCGACTGGACGGGGACGCCGTCAAGGCCACCGTGGCCCTGAAACAGTTCACCGAACGGACCCTGGCCGCCGATCCCGACGCGGTGTTCCCATGAAGATCGACCTTCCCGACGCCGAGGCCACCACCCGTCTGGGCCACGCCATCGCCCCTCTTCTCGCGCCGGGCGACAGCCTGCTGCTGTACGGGCCGCTGGGCATGGGCAAGTCGACCCTGGCGCGCGGCCTGATCCGCGCCCTGACCACGCCGGACGAGGACGTGCCCAGCCCGACCTTCACCCTGGTACAGTTCTACGAGTCCGACCCGCCCGTCGCCCATTTCGACCTCTATCGCCTGACCCGGCCGGAAGAGGCCTTCGAGATCGGCCTGGACGAGGCCCTGGACGAGGGCTGCGCCGTCATCGAATGGCCCGAGCGGCTGGGCGAGGCGCCGGAACGGTTCCTGGGGCCCGACCGGCTGGCCATCGAAATTTCCGAACACGGCGACGGCCGTGTTGCGACCGTTTCCGGCGCAGGCCGGTGGGAAGACCTGATCGACCATGTCCGTTTCTGACCGCGAACAGCTTCGCCTCGACTTCCTGAAGGGCGCCGGCCTGGCCGAGGCGGCGCGCGCGCCCCTGCCCGGCGACGCCTCGACGCGGCGCTACGAGCGGCTGACCACGCCGGGCGGCGCCAGCCTGATGCTGATGGACCAGGCGCCCGCCGCCGAAAGCCCGCCCGCCGACCCATCCTGGACGCCGCAACAGCGCCAGGCCGCCGGCTGGAACGCCGTCGCCCGCCTGTCCGCCGGCCGGATAGAGGCCTTCGCCGCCGTGGCCGCCCATCTGAAGTCGCTGGGCCTGTCCGCCCCTGAAATCCCGGCCCTGGACGCCCCGAACGGCCTGGCCGTGCTGGAAGATTTCGGCGACGCCCTGTTCGCCCGCGTCATCGAGGACGGTGCCGATGAGACGCCGCTGTATCTGACCGCTATCGAGGCCCTGGCGGCCCTGCACGAGGCCGGGAGCCCGCCGCAGACCCTGCACGGCCCCGGCGGCGACTGGCCCTTGCTGACCTATGACGAGACGGCGCTTCAGGGCGGGGCCGACCTGTTCGTCGAATGGCTGCCCCGTCTGGACGACCGCGTCGCCTTCGACGCCGCCGCCGTGACGGCGTGGCGCGAGGCCTGGGCGCCCCTGGTCGCCTCGGGCGCGGGCGGGGCCTCGGTCATGGCCCACCGCGACTATCACGCCGAGAACCTGATCTGGCTGCCCGAGCGCCAGGGCCCCGCCCGCGTCGGCATGATCGACTTCCAGGACGCGGTGCGCGCCCACCCCTCCTGGGACCTGCACTCCCTGCTTCAGGACGCCCGCCGCGACGTGTCGCCGGCGCTGGAAGCCGAGGCCCTGGACCGCTATTTCGCCCTGCGGCCCCAGGTGGACCGCGCCGCCTTCATGGCCGACTACGCCGGACTGGCCGCCCTGAACGAGGCGCGGATTATCGGTATCTTCGCCCGGCTGATCGCCCGCGACGGCAAGCCCCGCTACCGTCAGTTCCTGCCGCGCATGTGGCGGCATCTGAACGCCAATCTCGAACAGCCGGCCCTGGCGCCCGTCGCCCGCTGGTTTGACCGCCACGTCCCAGCCGAGGTGCGCGCATGACCGCTCCCAAGACCGCAATGGTGCTGGCCGCCGGCCTGGGCACCCGGATGCGCCCCCTCACCGACGACCGGCCCAAGGCCCTGGTCGAGGTCGGCGGCCGCGCCCTGATCGACCATGTGCTGGATCGGCTGGCGGACGCCGGGGTCGAGACAGCAGTGGTCAATGTCCACTGGTTCGCCGACCGCCTGGAAGCCTATCTGGCCGCACGCGGACGCGGCCCACGGATCGTCATCTCCGACGAGCGAGCCGAATTGCTGGAGACCGGCGGCGGCCTGAAAAAGGCCCACCCCCTGCTGGGCGACGATCCTGTCTTCGTCGCCAATATCGACAGCGTCTGGATCGACCGAGGCGACGCCTTGGCCGACCTCGTCCGCCTGTGGAACCCCGAGAAAATGGACGCCGCCCTGCTGCTGGCCCGCCGCGAGGGCTCCATCGGCTTCGAAGGCGACGGCGACTTCTTCTTGGCCGAGGATGGGAGATTGACATTCCGCGGCGACGCCCCGTCCGCCCCCTTCGCCTATATGGGCGTCCACATCACCCACCCCGGATACGCCGACCACGGCCCCGACGGCCCCTTCTCCCTCAGCCCCCTGTGGCGCAAATCCGCCGCCGAAGGCCGCCTCTACGGATGCGTCCTGGACGGCGACTGGATGCACGTCGGCGATCCCCAGGCGCGGGATCAGGCCGAGGCGAAACTGGCGGGAGACGCGTGAGCGCCTTCGACCCCTTCGCGGCCTCCAGCCCCCGCTGGTACGCCATCCCCGCCCACCGGCCCTTCCTCGAAGACCTGGCCGCCGGCGTCCTGGCCTGGCTGGGCGATCTGCCGCCCGAGACCCTGTCCGACGCCACCATCCTTCTGCCCAACCGCCGCGCCGCCCGCGCCTTCACCGGCGCCCTGTCGAAACTCTCGCAGGGCCGCCCCATCCTGTTGCCCCAGGTCCGGCCTCTGGGCGATCTGGAGGAGGACGAGCCGCCCTTCACCCCCGGCGCCCTGGGCCTCGACCTGCCCCCCGCCATCCCCGCCCTGACCCGCCGGTTCGAGATGGCGCGGATGATCGTCGAACAGTTCGACAGCGACCTGACGCCGATGCGGGCCCTGGACTTGGCGGACGCGCTCGGCGGCTTCCTCGATTCCTGCCAGCTGGAAGAGGTCCAGAACCCCGAACGGATCGCCACACTGGTGGACGGCGAAATGGCCGAACACTGGGAACGGTCAGCCGAGTTCCTGGGTCTCGCCGTCACCGCCTGGCCCAAACGCCTGGCCGAATTGGGCCTGGTCGATCCCGCCTGGCGCCGCGCCACCCTGCTGCGCCGCCTTGCTGAACTCTGGGACCACACCCCCCCGGCCCAGGCCGTCATCGCCGCCGGTTCGACCGGCACCGTCCCCGCCGCCGGCGACGTGCTGATGGCCGTGGCCAGGGCGCCGCTGGGCTGCGTCGTCCTGCCCGGCCTCGATCTCGATCTGGACGCGGCGGTCTGGGACCGGCTGGACGAACAGCATCCGCAAAGCGCGATGAAACGACTGCTGGACCGGGTCGAGGTCGCCCGCGCCGATGTCCGCCCCTGGTTCGCCCCGTCCCAGCCCCCTGCCGCCCTCGCCCGTGGCCAGGCCCGCCAGCGCCTGGTCAACGAGGCCCTGCGCCCCGCCGAGGCCACCGACGACTGGCGCCGCGCCATCCGCGACCTTCGCTCGACCGCCGCCGCGCGCGGCGAAGCCCGCGACCCCATCGCCGAAGGTCTGCAAGGCCTGTCCCTGCTCACCGTCCGCGCCGAGGAAGAGGCCGCCGCCGCCATCGCCCTGATGATGCGCGAGACGCTGGAAACGCCCAATCCTGATGGAACGGGTCGCACCTGCGCGCTCGTCACGCCCGACCAGGCCCTGGGCCGCCGCGTCGCCGCCCGGCTGGAACGCTGGGGCGTCATCCCGGATTCGTCTGCCGGCGTCCCCCTGTCGCGTCTGCCCGCCGGCGCCCTGGTCGATCTGTGCGCCCGCTGGATCGCCGATCCGGTCCAGCCCCATCTGCTGCTGGCGATCGTCAAACATCCGTTGGTCCGGTTCGACCTGGGCGACGCCCCTCAAGCCGCCGCCGTCGCCGCGCTGGAGGAACACGCCCTGCGCGGTCCTCGCCCGCGCGACTTCGCCGCCATCCGCCGTCGCCTGCTCGAGGCGGTCGAACCCGACCGGCGCGGCAAGGCCCCGCCCGAGTGGAAACGGGAACGCCTGTCGGCCGCCACCCGCCTTGTCGAGCGTCTGCAAACCGCCATCGAGGCCGCGACCGCCGTCTTCTTGCCCCAGACCGAGCGAAATGGGGCCGACCTGAACGCCGCCGCCTCGGCCTTTACACGCCTTATCGAGACCCTGGCCGGCCAGGACGCCTGGGCCGGTCCCGACGGCGAGGCCGCCGCCGCCCTTCTGTCCGGCCTGATCGAGGGCGGGGCCTCGCTGGGCCGCATCGACCAGACCGACCTGGCCGAGCTGACCACGTCCCTGGTGCGCGAGACCGTCGTCCGCACCGGGGGCGCGACCCATCCGTCGCTGCGGATCCTCGGGGCCATCGAGGCGCGGCTGGTGCGCGCCGACCGGATGATCCTGGCCGGGCTGGAAGAAGGCGTCTGGCCCCAGGCCGCCCCGACCGACCCCTTCCTGTCGCGTCCGATGCGCAAGGCCCTGGGCCTGCCCCCGCCCGAACGCCGCCTGGGCCAGACGGCCCAGGACTTCGTCCAGGCCGCCTGCGCCGACGAGGTCATCCTGGTCCACAGCGAACGGCGCGGCGGCCAGCCCGCCGTGCGGTCCCGCTGGCTTTGGCGGCTGGAGATGCTGACCCGCGGCGCCCATTCCGCCGAAACCCCGGTCGAACTGCCCCGGCCCCGCACCGTCCTGGACTGGGCCCGCGCCCTGGACGGGCCCCCGCCCGGCCCGCCGCGCTTCGCCAAACGGCCCGAGCCCCGCCCGCCGGTGCATCGCCGCCCACGCAGCCTCTATGTCACCCGCATCGAACGCTGGGTGCGCGATCCCTACGCCATCTACGCCCTGTGGGTGCTGGGGCTCGAGGCGATGGAGCGTCCCGGCGCTTCTGCCGAAGCGCTCGCACGCGGCAACGCCGTCCACGCCGCCATCGAACGGCTGACCCTGGACTGGCCCGACGACCTGCCCGACGACTGCGAAGCCATCCTGCACGACCATCTGCTGCGCGAACTGGGCGCGCGCGGCTTCGAGGATGCGGCCATGGCGCGCGAGGCGCCCCTGGCCCGCAACTGCGCCCGCTGGCTGACCGATTTCGAGCGGCGGCGCCGCGCGCGGGGCATCGACATCCTGGTCGAGCAACAGGGGACCATGACCTTCGACGCCCCCGCCGGCCCCTTCACCGTCAAGGCCTTCGCCGACCGCATCGAACTGGCCTCCGACGGCGCGGCGGTGATGGACTTCAAGACCGGCGCCGCTCCCAGCGCCAAACAGGTCAAGTCCGGCTTCGCCCCGCAACTGACCCTGACCGCCGCCATCCTGGCCGACGGCGGGTTCGAACGCACCAACGGCCCCGTCACGCCCGACGAACTGACCTATGTCCGCGTGGTCGGGCGCAAGACGGCGGGCGAGGTCATCACCCGCGCCTCGGGCGCCGAGGCGGCCGACCTGGCCCAGGCGGCGCTGGAGGGACTGAAGCGCCGCGTCGCCCGCTTTGACGACCCGAACACCCCCTATGTCTCCTGGGCCGCACCCCAGTTCATGGGCAACCAGGGCGGCAACTATGACCATCTGGCCCGCGTCTGGGAATGGTCGGTGATCGGCGACGGCGAGGACAGCGAATGACCGTCCACTCCCCCCAGATCGTCGCCGCCGATCCGCGCCTGACCGTCTTCGTCACCGCCAACGCCGGCTCGGGCAAGACCACCACCCTGGTCAACCGGGTGGCGCGGCTGCTGTTGGACCAGGTCGATCCCGGCGCCATCCTGTGCGTCACCTACACCAAGGCCGCCGCCGCCGAGATGCAGGCCCGGCTGTTCGACCAGTTGGGCGGCTGGGCCGTGCTGGACGACGCCGCCTTGTCGCGCGAACTGGCCCGGCTGGACGACGGCGACCCGCAGGCGATGGATCACGCGGCCCTGTCCCGCGCCCGCAAACTGTTCGCCCGCGCGCTGGAGACGCCGGGTGGGCTGAAGATCCAGACCATCCACGCCTTCTGCGAAAAACTGCTGCGCCGCTTCCCGCTCGAGGCCGGGGTCTCGCCCCGCTTCACCGTGCTGGAAGACCAGGCCGCGACCGCCCTCAGCCATTCCGCGCGCGAGGACCTGGCCCGCGCCGCCGTCGTCGCCCCGGACGGCCCCATCGGCCAGGCCTACAGCCATTTCGCCGTCGAGCTGGACTGGCAGAGGTTCCAGGCCCTGCTGTCGATGATCGAGGCCAAGCGCGCCGATCTGCTGGACTATATCGACCGGGCTGAGGCCGGAACCGCGCCCGATCCCTACGCCCTGACCGGCGCCGAGCCCGACCGCAGCCCCGAAGAGCTGGAACAGGACTTCGTCGCCTGGATCGATCCCGCCGAATGGAACCGCATGGCCGAGGCCATGGAGACCGGTTCGACCAACGACCGCAAGATCGCCGACGCCATGAGCGTCGCCGCGCCCCCCTACGCCGGGTTCGCGGCCCTGGCGGGCGTCTTCTGCACCCAGGCGGGCGAGCCGCGAAAGAGCATGGGCACCAAGTCGGCGCCGCAAGGGGCGGTCGGCTGGCTGCTGGACCTCCAGACCAAATTCCTCGCCGCCCGCGAAGCCCTGCGCAAGGCCCGGATCGCCGACGATACGATCAAGGTCCTGACCCTGGCCCGCGCCCACGCCGCCTTCTACGAGGCCGCAAAGGCCCAGCGCGGCGCCCTCGACTTCCCCGACCTGGTCGCCCGCGCCGCCGCCCTTCTGACCCGCAGCGGGGCCGCCGCCTGGGTGTTGTACAAGCTGGACGGCGGGGTCGATCACGTCCTGATCGACGAGGCCCAGGACACCGCCCCAGAACAATGGGCCATCGTCCGCGCCCTGACCGGGGAGTTCTATTCGGGCCAGACGTCAGGCCGCACCGTCTTCGCTGTCGGCGACGAGAAACAGTCGATCTACTCCTTCCAGGGCGCCCGGCCGGAGCGTCTGCGCCAGGAACGAGCCGACTTCCTGGCCCTGGCCGAGGGCGCCGGCGAACCCTTCGCCGGACCCGAGCTGAACACCTCCTATCGTTCGACCGAAGAGGTGCTGGCCTTCGTCGACGCCGTCTTCGCCGACCCCGACCGCACCCGCGCCCTGACCGGCCCCCAGGGCGACATCGCCCGCCACATCCCGGCGCGGGTCGGCCAGCATGGCGCCATCGATCTGTGGCCCCTGTTCCTCGACGAACCCGCGCCCGAGACCGACGCCTGGGACGATCCGGTCGATCAGGAAAGCGCCGGCAGCGCCCGCAAACGCCTGGCCCGCGACCTGGCCCGCGAAATCCGCCGCCAGGTCGAAAGCGGCCTGGCCGTCTTCGACAGCCGCACCCGCGACCTGCGCCCCGCCGGCTACGGCGACTACATCGTCCTGGTCCGCCGCCGCGACGCCACTTTCGAAGAGATCATCCGCGCCCTGAAGACCGAAGGCGTCCC
Source organism: Brevundimonas sp. GW821-FHT10E09 (assembly GCF_058809375.1). NCBI lineage: Bacteria > Pseudomonadati > Pseudomonadota > Alphaproteobacteria > Caulobacterales > Caulobacteraceae > Brevundimonas > Brevundimonas sp. GW821-FHT10E09. The sequence continues at coordinate 68,437 of NZ_JBXASO010000013.1, read as the reverse complement.
CGTCGCCGGCGCCGACCGGCTGAAACTGTCCAGCCATATCGTCTTCGACGACCTGATCGCCCTGGCCCGATTTGCGCTCTTCCCCGACGACGACCTGTCCCTGGCCGAGGTGCTGCGCAGCCCCCTGTGCGACGTGGACGAGGACGGCCTCTACGCCCTCGCCGGGCGCGAGAACCGGAAAGGCGGCCAGCTGTGGCGCGACCTCCGCGACCGGGCGCACGAACGCCCCGAATGGACCCGTGCCCGCGACATGCTCCAGACCGTCATCGCCGCGCGCGGCGGCGATCCCTTCGCCTTCTTCTCCCAGGCCCTAAACCGCGTGGACGACACCGGCCGGTCCGGCCGAGCCCGCATCCTGGCCCGGCTGGGCCGCGAGGCGGAAGAAGCCATAGACGAGACCCTGAACCAGGTGCTGGCCGCCGAGAACCGGGGCGCAATCGACCTGGAGACCTGCCTGGCCCAGCTCGAGGCCGCCGACGTCGAGGTGAAACGCGAACTGGAGGGGGCGCGCGGAGAGGTCCGTGTCATGACCGTCCACGGCGCCAAGGGGCTGGAGGCGCCCATCGTCATCCTGCCCGACACCACGATGAAGGCGAAGGCCCAGGGGCCCTCCCTGATGCCCGCCGTCACGCCCGAGGGCGAAGGCGAGGCCTGGCTGATGGCCCCCGGCTCGGCCAAGGACGACTGCCCCGCCTCGGCCGACGCTCGCGCCGCGCGTCAGGCCCGCACCGACGACGAGACCCTGCGTCTGCTCTATGTCGCCCTGACCCGCGCCCGCGACCGGGTCATCGTCATGGGCCGCGCCTCCAGCCGGGGCGCCGAACCCGGCAGTTGGTGGTCGGTGATCGAGGAGACCTTCGACCGGCTGGGGGATCAGGTGCGCGAGGTCGAGAACGGCGTTCGCCGCTTCGGCGTCGATCCTGAACGCCGCCCCGTCGCGACCGCCCAAGACCGCACGACCGAACCTCTGCCCGCCTGGGCCGCCACGCCGCCTCCGCCCGACGCCGCCGCCCGCTTCGCCGCGCCGTCGCGGATGGAGGGCTCGATCCGCATTCCCGCCCCCTCGCCCCTGGCCCGCAGCGCGGCCGGCGGCGCATCGCTGGGCCGGTTCCGGCGTGGCGACCTGATCCACCGTCTACTGGAGCGCCTGCCCGAGATCGCGCCCGCCGACCGCCCCGACGCCGCCCGCCGCCTTCTGGCGCGCGAGACCGACCTCGACGACGCCCAGCGCGCTGAGATGATCGCCGCCGCCTTCTCGGTGCTGGACGACGCCCGTTTCGCTCCGGTCTTCGGCCCCGGCTCCCGCGCCGAAGTCGCCTTGACCGGCGCCCTGCCTGGCCCGTCCAGCGTGGCGATCAACGGCCGCATCGACCGGCTGGTGGTGACGCCCGACCGCGTCCTGGTCATCGACTACAAGACCAACCGCCCCGCCCCCGACGCCCTCGACCGGGTCGATCCCGCCTATGTCTTGCAGGCCGCCGTCTATGTCGCCGTCCTGAAACGCCTCTACCCCGACCGCCCGGTCGAAGCCGCCCTGGTCTGGACCGATGGCCCTAAACTGATGCCGATCCCGCAGGCCATGCTGGACGCGGCGTTGGCGAACAGTTGAATTGCCCGCGATTCGCTCCCACATCTGCCTCCGAACCCGGACGCTCCGGCCAACATCAACATGCGCTCAAGCAGCGAGGCCCCGCGGGCCGAGCGATAGCGCCCCAAGGAGCCATTCATGGCGACTGTAAAAGTCACGGACGAAAGCTTCGACGCCGACGTTCTGAAATCCTCCACCCCCGTCCTGGTCGACTTCTGGGCTGAATGGTGCGGCCCCTGCAAACAGATCGGCCCGGCGCTGGAGCAGATCGCCGACGAAATGGGCGGTCAGGTCACCGTGGCCAAGATCAATATCGACGACAGTCCCATGACCCCGTCCAAGCTGGGCGTGAAGGGCATCCCGACCCTGATGCTGTTCAAGGACGGCCAGATGACCTCGATGAAGGTCGGCGCCATGCCCAAGGGCAAGATCGTCGAATGGCTGGCCGAGGCCGGCGTCAAGGCCGACGCCTGATCGTCTCGCTCCATTGAAGATCAAGCGCCCGCTGGTTCCGACCGGCGGGCGTTTTTCATGCTAGGAGGGTCTCATGAGCGACGAAGACACACCGATCCCGGCTGACGACATCCCCGGCGAAACCCCCGTCCAGCGCGCCCTGCGCCTGAAGAAGGCGGCGCTCGACGCCCGTCCCCAGGCCCCACGCGGCGGCCGGTTCCAGCGCGAACAGAACGCCCGGATCGCAGCGGGCAAGTCGCGGCCCTGGATGAGCAAGTAAGACAGCACACCAGACTCTCCCTCCCCCTACGGGGGAGGGGGGCGGAGGCGTAGCCGGAGCCGGGTGGGAACGGCAGGGCGACACATCACAAGTCAGATCAGTGCGCTTTTGCCTTGCCGCCCCCACCCCGTCGCTGCGCGACGCCCCTCCCCCGCAGGGGGAGGGAGAAGTCGGCGCTTACTCCGGCCAGGTCTCGCGGCTGGCCCCCAGCACCTCGCCGGCCAGATACAGCGACCCGCAGATCGCGACCCGCCCCGCGCCGAACCGCAGCGCCAGATCCACCGCCTCGCCGACCGATCCCGCCGGCGTCGCCGCCAGCCCGTGCCCGCGCGCCACGGCCGCCAGGGCCGCCGGCTCGGCCGCCGCCCCGTCGAAGCCGACGGTGAAGACCGTTGCGCCCGTGTCCTTCAAGGCGGCGAAGAAACCACCCGCGTCCTTGTTCGCCAGCATGCCGCAGATCAGGGCCAGCGGACGCGGCGCCCGCGTCTGACGCTCGGCCAGAAACGCCGCCAACGCCCGCCCGGCGTGGGGATTATGCCCCCCGTCCAGCCACAGTTCGGCGTCGGCCGCCTTCGCCGCCTCGCCATACGGACCGGCCGAAATCCTCTGCAGCCGCGCGGGCCAGCGCACGGCCTTCAGCCCCTGCGCGATCGCCGCCTCGGGCAGGTCCAGCTCCAGGGCCGCCGCCACGGCCACGCCCGCATTGTCGATCTGGTGCGCGCCCGCCAGGCCCGGCGCCGGCAGGTCCAGGAACCGTTCCTGGTTCTGGAACACCATCCCGCCCCGCTCGGCCCAGGCGTCGAAATCCACGCCCATGCCCGTCAGCGGCGCATGGACCGCCTGGGCGGCGCGTTCGATGGCGGCCATGGCCGCCTCCTGCTGGCGTGCGATCACGCCCGGCGCCCCCGCCTTCAGCACACCGGCCTTCTCCGCTGCGATCCCGGCCAGGTCAGTGCCCAGGAACTCCGCATGGTCGTAGTCGACCGGGGCGATCACGCTCAGCAGCGGCCGTTCGATCACATTGGTGGCGTCCAGCACCCCACCCAGCCCGACCTCGACGATGGCCAGGTCGGCCGGCGTCTCGGCCATGGCCAGGAAGGCGGCGGCTGTGGTGCTCTCGAACACCGTCGCCTCGCTGCCCGTCTCGGCCATCGCGGCCTCGATCCGGTCCAGCACGGCGTTCAGCGCATCGTCCTCGATCAGCCGACCCGCCAGCCGGATCCGCTCGTTGAACCGCACCAGATGGGGCGAGGTGTAGGCGTGCACCCTCAGCCCCGCCGCCTCGGCGATGGCCCGGATCATCGCGACCGTGGACCCCTTGCCGTTCGTCCCCGCCACATGGACCACCGGCGGCAGTCTATGCTGCGGATCGCCCAGCGCCGCGCACAGGGCCTTCATCCGATCCAGCGACAGATCGATCCTCTGCGGATGTCGCGCGCGCAGCCGCTCGGAAATCGGGTCCAAGGCCGTCAGGCCGCCTGACGGTTTCCGCCCATCAGCATGGACAGGATCTGGCCCAGGACGCGCGGCAGGTCGGCGCGCACGACCACCCGGTCGACCATGCCCTTTTCCTGCAGATATTCGGCGCGCTGGAAGCCCGGCGGCAGTTTCTCGCGGATGGTGGCCTCGATCACGCGCGGACCGGCGAAGCCGATCAGGGCGCCCGGCTCAGCCAGATGCACGTCGCCCAGCATGGCGTAGGAGGCGGTCACGCCGCCCGTCGTCGGATCGGTCAGGACCACGGCGTAGGGCAGGGTCGCGGCCTTCAGCTCCTGGATGGCCAGGGTGGTGCGCGCCATCTGCATCAGCGACAGGGCGCCTTCCTGCATCCGCGCCCCGCCGGCGGCGGTGAAACAGACCATCGGAACCTTGCGGGCCACGGCCTCGCGCGCCGCCTTGATGAAGGCCTCGCCCGCCGCCATGCCCAGCGACCCGCCCATGAAGGTGAAGTCCTGGACGATCACCACAGCTTCCTGGCCGCCGACGACGCCATAGCCGATGGCCATGGTGTCCTTGCGCCCCGCCGCCTTGCGCGCGGCGCTCAGCCGGTCCTTGTACGGCTTGCCGTCCGAGAATTTCAGCGGGTCTTCCGGCACATCCGGCGTGTCGATGGACTCATACTGACCGCCGTCGAACGTAGCCTTCAGCCGCGTCGGCGCGTCGATCCGCATATGGCGGCCCGACGGCGTGACCCACAGCGAGGCCTCCAGATCCGAGCGATACAGCATCTCGCCGGTGTCGGGGTCCTTGACCCACAGATTGTCGGGGGTGTCGCGACGCGACACGATCTTGCGGACGCCGGGCGCGAAACGGCTCAGCCAGCCGCCGCGCTTTTCCTGGGGTTTGTTCTTGTCGACCATGGGCGGGCTCTTAGACGGTTTCCGCCAGGGATGCACCAGTCCGCACCGACCGAACCGCATCGCCCAGCGCCTTGACCCGGGCCAGAACGCGCGGCGCGGCCGGTTCCCCGGCCTCCAACGCCGCCGCCACCTCGTCCACCAGGGCCGACCCGACCACCACCGCATCGGCCACCCGCGCGATCTCGGCCGCCCGCTCCGGCGTCTTGACCCCGAAGCCGACCGCGACCGGCAGGCCGGACGCCTTGCGCACCCGCTCCACCGCCGGGGCCACCACCTCGGCGTTCGCCTCCTTGACGCCCGTCACGCCCGCGACGGCGACATAATAGACAAAGCCCGACGTGCCCTGGACCACGATCTTCAGCCGTTCGTCGTCCGAGGTCGGCGTCGCCAGACGGATCAGCGAAATCGAGACCTTGTCCAGCGCTTCGATCAGGGGCCCGGCCTCTTCCGGCGGGCAGTCCACCACGATCAGCCCGTCGATGCCGCAGTCGGCCGCATAGGCGGCGAAGGCGTCATAGCCCAGGCTCTCGATCGGGTTCAGATAGCCCATCAGGATGATGGGGGTCGCGTCGTCGCCCTTACGGAACTCCCGCGCCAGATCCATGGTCGAACGCAGGCCGAAACCCGCCTTCATCCCCCGGATCGCCGCCCGCTGGATCGGCGGCCCCTCGGCCATCGGATCGCTGAACGGGAAGCCCAGTTCGATGATGTCAGCCCCGACGGCGGGCAGGCCGCGCAGGATTTCCAGAGCCTCGTCCCGCGAGGGATCGCCCCCCATCACATAGGGAATAAAGGCCGCACGGCCCTCGGCCTTCAGCGCGGCGAAACAGGCGTCGATACGGGCGGTGGTCATTGCGGCGTGGTTTCCGAAGCGGGCTTCTCGGCGGCGGGCTGGGCGCAGACGTCGCCGGGCACGACGGCGAAGCCCAGATAGGCGGGCAGTTCGGCGACGGCGGTCTTGGTGGTGTCGTAGAAGGCGACCATCTGCATGCCGTCGCAGCCGCCGGCCTCGCGGCGCTTGACGAAGACCACGCGGTTCTCGTCGCCGCCCGCCGCCAGCCAGCCCTTGGTCGCCAGATCGGCGATGTAGGCGTCGGCCAGGGCGCCGACCTGCCCCAGGGGCGCGGTGACGCACCAAGCGCGGCCGGCCAGATTGTTCAGCCCGCCGCAATCGGCCGACAGTTCCGCGCCCGGCAGCAAGCCGACATCGGCCGGCTGGCCTTGAGCGGCCGGGGGCGCAGGCGCCTGGGCCTGAACGGCGGTCGAAAGGCTCAGGACGGCGGTCGCCGCCAGAAAGCTGCGGATCACAGTTCCACTCCCAGATGTTTGGCGACCTGGAAGATGTCCTTGTCGCCCCGGCCCGACATCAGCAGGACGATATCGCCGCCCTTGCCGACTTCGCGCGCCACTTCGCCCGTCCGCGCCAGGGCGTGGGCCGGTTCCAGCGCCGGAATAATGCCTTCCAGCTTCGAGCACAGCTGGAACGCCTCCAGCGCCTCATTGTCCGTCGCCGAGCGATACTCGGCCCGGCCGATGTCGTGCAGCCAGGCGTGTTCCGGCCCGATGCCCGGATAGTCCAGACCGGCCGAGATCGAGTGGCCCTCGACGATGTTTCCGTCGTCGTCTTGCAGCAGATAGGTCCGGTTGCCGTGCAGCACGCCCGACCGCCCGCCCTTCAGCGACGCCGCATGGTCCGGCGTATCCAGCCCGTGACCCGCCGCCTCGACCCCGATCAGCCGCACGGTCGCGTCGTCGATGAAGGGGTGGAAGGCGCCGATGGCGTTCGACCCGCCGCCGATACAGGCCACGACGGCCTCCGGCAGCTTGCCCATCCGGGCCATCGACTGGGTCTTGATCTCCTTGCCGATCACCGATTGGAAATCGCGCACCATGGCCGGATAGGGGTGCGGACCCGCCGCCGTGCCGATGATGTAATAGGTGTCCGAGACATTGGTGACCCAGTCGCGCATCGCCTCGTTCATCGCGTCCTTCAGGGTCGCGGCGCCGGCCGTGACCGAGAAGACTTCCGAGCCGAGCAGGCGCATACGGAACACGTTCGGCTGCTGCCGCTCGACGTCCACCGCGCCCATATAGACGGTGCAGGGCAGGCCGAACCGCGCCGACACCGTCGCGCTGGCGACGCCGTGCTGACCGGCGCCCGTCTCGGCGATGATCCGGGTCTTGCCCATGCGACGGGCGAGCAGGATCTGGCCCATGCAATTATTTATCTTGTGCGCGCCCGTATGGTTCAGGTCCTCGCGCTTCAGCCAGATATTCGCCCCGCCGAAATGTTCGGTCAGGCGTTCGGCGAAATACAGCGGGCTCTCGCGCCCGACATAATGGGTCAGGAAACCGTCCAGCTCGGCCTGGAAACTGGGGTCCGCCTTGGCCGCCTTATAGGCCGCGTCCAGCTCGTGGATCAGCGGCATCAGGGTCTCGGCCACGAACTGCCCGCCATAAGGCCCAAACCGTCCCTGCGCGTCCGGCCAGGCGTAGGCGTTGGACAGCGACTGGGCGGGATCAGGGGTCTGGATGGGGGTTTGAGCGTTCACGAGTCCAACTTTCACGCAGGGAGGCGTCGTAATTACGTCCGGCGCGCGTTTTGGATGAAGGCCGCGATCCGGTCGGCGTCCTTAACACCCGGCGCGCTTTCGACGCCAGAGGACACATCCAGCATCGGCGCCCCGGTGATCCGCAGCGCCTCGGCCACATTGTCGGGATTCAGCCCGCCCGCCAGGAACCAGGGATGGCGAAACGCCCGGTCCGCCAACAGGGTCCAGTCGAAACTATGCCCGACCCCGCCCGGCAGAACCGAACCCTCCGGCGGCTTGGCGTCGAACATCAGGTGATCGGCGTGATAATCCCATTCGTCGGCGGCGAAGAAGTCGTCGCCATGCCGGATCGGCAGGGCCTTGATCACCCCCGCCCCGGTCAGAGCCCGAACAGTTTCCGCCCGCGCCGGGGTTTCCGCCCCGTGCAGCTGGATGAAATCCGGCCTCAGCGTCCGCGCGATCTCTTCCAGCAAGGCGTCGTCCGGATCGACCGTCACCGCCACGATCTTCGCCCGCCCCCGCGCCCGTTCGAACAGACGCGCCGCGGCTTCCGGCGCCAGATGGCGCGGGCTTTTGGGAAACACCACCGCCCCCACGAAATCCGCCCCGCCGTTGAGGGCGGCGTCCAGGGTGTCGGCCGTGGTCAGGCCGCAGATCTTGATCTTGGTCGTCATGGCGCGATCACCTTCACCCCGTCCCGACGCGCGGCATCGGCCAGATCATGATCATAGGTGGCGAGATCGCATTCCAGCCGCTGCACGATGGCCAGGTGCAGGGCGTCCGGCGTCCGCAATCGCGGATGTCGGTGCAGCAGGAAGCGGCACGCCGTCACGTCCTCAGGCTCGACCTCTCTCACCACCGCCGCACGATCCAGCCAGATGTTGAACTTCGTCTCCGCCAGATTCCGCTCGTCGGGATCCAGGCTTCGGCGGCGCACGTGATGCGACATGGCCGACGACACCTCGGCGATCGCCCTATCGACAGACGCCATCCAGGCAAGCACGGCCTCGCTCGTCTTCTCTTGCACGAACAAGGGAACGATGACGCTGGCGTCCAGATAGACGCTCACCGACCGCGTTCTTCCTTCATTTCCGCCAATGCCGCCGCCGTATTCACCGGCCCGCGACGCGGCTGTACGCGCACGCCTCTCAGCCATTCGATATCGTTCGGCCCATCGGGACGGATGCGGCGCGCCACGATCTTCACCTCGACGTCCGGATCGGGGCGGTCGATGATGACGGGCTCGCCCCGCTCGGCGGCCTCGATCAGACGGGCCAGGTCCGCCTGTGCTTCTGTCACCGAATAGTGGCTCATGCCCCCATCATATCGTCTTCGGGACCGGACCACAAAGGCCTGCCACCCGAGGTAAATAACGCCACCAGAATTCGCCACATGTCATCGCGGCATGGATCGTCAAACGCCGGTCGGTTCAGACGAAGATCGACGCAATCTCCTCCGGCGTCAGCAACCGCCACTGCCCCGGCGCCAGATCGGCCGGCAAGGCCAACCCGCCCAGCCGTTCGCGGTGCAGGGTCTCGACGTGGTTGCCGGCGGCGGCGAACATGCGGCGCACCTGGTGATAGCGGCCCTCCGTCACCGTCAGCAGGGCCTCGGTCGGGGACACGACCTCCAGCACGGCCGGCGCCAGCGGCTTGTCCTCGCCCTCCAGCACCAGTTCGCCCGAGGCGAACAGCGCCCCTTCCGTCCCCGTCAACGGCCGCGCCAGTCCGGCGCGATAGACCTTGGCCACATGGCGTTTGGGACTGATCACCCGGTGCAGCAGATCCCCATCGTCGGTCAGCAACAACAGGCCCGTGGTCTGCTTGTCCAGCCGTCCGATGGTCGAGATGGCCGGATCGCGCGACCGCCAGCGCCCCGGCAGGATGTCATAGACCAGCGCCCCCTCTTCCTTGTGCGAACAGGTCATGCCCAGCGGCTTGTTCAGCAGGATCACCAGACCCTGCACCGGATCCAGCGGCTCGCCGTCGATCTCCATCCGCGTCGGCAGGTCGCGCGTCACCGGGATCCGCCTGGACACATCCGTCAGATCCGCCCCGTCCAGCACGATCCCTCCGGCCTTGGCCATCCGCGCCATCTCGGCCCGCGACCCATAGCCCATCGACCCCAGCAGACGGTCGACGCGAGAGGTGGGGACTTTTTTCATGCGCTATCGCCCTTCGGGCTGCTTGAGCGCGGGCTCACTTCACCGCCTCGAACAGCTTGTACCCGCCCGCATCCGCGACCAGCCTCACCCGGTTGAACGCCGTATTCAGCTCGGCCTCATAGGGCAGGTGCCGGTTCGCCACGATCCAAGCGACCCCGCCCTTCTTCAGCAATTCGGCCGCCTTCCTGATGAAGGCCTGGCCCAGCCGGCGATCCTCGGCCCCGCCATCGTGGAAGGGCGGATTGCTGACGACGAAGTTCAGCTCGCCGTCCGCCGCCATGGTGCGCACGTCGGCCCATTCGACGCTCGCGCGGGGGTCTTCGACATTCTTCCGCGCCGCATCGACCGCCCTGCGGTCCAGATCGATCAGCCGCAGCGACGTCACCCCCGCCGACCGCAGGGCCACCGTCGCCAGCGCGCCATAGCCGCAGCCCAGATCGACGCCCGCCCCCTTCAGCGCCGGCATATGCTGGGCCAGCAGGGCCGAACCCGCGTCGATACGGTCCCAGGCGAAGACGCCCGGCTGGGACCAGGCCTCCAACCCCGGCACGATCCGCGCCGCCCCCTCGGCTATGGCTTCATCGATCCCGGTCAGGGTCTCGGGCTTGATCACAATACAGCGGCGGTGGTGCGCCTTGGCCGTCTCGCCCACCTCGACGCCGAAGCCAGTCAGCTCCTTCTTCAGCCGCGACCCGCCCTTGTCCTTGAGCGCCATCACATCCAGCCGCCCTCCGACCTTCAGCGCCCTCAGCGCCAGGGCCAGCGCATAGCGCCGCTCCAACACACCGGGCGGGGCGTAGATCATGACGTCATCGACCGAACCCTCGGGCACGGTCTCAAGCGCGGTGGAGCCGGGGATCAGGGGCGAGGTCTGGATCGCGGCGCCCGCTCCAGTGCTGGGCGGATCGAAGACGACCGGCGGTCGGCCGTAAAGAAGCGTGCTCATGCCCGCCCCTTAGAGGCAGACGCTGCAATTCGCCAGCGTCGCGGGACTCAGAACCCCGCCTGCAACAGCGCCAGCCCGACCACTCCAACCACGATTCGCCACCAGGCGAAGGGGCCGAAGCCGTGTTTGGACACGAAGTCCAGCAGGAACCGCACCACCACCAGCGCCGTCAGGAAGGCGGTCACGAAGCCCACCGCGATCAGGCCGACGTCGCTGAAATCCAGCGTCTTGTGGTTCTTCAGCAGGTCATAGGCCACCGCCGCCCCCATGGTGGGCAGGGCCAGGAAGAAGCTGAACTCCGCCGCCGACCGCTTGTCGGTCTTCAGCAGCAGGCCGCTGGCGATGGTGGCGCCGGATCGCGACACGCCGGGGATCATGGCCAGGCACTGGAAAAGGCCGATCAGAAAATAGACCCGCATCGGATAGGCGTTCGCGTCCAGCCACTGCGGCCGCTTGTCCATCCGGTCCAGCAGCAGCAGGAGGATCCCGCCGACGATCAGGGCGACGCACACCACCTGCGGCGTCTCGAACAGCACGGTCTTGATGAAGTCATAGGCTAGGAAGCCGATCACCACCGCCGGCGCGAACGCGACCAGCAGCCCGATCAGGAAGCGCCGCGCCTCCGCGTCGAAGGGCCAGCGCGTCGCCAGGGTCCACAGCCGCCTGAAATAGACGCTGACGATGGCCAGCAGCGCGCCCAGCTGGATGACGATCTCGAACGTCTTGCCCGAGCTCTGGAAGCCCATGAAATGGCCGAGCAGAAGCATGTGGCCGGTGGAGGACACCGGTATGAACTCGGTCAGTCCTTCGACCAGACCGAGAATGATCGCTGCAAGCCAGTCAGACATGATATCCCCGTGGGGCCGGCCCGCCTGACCGAAAAACGTCAGTGGGAGCCCGGCTCGGGCCCCACATAGCGCAATCTCGCCCGGATAGGCGAGCCGTCCGCCGCCTGATCCACAGCATGGGCCAGAAGGCCGATCAGACGCCCCAGCATCAACAGGTCCCCCGCCCCCGTCGGACCCAGGTCCAGTCGGCGCGCCGTCAGGGCCAGGGCCAGACCGAAGCCCGGCGGCAGTCCGCCCGCCGCCTCGCCCTCGGTCCAGACCGCCTTCAGGTCCGCCGTCAGGTCCGCCGCATCCAACAGGGCGGGGGCGCGCGGATCGACCCGGCCGAATTCCGTATCCGCCGCGAAGCCCGGCGCGCACCCCTTCAGCCCGATCCAGCGCCGCGCCGCGCCGGTCGGATCGCGCCGCGCCTCGCCGACATAGGCCACGACATCGTCGATTTCCGTCAGCGGCGTCCCCCCCAGGGTGGTCGCGCCCGCCAGAACGGCGCCGGCCAGGGGTGCGCCCCCGCCCGCCGCCGCCCGCGTCGCCAAGACCGCGTCGTCCAGGCCGGCGTCGGCGCCCAGCACCAGGGCGCGACGGATCAGATGACTGTCGCGTTCGGCCGCCTTGAAGCCGCGCGCCAGCCGCTGGTGAAGATACAGGCGGGGTCCCGGCCCGGAGACGCTGTCCACCACCTCGCTCAGCAGAGAGGCGGCCTCGCGCTTGAGGCTGACGGGGTCATGAGTGCGAAGCGCCCGGTCCTCGATGGCGCGGCGGCCCAGCACGGCCAGGACCCGCCTCTGGGTCGATCCGCCGACGATGGGGTCGATGCGAGGCTTCAGATCGGCGAAGGGATTGGTTTCGCGGGCGTCCCACAGGGCGCGCGCCGCCGTCTCTATGGTCGCGGTCGCCGCCAGTTGCACCGCGTCCAGACCGCGATAGAACAGCCGACCGTCGGCGATCAGCGACACCGAGGACTGGATGTCCGCCTCGCCCCGCGCCGCCGCCCCCATGACCGGCGCCCGCACTTCGGGGCCATCCGCCTCGGCGCCGCCCTCGCCGCACAGCCGCGCCACGTCGGAGACGGCGTACAGACTGCGTCGGGGATCGGTGGGATCGGGTCGGGCGGCGATCCGGCCGCGACTGACATAGGCGTACAGGGTCTGGGCCTTGACCCCAAGCCGGGTCAGGGCCTCGCTCCGCGCGATCCAGCGTTCGTCAGCGCTCATGTCGTCCCCACGACTGATGCCCATCAACTATGTACGGCGTTCGACATAGCGCCGTTGTGTGTCCTTAACGCTAACGCACGCCGCAATCCAAAGGAGGCGCTCGAATTAGGGCCTGCGGTTGGCATTCCGCCACGATTGCGCGACAAGAGGCGGGAATGACGTCGCCCGCTCCTCCTCCCGCACCCGCGCCCCTTGAAGACGCTCATCTGGCCACCCGCCGCATCACGCGACTGTCGGTGGGGGTCGCTCTGGTGCTGATCGTGCTGAAGGCCTTTGCGTTGGGCGCCTCCGGTTCGGTCTCCATCCTGGCGACGCTGACGGATTCGGTGCTGGATCTGGTCGCCTCGCTGGCGACCTTCTTCGCCGTGCGCTGGGCCGCCACACCGGCGGACGAGGATCATCGCTACGGCCACGGCAAGGGCGAGGCCCTGGCCGCCATGGTCCAGGCCGGTCTGGTCTTCGCCTCCGCCATCTTCATCGGGTGGGAAGGGATTCAGCGCATCTTCGATCCGCGTCCCGTCACCTCCGGCGGCTGGGCGACCGGGGTGGTGATCGTCTCCATCGCCATCACCGCCTGGCTGGTCTGGATGCAGACCCGGGCCCTTAAGAAGACCGGCTCCATGGCCGTCGCCGGCGATCGCGCCCATTACGCCGCCGACCTGGCCGCCAATCTGGTGGTGCTGATCGGGGTGATCTCGGGCGCCTTCCTGGGGGCGCCCGGCCTGGACGCCGCCGCCGGCCTGGTGGTCGCCGTCTGGCTGTTCTGGGGGGCGACCGGCATGTTGAAGGCCGCCGCCGACCATCTGCTGGACCGCGCCGTGCCCGAGACGGACCGCGCCGCCGTCATCCACGCCGTCCTCGCCGACCCGCGCATCTCAGGCGTCCACCAGTTGCGCACCCGCATGGCGGGCCAGGTGATGATGGTTCAGATGCACGTCGATCTGGACCCCGACCTGACGCTGGACGCCGCCCACGCCATCGTGGTGGAAGCCGAGACCCGGGTGCTCAGCCACTTTCCCGCCGCCGACATCCTGATTCACGCCGATCCGCGCGGCCGGGTCTGCCCGCCCTCTGCCGACACGCCGCCGCTCGCCGCACCCGGTGCGTCGGAATCGACAGCTGACGCCGAACCACGCACCGCCGCCCCCACGACCACCCCGCCCAAAGGCCCCTGGTCCTGATCCTGTCCTGATCGCGATCCGGTAAATGGACATTAACGGGTGTCGGCGCATCAAGCGGCGATGTCCGAGTCCACCGTCCTGTTCCATTTCGCCTTCCAGCCCGCCTCGCGCGCCGCGCGCCTGGCTCTGGGCGAGGCGCGTATCGAATGGACCGACACCCCGGTCCGTCCGTGGGAGGACGACTGTCCGGTCAACGACTTCAACCCCTCGGGCCTGCCGCCTGTCGTCCAGACCACGGATCGCGGCCGCCCCCTGACCCTGTGCGAACTGCCCGCCGTCCTGGGCTGGATCGAGGATCAGCAGAAGGCCCCCCTGCTTCTGTCCGCCGACCCCGCCGAACGGGCCGAGGCGCGCCGCCTGACCGGCTGGTTCGAGCGCCGGTTCACCGATGAAGTCGACGCCGTCCTGCTGCATGAGCGGATGGAGAAACCCCTGCTCAAGCTGGGCCCGCCCGAGGCCCGCGCCCTGCGCCACGGCCGCGACGCCCTGAAATCCCACCTCGCCATGCTGGAAGACCTGGTCGCCGCCCGCGACTGGCTGGCCGGCCGCCGCCTCAGCCAGGCCGACCTGATCGCCGCCGCACACCTGTCGGTGCTCGACTATTTCGGCGAGATCCAGTGGGCCAACTGGCCGTCGCTGAAGACCTGGTACTCCAAACTCAAATCCCGCCCCTGCTTCCGCCCCCTGCTGGCGGACAGGTTCGTCGGCGTGCCGCCCTCAGCCTGGTATGCGGACCTGGATTTCTGAAGCCTACCACCGCCTCTCCCTCCCCCACGGGGGAGGGCGGTCGCGCAGCGACCGGGTGGGGCCGGCAGAGCACAAGCGCACCGCCGCCCTTACAACGCCTCCGCACCCAACCGCGCGATCCACAGCTTCGCCCGGCTGACCAGTTCGTCCTTGCGACGAAGGTCCGAGATATCCTCCGGCAAGCGATCCAGCTGCTCGAAGCGGAAATCCTCGGGCGCGTGCGCCTTCCACGCCGCCTGCAATGACCGGTACGGGCTGCCGCCATGGCGCAGCGCGAACCACAGCCCGTTCTGTTCGGTGTCGATGTGGCGGCTCTTGCCGACCCAGACCTGGCCCGTCGCGCTGCAGATCACGGCATAGACCCCGGCGATGGTCGGCCGCTCCTTGTATGCGGCGATCAGAGTCTTGCGATTTGTCTGGGTCATGGCGCTCTCTTATTTATCCGGGTATAAACATGACAGCTAATTTTATCCGGGTAAATACATGAGCGACGAAGATCGCGATCTGGTGCTGTTCGACGGCCCCAACCGCATCGCCAGAGGCTCGGACGCCGCTGTCGTGGCCGCTTTCCGCAAGGCCCTGGCGGCCTCGCCTCAAGCCGCGCTGCGCGTGTTCGATCTGGCGACCGGCCGCCCGGTCGACCTGGACCTCCGCGAGGCAGAACCAGCTCCGGCTCCCAGGCGCGGCCGTCCGCGCCTGGGCGTCGCCGCACGCGAAGTCACGCTTCTACCTCGCCATTGGGACTGGCTGGCGGCCCAGCCCGGCGGCGCCTCGGCCGTCCTGCGTCGTCTGGTGGACCAGGCCCGCAAGACCGGCGCGGACGGCGACGCGCGACGTCGCCGCACCGAGGCCGCCTATGGGTTCATGGTCGAGATGGCCGGCGACGCCCCCGATTTCGAAGAGGCCAGCCGCGCCCTGTTCGCCGGCGACCGCGACCGGCTCGCCGCCCTGATCGCGCCGTGGCCCACGGACATCCAGGGCCAGATTCTGGAGTTGCTAGACGGCGAGGCCGCATAGACTCGACTCTCCCTCCCCCTGCGGGGGAGGGAGAAAACTATGCTATCCCCCGCCCCGTGTCCGATCGCCTGAAAACCTTCATCCGCCAGCGCGCGGCCGAGCTCGGCTTCGATGTCTGCCGCTTCGCCTCGGCGGCCGACGCCTGGCCGGCGGGCGAGCGGCTGCGTCATTTCGTGGACGAAGGCCGGCACGGCGACATGGAATGGATGGAAACGACGCTGGACCGCCGCCAGCACCCCACCGCCATGTGGGACGAGGCGAAAACCGCCATCGTCCTGGGCATGAACTACGGCCCCGACGACAATCCGCTGGACCAGTTGGCCGACCGTTCCGCCGCCTATATCTCGGTCTATGCGCGGGGCGACGACTATCACGAGGTTATCAAGGGTCGGCTGAAACAGCTGGCGGGCCAGATCGCGGCCCGCAACGGCGCCGACATCAAGGTCTTCGTCGACACCGCCCCCCTGATGGAAAAGCCCCTGGCCCAGCGCGCCGGACTGGGCTGGCAGGGCAAACACACCAATCTGCTCAGCCGCACCCACGGCAACTGGCTGTTCCTGGGCACGATCCTGACCGCCGCCGAGATCGAACCGGACGCGGCCGAGACCGAACACTGCGGCCGTTGCACCGCCTGTCTGGACGCCTGTCCGACCAAGGCCTTCCCCGCCCCGTTCCAGCTCGACGCCCGGCGCTGCCTGTCCTACCTGACCATCGAGTTCGCCGATCCCTGGCCGGTCGAGTTCCGCACCCTGACCGGCTCGCGCATCTATGGCTGCGACGACTGTCTGGCCGTCTGTCCGTGGAACAAGTTCGCCCAGGAAGCCCGCGAAATCCGGCTGGCGCCCCGCCCCGCCTTCAACAGCCCGCGCCTGGCCGACCTGCTGGCGCTGGACGACGCCGCCTTCCGCGCCCTGTTCACCAAGAGCCCGGTCAAGCGGATCGGCCGCGACCGATTCCTGAGGAACGTCCTCTATGCGGTCGGCAATTCCAACGACCCGACCCTGATCGCCCCGACGCAAGCCCTGCTCAGCGACCCCGCCCCCCTGGTGCGCGGCGCCGCCGTCTGGGCCCTGTCGCGTCTGATGGCCCCCGCCGACTTCGCCGTCCTGCGTCAGGCGACGAAAGAGACCGACCCCCAGGTTCTGCGCGAATGGCATGGCCTGAGCGCCTAATTCTGCGCAAGCGGCCTCGCGCAGAAGACGGGGATCACCCCATCGCCGTCCCTGCGCCGGATCCGCCGCCCGGAACCTTGGCCACGTCCAGCAGCTTCAGCCGGAAGATCAGCACCGAGTTCGCCGGGATCTTGGGGCTGCTCTGTTCGCCGTAGCCCAGCGCCGGCGGCACGAACAGGATCCACTCGTCGCCGACGTGCATCTTCTGCAGGGCCTCGGTCCAGCCGGGCACCACGGTCTCGGGCGTGAACACCGCCGGCGCCCCGCGCGCGAACGAGCTGTCGAACACGGTGTCGTCGACCCGCTTGCCCTCGTAATCGACCTTGACCAGGTCATTACGGTCCGGGCTGACGCCGCCCGCCGGACCCGCCTGGACCACCCGGTACTGCAGCCCGCTGGCCAGGGTCTGGACCCCTTCTTCCTTGGCGTTCTTCTCCATGAAAGCGGCGGCTTCCGCCTTGCCGGCGTTCGGATCGACCGGTTCCGACCGGCCACAGCCGACCAGCATCAGAACGGCGACGACGGCCGCCCTACCCCATCCGAAGTTCATAGCCGCGTTCCTTCAAGGCCTCGCCGATCTCGTCGGCGTGGGCGCTATCGCGCGTTTCGACCATGATGTCGAACTCCGCGCCCTTGGCCGGCACGTCCAGCGCCAGACGATTGTGGACCACGTCGATGATATTGCCGCCCAGGCCCCCGATCACCGCCGCCATGGCCGACAACATGCCCGGCCGGTCGTCGCCCAGGATGCGGTAGACCAGCAACCTCCGTTCACGGACCATCTCGCGATTCAGCACCACGGCCAGCATCCGCGCATCGATATTGCCGCCGCACAGCTCCAGCCCGACCTTCATCCCCTTGAACCGCTCGGGATAGGCCAGCAGGGCCGCCAGACCGCCGGCGCCTGCTCCCTCCGCCACCGTCTTCTCATAGGTGACGTAAGAGGCCACCGCCCGTTCGAAGTCCGCCTCCTCACAGACGAAGACCTCGTCCACCAAGGGGTTCGCCAGGGCGAAGGGGATGTCGCCCACCGCCTTGATGGCGATGCCCTCGGCGATGGTCTGGCCGGTGCAGACCGGGGGCTTGCCGGCTCGCCGGGCCGTGAAGGACGGATAGCGCGCCGCCTCGACCCCGAACACCTTGATGTCCGGTTTCATCGCCTTGGCCGCGATGGCGCAGCCGGCGATCAGCCCGCCCCCGCCGATGGGGATCAGCAGGGCCTCCAGATCCGGCGCGTCCTCCAGGAACTCGATGGCGCAGACCCCCTGGCCCGCCACGATCCCCTCGTCGTCGAAGGCCGAGACGAAGACATAGCCCTTCTCCGCCTCCAGCCGTTTGGCGGCCTCGGTCGAGCCGGTGAAGTCCAGCCCCTCGATCACCACCGTGGCCCCGTGGGACCGGGTGCCGTTGATCTTGGCGAAGGGGGTCCCCTCCGGCATCACGATGGTCACCGGCACCCCCAGCCGTCCGCCATGATAGGCCAGGGCCTGGGCGTGGTTCCCGGCGCTGGCCGCCACCACCCCGCGCTTGCGCTCTTCCGGCGTCAGCATCAGCAGCCGGTTCAACGCCCCGCGCTCCTTGAAGCTGCCGGTGAAGTGCAGATTGTCGAACTTCACCCAGACCTCGGCCCCGGTCAGCTGCGACAGCTTGCGGGAATGGCGGGTGGGGGTGCGGTCCACCTGACCGGCGATTCGGCCCTGAGCAGCCTGGATATCGGCGAAGGTGACGGTCATGATCGGATTCCACTCTGCCGCCGGGTGATCGCCCGACGAATTTTCTCGCGCTTCTTTCGCGCTTTGTCGGTTCCCGGTCCAGAGGGCGCAACCTTGACCGTGGAAGTCGCGTTGTCGCTCGTGCGATAAGTGGATCGTCGCACCCCCGCGACCGGTCCACGATCATTTCCGGCCCCGCCTCCCCCCAGGGCGGTCCGGATTTCCGGAGGAAGCCCCATGTCGATCCGCCCCCTCGCCCCCGCCGCCCTGGTCCTGGGTCTCGCCGTCGGCGCCCTGTCGGCCTGCGCCCCCACCACCTTCCCGACCGGCGCCCCCGTCGGCGGCCCCGCCGCCTTCAACACCGCTGACTTCGCCTGGTCGGAACGTCCGGGCCAGGCCGCCATCGAGGGCCGCGTCACCTATACTCAGGACGGCAAGGCCTACGCCTGCGTCGCCTCGGCCGGCCTGACGCCCGACACCCCCTATACCCGCGCCCGCTTCCGCACCCTGTACGGCTCGACCGAGCGGGCCGCCGTGCCGGCCGCCGTGGTCCGCGCCCGCACCGTGCCGGACGCCAACGCCAACTACAGCGGCTTCGTCCGGGACACGCGCTGCGAAAACGGCCGTTTCCGGTTCAGCGGCCTGCCCGACGGCGGCTGGTTCCTGATCGTCCCGGTCCGGACAGGCGACGAAGCCCCCCTGGTGCTGATGCGCCGCGTTGACACCCGGGGCGGCCGCGTCGTCAATGTCGCCATGTAACATCGGTCTGTAGCACAGGCCTGTAAGTCGTCGTTCGATACAGTAGGCGTCATCCAAGCGTTCCCATCCGCCCGGCCCGGACGGCCGTACTGGGGATTGACCATGAAACTCGCTCTGATCGCCGCCGTCGCCGCGGCCCTGTCCACCGCCCCGGCTGTGGCTCAGACCTGGTACGACGCCCCGCCCCGCCATGAGCCCCCCCGGGACGGCGGGGCCTATCCGGGTCGGGACGCCTATCGGCCCTATGGACGCAACCAGACCTATGGTTCCGGAGCTCGATACGACTTCAACGGCCAGGCGGACCGGCCCGGCGACTATCGCTGCGACGCCTATTGGGACGCCGCCCGCACCGACTGCGGCGCCGCCTGGCGCGACCAGCGGCCGGCCCATACGCGGCGCTATCGCCCCGCCGGCTATGGCTACAGCTATTCCAGCGGCCCCGGCGTCTATCCCGGCGCCTATGGCCGGCCGGACCTGGTCTATCCCGGCGGGGGCTCAGCCTATGATCGCCCGGCCTATGGCCGTGACGCCCGCCGGGTGGATTGGTGCCGCAGCGTCTATCGCTCCTACGACCCGGCCAGCGGCTATTATCGCACCTATGACGGCCGGCTCGTCTTCTGCGGCTGACAGAGGTCGCGACGCCTCTAAAGCGTCCGCGCCTCACGAAGATGCGACCCCGGTAACGCGGATCGCCATCTTCTGACCACTCCGACCCCGGACAGATCCCTGCTCAAGAGACAGTCGGGGAGCGCCTTCTTGTCCCAGCACAACATCATCGGGTCCGAGGCCTTTACCCGAGGCCCCATGATCCTGATCCGCAAATACCGCGCCGGCGGCGCACGGCGCCGTCGTGCGCGCACGGCCACGGCCTTCGTCGCCGGGGCCGTGGCCATGCTGGTCGCCGGCCTGGTCGGAGCCGCCGCCGTCTTCGGCCCCAGCCTGGCGGGCTGATTGGGCTAGGGCTGGCCGCTCAGGCCAGCCACACCATCATCCGCGTCTCGATCTCGGCCCGCCGCGCCCGGCTCCAGGCCCGGCGGGTCTCGCCCGTGTAGAGAAAGCCGGACTTCTCCAGCACCCGGCCCGAGGCGGGATTGTCGGCGAAATGCCCGGCCACCAGGGCGCGTCGCCGCCACTTGCGGCTGGCCCAGACCAGGGCGGCGTCCAGGGCCTCGGTGGCGAAGCCCCGCCCCCAGTAGTCGCGCCCAATCCAGTATCCCGCCTCCGGAACCCGATCCTCGCTCTCGAACAGGCCGATGACCCCGACGGGGCCGGCCGCCTCATGTTCAATGACGAAGGTGTTGGCCCGCGCCGGATCCTGCGAGGCGACCTGAAGCACGAAGTCGTCGGCGTCCTCGACCCGGAACGGATGCGGCATCCGCTTGGTCATGCGCGCGATGTCCAGATCATTGGCCAGGGCGGCGATGCGCGGCGCGTCCTGGGGCGCGGGCGCGCGCAGCACCAGACGCCGCGTCTCGACGATGGGGGAGGTTTCGATGACGCACATGACAGTCGCCTCTTCGTAAGGACCGCCACCTTGGAGGGCTCGGGCGGGCTACGAGGCGGGGAAACGCAAACGGGGAGCCTGGTGATCCAGACTCCCCGCGGAATATCTTCCCTGGTCCGGATCGGCTGCTTTCAGGAGCAACGCGATCCGGAGTGTTCCAGACTGCGTTACTCGGCCGCCATAGCCTGGGCGGCGTCGTCATTGGCCGCGAGGACCGACACATAGCATCGGCCGCCGGCTTTCTTGGTGAATTTCACCGCGCCGTGGGTCAGGGCGAACAGGGTGTGGTCACGGCCCATGCCGATGTTCTCACCCGGGTGGAAGGTGGTGCCGCGCTGACGCACGATGATGTTGCCGGCCAGCACGCGCTCGCCGCCGAACTTCTTCACGCCGAGGCGCTTCGACTCGGAGTCGCGACCGTTACGCGACGAACCACCGGATTTCTTGTGAGCCATCTTGCCGCTCCGTCTTTCCTGAGTGTCCTACCGGCCTTTCGGCCTACTTGAGGACGTCTCTCTTTAACTGGTCTGGCGCTGTGAGGCGCCGGTGAATGTCTTAGGCTTCGTCGCCGGCGGCTTCAGCCTTGGGCGCGGCCTTCTTCTTGGCCGGTGCCTTCTTGGCGGGAGCCGAGCTCTCGACCACGACGCCCTTGACCTCGGCGCCGTCCACGTCGGTCACGACCGTCTCGATCGAACCCAGCGCGGAGGTCGCGCCGCGGGTAGCCAGGTTGCGGGCCCGCAGGTTGATCTCGGCCTTGGTCGTCAGATCGACCTTGCCGTCCCACTTGGCGATCTCGCCGGCGCCTTCGATGCCGGTGATGCGCAGGACCGATTCCATCTGGCGGTGGCCGTTGGTGCGGCGATAGCCCTGACGACGGGTCTTCTTGAAGATCTTGATCTTCTCACCCTTGCGGGTTTCGACCAGGGTGGCGCCGACGAAGGCGCCGTCGATCAGGGGAGCGCCCAGGGTCACGCCCTTGTCGCCGCCCAGCATCAGGACGCTGTCGAACTTCAGCTCCGAGCCGGCGTCGCCATCGAGCTTTTCGACGACAATCGTATCGCCCGGTTGGACCCGGTACTGCTTGCCGCCGGTCTTGATCACCGCGTACATGTTGAAGCCTCAGCGCAAACGCAAAAATGAAGACGCCCTCCGGAGAGACCCCCGGGGGCGAAGAGCGGCGACATATACGGAAGGGCGTCTCGGAGTCAACGCTGCACACGGCGGAAATTCAAGCGGCGCAGCATTTCACCCCGTCATCTAGCGCCGTTCGATCAATTCGGTAAGGTCGCGGCCTGCATGAAATTCGGGGACAAGATCACATGACCACCGTCGCTACAGGCGGCCAGGATTCGCGCACGGCCGCCGCGCGTCGGATCGTTGCGCACATCGCGGGACATCTACAGACCGATCTGTCGTTGCAGCTCTGGACGGGCGAGGTCCTTCCTCTGGGCCCTGGCGCCCGCGACGACATCCGCATCGTGCTGTCCGATCCCTCCGCCGTACGCCGGCTGGTGCTGAAGCCCGGCCTGATGACCCTGTTTGAGCTCTACGCCACCGGCGACGTGCGCATTGAGGGCGGATCGCCCCTGGAAGCCGCCGATCGCTGGGACCATGGCCGCGCCGTCCACCTGCCGCGCCGGGTCAACAAGGGGCTGATCGCGCGCGCGTTGATCCCCTTCCTGTTGGCGGGCCGCGCGCGCTCCGTTGGCGACGCCGCCTATGACCCCACCGGCGAGGCCGGCCAGCGTCAGGACAAGTCCGCCCGCACGGACAAGGACTTCATCGCCTTCCACTATGATGTCGGCAACGACTTCTACGGCCTCTTCCTGGACCCGGAGATGGTCTACTCCAGCGCCTGTTACGCCGACGCGGACCAGTCGCTGGAGGACGCTCAGACCCGCAAGCTGGACCTCATCTGCAGGAAGCTCCGTCTCAAGCCCGGCCAAACCCTGCTCGACATCGGCTGCGGCTGGGGCGGTCTGTCGTGCTGGGCGGCCCGGCACTATGGCGTCAAGGTCCACGGCGTGACCCTGTCCGAGGAACAGCTCGCCTTCGCCAACGCCAAGATCGCCCGCCTCGGCCTGCAGGACCGGATCACCCTGGAGCTCAAGGATTATCGCGACCTGGAGATGACCGGACGGTTCGACGCCATCAGCCAGGTGGAGATGTTCGAACACGTCGGCTTCGCCAACCACGACCGTCACTTCCTGGAGATGCATCGCCTGCTGAAGCCGGGAGGCCTGTATTTCCACCAGGCCTCCGTCCGCCGCGGCGGCCGCGATATCGGCAACATCACCCCCCAGACGACCGCAACGCGCACGATCGGCCGCTTCATCTTCCCGGGCGGAGAGATGGACACCATCGGCATGACCGTAACCAACCTCGGCCGCCTGGGTTTCGAGGTGCTGGACGTCGAGAACCTGCGCGAACATTTCCAGGCCACCACCGCCGAATGGTCCCGCCGCCTGATGGCCCGCCGGGACGAGGCCATAGCCATGGTTGGAGAGGAACGCACCCGCCTGTGGCTGATATTCTTCGCCATGTGCGCCAAGGGCTTCGAACGCGGCTCCATTCTCGTCTACCAGACCGTGGCCCAGAAGCGACGCGCCGGTAAGTCGGGCTTGCCGCTGGATCGCGCCTCTCTCTATCGCTGAGATCTCTAATCCAGCGCGCAGATGTCCGGAAGGCCACGCAATCCGCCGGCGTTGTCCAGTCCGTAGCCCACCAGGAAACGGTCCGGGGCCTCCCAGCCGACGAAGTCCGGCTCGGGGGCGCGCGGCGCGGGCCAGGGCTTGCGGGCGAAGACGCAGGTCAGGACCTCCGAGGCCCCGGCCTCGCGCGCGATCCGTCCCGCCTCGGCCAGGGACAGGCCGGTGTCGAACACATCGTCCAGGATCAGCACGCGCCGCCCGGCGATGGGCCGCTGGAACGGGGCGTAGACGTCGATCTTGCCCCGGCTGGTCTTGTCGTCGCCGTAGGAGGCCAGCCACAGGGCGTCGAACCGGACATTGCGCCCCAGCCGCGACAGGGCGCGGGTCAGGTCGGCGGCGAACCACAGACCGCCGGTCAGCAGAACGGCGGCGACCGTGTCGTCGTCGATGACGGGGGCGATGCGCGCGGCCAGGTCCGCCACGACGCGGGCGATGTCGCCCTCGGCCAGCAGGACGGTCGGCTTGGGGGAGAGATCAGCCATGCGAGGCGGATACCGCCTCGCCGTGCCCGTTGTCCACCACGCGAATCGGGCGGGCCTCGATCGGCGCCTGGGCGTTGCGCGCGGCGACGCCCGGCGCGACCGCCGATCTCAGGCCGTTGGAGGCGGGCGCAAGCTCAGCATGAGCGTTCGCCGGCGCATGACCGCCGCCCGTTTCGGCGGGCGCGTGATCGGGCTCGTGAGCAGGGGCAGCATGAGGAGCCGCCTGAGGCGCAGCATGATCTTCGCCGTGATCCGCCGCCGGCGCCGCTTCGGCGGGCGCGGCGTGAGCAGCGGCCGGCTTGGCGTGAGGCGCGTCGGGCGTCACGAAATTGACCCCGATGTCGGCCGCATGACCGCCGGGATCGGGGATCAGGACGGCGAAGCCCTGGACCTTGCCGGGCAGGACGGGGGCGGCGTCGATGGCGACGATCCTGAACCCGACCTCTGCGCCATGCTCGTCCAGCAGGGCGACCCGGACGGGCGGGGCCACGATCTCGGCGTCACGCACATTGCGCAACGCGCCGGACACCAGAACCATGCCGGGATGATTGGGAACCTCCTTGGCCGTCATCGCCTCGAAGTCCAGGCCGACCGGGTTCACCGGCGTCCCGACTGCGGCATAGGCGGCGGCGGCGCGCGGGAAGGCCTCGACCACCTCGATCCGGAACAGGAAGGCCGAGACGATCAGGCCGACAAAGGCGCTGGCCAGGCCCGCCCACACCACGCCGTGGGTGGCGGCGCGGCGCAGGCGGCGCTGCTGTTCGGCGCGGGCGCGGAAGGCCTTGGGCAGTTCCGGCGCCGGGGTCTCGGCCAGGCTGGCGGGCTCAGAGGCCGCGTCCGGCTCGGGCGTGGAGATGACGCGGGGTTCGGGCGCGAGGCTCAGTTCCAGCGGTTCGTCGCTGGTCGCGCGCCAGACTTCGCCGCACGATTTGCAGCGCACCTTGCGCCCGTTCGAGCCCACGGCGTCGTCGGGAATGAAATAGCTGGTGGCGCAGGCGGGGCAGGTCAGTATCATGTGGCTGACTGCGAGGCTGTCGCCCCCTCCTGTAAGGCGCGATTTCGCGCCCTGTCCCTGAAACAAATCTCAATGCCGTCCTCGCCACCCAGCGCCGTCGATTCCGCCCCTGTGACCGAGACCGTCCGCCTGTCGGGCGTGGGTTTCGGCTATGCGGACGCGCCCGACGTGCTGCGAGACATTAACCTCATTCTGACGCGAGGCTCTTTCCACTTCCTTACCGGACCGTCCGGCGCCGGAAAGTCTTCGCTTCTGCGGCTTCTGACCCTGGTGGATCGGCCGACCACGGGGACCATTCGCCTGTTCGGAGCCGACGTCTCGGACATCGACCGACGCGACATCCCGGCCTTTCGCCGCCGCATGGGGGTGGTGTTCCAGGATTTCCGCCTGCTGGACCACCTGTCCGCCTTCGACAACGCCGCCCTGCCCCTGCGGCTGGCGGGCGGGCACGAAGCCGACTACGCCGCCGATGTGGAGGAAATGCTGAAATGGGTCGGCCTGGGCCGTCGGATGGACGCCCGTCCCCCCGCCCTGTCCGGCGGCGAGAAACAGCGGCTGGCCATCGCCCGCGCCGTCATCACCCGCCCCGGCCTGATCGTCGCCGACGAGCCGACCGGCAGCGTGGACGCCGTCATGGCCGAGAAGCTGCTGCGCCTGTTCCAGTCGCTGAACCGGCTGGGCGCCACCGTCCTGATCGCCAGCCATGATCAGGCCCTGGCCGAGCGCTCGGGCGCCCAGGTCCTGCGGCTCGACCAGGGCCGGCTGACCGAAGCCGCCCGAGCCGCCGCATGATCCGCCTGTCCGACTTCCGGCTTTCACGGGGACGTCCCGGCCTGCTGCCCCCGGCGGCCGCCGGCGAGCCCTGGCTGATGACCGTCATCGCCGTCCTGTGCTTCCTGGCCTGTCTGGCCGCCGTCGCCGCCTCGGCCGCCGACCGCGCCGCCCACGGCTGGGCGCGTCAGCTCGGGTCCGAGGCGACGGTGCAGGTCCGCCCCCGCGTCGGCGAGACCGGCGACACCGCCGCCGCCCGCGCCGCCGAGACCCTGTCCGGCGTCGCCGGGGTCGAGGAGGCGGCGGCCCTGGATCGCAAGGCGGCCGAGGATCTGCTGCGGCCCTGGCTGGGCGACGCCGTCCTGCCCGACCTGCCCCTGCCCCATCTGGTCACGGTGCGGCTGAACCCGAACGCCCCCGCCAGCGCGGTCAGCCTCAGCCGCGCCCTGGCCGAGGCCGGGCTGGACGCCACGGTCGACGACCACAGCCTTTGGCGCGGCGAGGTCGAACGTTCGGCCGCCCTGATCACCGCCCTGGCCGGCGCCGCCTTCCTGGCCACGGCCTTCGCCGCCGCCGCCGCCATCGCCTACGCCACCCGCGCCGGCCTGGCCGCCGGGCGCGGGGTGATCGAGACCCTGAGCCTGAACGGCGCGACCGACGGCCGCATCGCCTGGCTGTTTCAGCGCCGCTTCGCCCTGATCGCAGCCGGGGCCGGGGCCATTGGGGCGGGACTGGCGGGGCTGCTCCTGGCCTTCCTGCGGTTCCTGGGCGGATCGGACGGTCTGACCCAGGCCCTGCCCGTGACCTGGGGCGACCTGCTGCTGCTCTCGCCATGTCCGCTGCTGGCGGCTACGGTGGCGCTTGTCGCGGCCAGATTCGCCGCCATGCAGGTTCTGGGTTCAGGTCGGGGGTAGGGATGAGACTGCTCGTCGTCGTCGGCATTGTCGCCCTGATCTGGCTGGTCGGCCTGTTCGCCTTCGCCCATCGGGTGCGCGAACTGACGCCCGCCGAGGATCCCGCCCCGGCCGACGCCATCGTGGCCTTGACCGGCCCCTCGGCCGAACGGGTCAACGCCGCCATCCGCCTGCTGGAGCAGGGCAAGGGTCAGCGCGTGCTGATCTCGGGCGTCAACCGCGAGGTCCGCCGTCGCGAGCTGCGTGAGCTGACGCCGGGCTCCAGCCGTCTGTTCAACTGCTGCGTCGATCTGGGCTTCGAGGCCGAGGACACCGTCGGCAACGCCCAGGAAATCGCGGCTTGGGCCCGGTCCAAGGGCTATGACGACCTGATCGTCGTCACCTCCGACTATCATATGCCGCGCTCGCTGGTGGAGATCCGGGGCCAGCTGCCGGGCGTGAAGCTGACCCCCTACGCTGTCTCGACCCCGTCGCTGGACAATCGGCACTGGTGGCGCGCGACGGTGACGGCGCGGCGCATGACGCTGGAGTATATGAAATATCTCGCCGCCCTGGGCCGCGAGGGGATTCGCCGCCTCAGCCGCGTCGCCCCCGCGTCCGAACCCTCCGCCGAAAAGGCCCCTGCCTAAGTGAACACCCTGCGTTCCCTGCTCTTCACCGCCTGGCTCTATCTGTCGATGCCGATCGTCGCCGTCGGCCTGTCGCCCATCCTGCTTGCGCCGCACCGTTATGTGCAGGGCGTCTGCAAACTGTGGGCGAAGATCGTCCTGTTCGGCCTGCGCTGGATCGCAGGGGTCAAGGTCGAGGTGCGGGGGCTGGAGCACGCCCCGTCGGGCGCCGCCCTGATCGCGTCGAAACACCAGGGGATGCTGGACATCGTCGCCCTGCTGGCCGTCCTGCCCGACGCCTGTTTCGTGATGAAGAAGGAGCTGATGCCCCTGCCCTTCTTCGGCTGGTTCGCCTGGAAGGCCAAGATGATCGCCGTGGACCGCGCCGGCCACGCCAAGGCGCTGAAGGACATGACCCGCCAGGCGCGCGAACGCCTGTCCGAAGGCCGCCAGATCGTCATCTTCCCCGAGGGCACGCGCAATGATCCCGGCGTGCCCGGCGACTACAAGCCCGGCGTCGCCGCCATCTACCGGGATCTGGAAGGCCCCTGCTGGCCGGTCGCCACCAACTCCGGCGTCCACTGGCCGGCCCATGGATTCCGCCGCTATCCGGGCAAGGTGGTGTTCGAATTCCTGGAGCCGATCCCCGCCGGCCTGAAGCGCGGGGCGATGATGGCGTTGCTGGAAAGTCGCATAGAGACGGCATCTGCGGCCCTGCTGGAGCCAAAGGCCCAGCTCGAACGTATGGACTGACCTATTCCGTACGAGAAAGCTCCAAATGTCCTTGCGCACCCTGGCCCTGACAGCCGCCGCCGCAACCGCCTTCGCCGGCTCAGCCCTTGCCCAGTCCCAGCCCTATGAGCAGATGCGCCCCGCGCCCGACGGCTGGACCGTCGATCTCGGCGTCGGCGCCCTCTACAGCAAGGACAGCGGCGGCGACACGGGCTCCGAGACCCGGGTCGTGCCCTGGGTCTCCGCCAATTACCGCGACGTCGTCTATCTGAGCGCCATCGACGGTCTGGGCTGGAACGCGATCAAGACCGACGACTTCCGCGCCGGCCTGCAACTGCGTCCGCGCTTCTCGCCCGAAGACATCGAGGGTCTGGACCTGGATCGTCCCGACTTCGGCGCCGACGTGGCCGCCTACGCCTTCAAACGCCTGCCCGGCAATATCGTGGTCGGCGGCCGGGTCAGCCGCGACGTGACGGACGTCAGCGAGGGCACGGAATACTACGCCTCGGTCGGCCACCAGCGCGTGACGCCGATCGGCCTGATGAATGTCTCGGTCTATGCGCGTGGCGGCGACGCCAAGCTGGCCGACGCCTATTACGGCGTCAGCGCCGCCGAGGCCGCCCGCAACGGCATCGACGCCTATTCGCCGGGCAGCGGTCTGCAAGGCGCGGGCGCCAGCCTGTTCCTGCTGGTCCCGATCAACGACAAATGGGGCGCCGGCGCCCTGGTCAACTATGAACGCCGCCTGGGCGACGTGGCCGACAGCCCCCTGTCGCAGGAAGACGACACCCTCCGCACGGGCGTCTTCTTCGCCCGTCGTTTCGGCGGCTGAGGAAAAGCCGGCGACCGCCCCCGGCGGTCGCCGCGCTCTCGCGGATCAGGTGGCCGCGAACTCGCTCAAGGCGTCGATCACGGCCCGGTTCTGGTCTTCCGTGCCGATGGTGATGCGCAGGGCCTGGGGCAGACCATAGCCGCCGACCGGCCGCACGATGATGCCACGTGTGTTCAGATACTCATTGGCGGCGGCGGCCCGTTCAGCCCCGTCGAACACGACCAGCACGAAGTTTCCGGCGCTGGGCAGGACCTCAAGGCCAAACCCGCGCAGAGCCTGGGTCAGGCGCGGCTTCCAGTTCGACACCAGCTCACGCGACGCCGTCTGGTGCGCCTCGTCGAACAGAGCGGCGGTCGCCGCCTCCAGCCCCGGCACGGAGACGTTGAACGGAAGGCGGATGCGGTCGATGGCTTCGGCCACCTTCAGCGGCGCATAGCCGAAGCCGATGCGCAAACCGCCGAGGCCGTGGATCTTGGAGAAGGTGCGCGTCACGACGATGTTGGCCGCGTCCTTGGCCAGCGGGAAGGCGGTCTCCCAGTCGGCCTCGGTCACATATTCGGCATAGGCTTCATCGACCACCAGGATCACATGAGCCGGAAGGGCCGCGTGCAGGCGGCGGATCTCCTCGCCGGTGTTGTAGCTGCCGGTCGGGTTCGAGGGATTGGAGACATAGACGATCTTCGTCCGCTCATCGACCTGGGCCAGCAAGGCGTCGACCTCGGCCTTGAAGTTGGGCTCCGGCGCCAGCTTGACCTGGGCCTCGCAGCCCAGGGCGCTGATCCGATAGGCCAGGAAGCCGTACTGGCCGCAGACGATATTGTCGCCCGCCGTCAGATAGGTCTGGTTCAGCAAGGCGAAGACCTCGTCCGAGCCATTGCCGAAGATCAGCCGCTCGGGCTCCAGCCCATGCTTCTCCGCCACCGCATCGCGCAGCTTGGTCGCCCGGCCGTCCGGATAGATGTGGATGTTCTTGATGGCGGCTTCATAGGCCGCGCGCGCCTTTCCCCCGGCCCCCAGCATGTTCTCGTTGGAAGACAGCTTCATCGGCTCGGCGACACCGGCGATGGACGACTTGCCGCCGACATAGGGGGCGATGTCGAGGATGCCGGGCTTTGCCTGGGGTCCTTGGGGCGCGTCGGTCATGGGAAGCCTTGAACTCGGAAGATGAGGGGAAGTCAGAAGACGGGCGCGGCGCCGATGACGCCGGTCAGGCGGCCGGGGGCCGCGCTCAGCCGTCCGTCCTCGGCCTGCACATAGCCTGCCAATAGGAACAGCTTCAAGCCGCCCGCCGCCGCCAGGGGTTCGGCGGCCAGTCCGGCCTCGCCCAGGACCTCGACGATCCTGGCGTCGGACAAGCCGCTGTCAGTGACCCAGAAGCTGCGGTCGTCGCCCGTCGGGCCCGAGACGGCCTTCGACACAAGGACCGCCTGGGGCCGGGCGCCACGGTCGTCCGGCAGGGCGGCGACGATCCTCAGGTCCGGCCGGGCCAGCAGGCGCCCCCACCAGGGCCGATCGGACGACAGATCGATCAGGGCGCGCCCGCCGCCCTCGACCGCCTTCAGCGCCGCGTCGGCCGACAGGGGCCGGACGCCCAGGCCGTAGCGGTCAGCCGCCAGGATCTGGGCCATGCCGCCGCTCGCCGTCAGCGCCGGCCCGGCCGCCACCTCGATCCGTCCCCAGACCGCCTTGAGCGCGGCGGCTTCGGCCGGACCGGCGTCCGCCAGCAGGCCGCGCAGGACGATGACCGAGGCGTCGAACCGGTCCGCCATCCCGGCGGCGACACGGGCGCGCACCGCCGCCGCCACCGCCTGGTCCAACCCCAGCAGGTCCTCGTCCGGCGAAGCCGCTTCCAGCAGCCCCATCAGAACAGCTTGGGCGCCGGGGCCAGGGGGAAGGGTCCCAGCCAGGTCCGACCGTCGCGGAACACCAGGGTCAGGGCCACATCCTCACGCCCCGCCGCATCCGCCGCCCCCGCAGCAGCGGCGGCTCCAGCCGCCCCGCCCCGGTTCACCGCCCCCTGGCGCGACTCCAACAGGCCCGACAGGGCCGGCAAGGGTTTTTGCGATTGCAGGGCCACCTGGCCGACCAGGCGCCCGTCCGCATCGGCCCGCAGCACGTCGCTGCTCAGAGTGGCGCGACTGTCGCCGGCTTGCAGATCGCCGCGCAGATTGCGGAAGGTCCCGCCGCCCTGGGTCCATTGGGAAAACACCCCCGCCGCATCCCCGACCTTCAGCAGGTCGGCCCGGCCGACGGTGGCCTCCAGCTGGGTGGTCAGTTGGCCGTCCTGGGCGAAGCCCTCGACCGGTCCGTCGCGGCGTCCCTGGCCGTCCACCAGCCGGAACATCACGTCGATGGCGTCGCTCGGGGCGGTCGCGCCTTCCAGATGGGGCCGCGAATAGAATTCGATCCGTGCGGCCC
The DNA here is from genome assembly GCF_058809375.1 of Brevundimonas sp. GW821-FHT10E09. Classification (NCBI taxonomy): domain Bacteria; kingdom Pseudomonadati; phylum Pseudomonadota; class Alphaproteobacteria; order Caulobacterales; family Caulobacteraceae; genus Brevundimonas; species Brevundimonas sp. GW821-FHT10E09. Next base: position 37,460 of record NZ_JBXASO010000013.1, on the reverse strand, counting down.
GGGCGATGGGGAAGGGCTCGCCGTCAGGATGGACAGTGAAGATCGGATTGACCAGTTCCAGCGCCAGATTGGGCCAGCGCTGGTCGATGCCGCTGGCGCTCATGCGGATGGCGTCGCCGTTGATGGCGACCTTGCCCTTGCCGGCCCGGGTCAGGACCAGGCCTTCGGGCGCGACCACGACCCATTTGGTCGGCTGATAGGCGTTGGCCTCGGCGTTCAGCTCCGGCGCGGATATGGCGTGACCGGACGGGGCGGCGATCGTCACATGGGTCAGTTTCACATTGGCGCGGAAGGGCCAGCCGACGATCCGCTTGTCGGCGTAGCGCACGTCCCAGCCCTGTTGGCGCAGGGCGGCCGACTGGGCCTCCAGCCCGGCGTCGATCTGGCGCGTCAGATAGAACCACCAGCCGGTCCAGGCGGCCAGGGCGATCAGCACGATGATGAAGGGGGCGTAGAGGCCCGCACGGCTGGGTCGCTGGGTCGGTGCGTCGGTCATTCAAACTCCGGGGTCGAGACGGCTATAGCCCAAGGAAGGACGACCGCCCAAGGCGTTCAGGCCTTGATGTCGACCAGCCTGGCCCCCGCCGCCCGGGCCGCCGCTTCGGGCGCCACCCCCAGCAACAGCCCGCGCTGGCCGCCGTTGATCAGGATCTGATCAAACAGAACGGCCGTCTCGTCCATCACCGTCGGTACGGTCTTGCGCTGCCCAAAGGGACTGACGCCGCCGACCTTGTAGCCGGTCAACCGTTCCGCATCGGCGGGCTTCATCATCTGCGCCGACTTGCCGCCGATGGCCGCCGCCAGCTTCTTCATGCTGATCTCGCAGTCGGACGGCGCGATGACGCAGGCAGGCGCGCCGTCGACCAGGGTCATCAGGGTCTTGAACACCTGTTCCGGGGCTTTTCCCACAGCCTGAGCCGCCTGAAGCCCCACGCGCGGCGCATCGGGATCATAGTCATAGGCAAACAGTTCGAAGGCGACCCCGGCCTTGGTCAGGGCGACGGTCGCGGGCGTGGTCTTCGACATTTCAGGTCATCTCGGAGTTCAGGAAACCGCGGGTCAGCGCCACAGCGTCAGCCAGACCCATGCGCTGGACCTCCGTGCCCGGCGGCAGGCTGGCGAACAGGCGGGTGGGGGTGGCCGCGTCCAGCATCAAGAAGACCCCCTTGTCGTCGCCGCGCCGGATCAGCCGCCCGAAGGCCTGGGCGATCCGGGCGCGGGCCAGGGCGTCGTCATAGCCTCTCCCTTGCGAGAACTGGCCGCCCAGCCGTTCGCGCCGCGCCTTGTGCAGCAGGTCCGGGCGGGGCCAGGGCACGCGGTCGAAGGCCAGAACCCGCAGCGACCGCCCCGGCACATCCACCCCGTCGCGCACGGCGTCCGTGCCCAGGAGGCACGAGTCCTCCTCGACCCGGAACATGTCGACCAGGGCCCCGACCTCCAGCGGATCGACGTGCTGGGCGTACAGGGGCACGCCGGCCTTCGCCAGATCCGGGCCGAGCCGTTCATAGACCGCCTTCAACCGGCGGATGGCGGTGAACAGGCCCAGCCCTCCGCCCCCGGCGGCCAGGAACAGTTCGCGCATCGCCGCCGCCGTCTGGCGCGGATCGTCCTTGATCAGGTCGTTGACGACGATGACCCGGCTGTTGGACGCATAGTCGAAGGGGCTCTCGACCTTCAGGGTGCGCGGCGGCTCGATCAGCCGGGCCGAGCCGGTGCGCAGACGCGCGAGGTCGAACGGGTCTTCCTGCAAGGGATCGGACAGGGTGGCCGAGGTCACCAGCACCCCGTGCGCCGGCACGATCACGGCGGCTTCCAGCGGCACGGTCGGGTCGATCCAGTGACGGCGCAGGGCCACGTCATGGATGCGCCCGAAGGCGGTCTCGGCCGACAGCCAGTCGACGAAGTCCGGATCAGGCTGATCCCCGCCGTCCTCCAGCGCCGCCAGCATCGAGCGCCAGCCGGGCAGGGTCATGCGCGCGCGCCGGTCCAGGCCGCGCAACGCCCCTTCGATCCGCGACCGCTGCGACCCGTCCAGCTCCGCCGCCTCGTCGTCGAGGATGTCCTCCAGATGCCGCGACAGGGCCAGCAGGGGCGCCTCGAGCGCGGCCAGGGCCTGGGCCGCCGCGCGGGCGGTCTCGGCCACGGGATCGGTCACCGGCTTCAGCGCGCACTCCATGCCGAACTCTGGGCCGCCATAGGTGTTGGTCTCGGCTGTGCGGGCGCGCAACTGATCCAGAGCAGCCGCCAGGAAGGCCTCGATCGGCCCGATCGGATTGACCTCGCCCGAGGCCGGGGCGACGCGGCCCGACACGCCCTCGCCCGGCAAGGCGGCCGAGGCGCGGATGGCGTCCTGCAAGGCCTTCAGCGCCGCCTCGTTGTCGCCGACCATGTCGCCCAGCCGCTGCTCCAGCCCGCGCCCGCGCCGACCTCGCCCCTCAGGACCGCAGATCCAGCGGCGCAGCTCGGCCGCCTCCTGTCCCGACAGACAGGCGGAAAAGGCGCTGTCGGCGGCGTCGAACAGATGGTGGCCCTCGTCGAAGACGATGCGTTTCAGGGCGGCCGTCTCGCCGTCCTGCTTCTGGCCCCGGGCCGAGCGCGCGCCGTCGAACGCCGCCTGGGTCAGGACCAGGGCGTGGTTGGCGATGACCAGGTCCGCGCGGCGGCTGGCGCGGATGGTCTTTTCGACGAAACAGCTGCGATAGTGGGGGCAGGCGGCGTGGACGCATTCGCCGCGCCGGTCCACCAGATTGGCCGCCCCCGCCGCATGGGCGGCGGGCATGGCGAACAGGCCCGGCAGCCAGCCGGGAAAGTCGCCGCCCGTCATGTCCCCGTCGCGCGTATGCACGGCCCAGCGTCCCGCCAGCGCCAGGCCGACCAGGTCGCCGTTCCCCAGCTGGGCCGCCTGGACCATGTCCTGCAGGTTCAGGACGCACAGATAGTTCTCGCGCCCCTTGCGGATCGCCGCCTTCTTCTTGCGCTCTTCCGGGTCGGGCCACAGGGCATGGCTCTCGCGGTCGATCTGGCGTTGCAGGGCGCGGGTGTAGGTCGAGATCCACGCCGCTCCCTGGTTCCGTTCAGCCCACAGGGAAGCGGGCGCCAGATAGCCCAGGGTCTTGCCCGTGCCTGTGCCCGCCTCGGCCAGCAGCATGCGGGGGCGGCCCTCCTCGTTGCGCGGCGAAAAGGCGAAGGCGGCCTCGGCGGCGTAGTCCGACTGGGTCGGCCGCGTCTCGTCCAGACCCGAGGCCTGAAGCAGTTTCGCCAGCCGGATCCGCGCGCTCTCGCTATCGACCGGGGCCGACCCCGCCTCGCCGCGCGCGGCCTCGTCCTCCCACTCCGTCAGACGGGTCCAGACGTCCAGGCCGGACCCGCGATGCTGGCGCGCGCGCACCCCGCCCGCCTCCAGCGCCTGAACCACGCGCTCGCCCCAGGCCCAGCCGGCGCGTTGCAGGGTCAGGGCCAGGACATAGGCGGCCTCGCGTTCCGGATAGGCGGGGGCCGCCAGTTCACGCAACAGCACGGCCGCCGCCTCGCGCAACACCGCCGCCTGCGCCTCGGGCGACTTCGGCTCCGCCAGACCCAGCGACAGGGCCAGGCCCGTCGGCGAAGGGGCGCAGAATCGCGCCGGCCGCACGAAGGCGTACAGCTCCAGCACATCCATCAGTTCGCCCGACCGCGGCGGCGGCGTCAGCCCCAGCCGTCGCGCGGTCAGCGACGCATGGGCCACCAGCACGGCGCCGCCGGTGAACAACCCCTCGGCCGCCCCCCGCCCGATCTTGCGCGCCCCCGCCTCGTCGCAAACCGCCCCCGCCCCCGGCGGGGTGGCGAGCGCCGGCGGCAGGTCGAGCCAGGGTTCGGCGCCGGTCAGGCGGGATTCAGCGATGACGGATTCGTCGGACACAGCCGATAGATAGCGACGTCGGGGCTGAAACGGAACGGGAACATGCTATATGCCGTTCGTGACGACCGCCGCCGTTCCCGCAACGCTTCCGCCGCTGTTCGCCGACTGGTTCGCCGGGCGCGGCTGGTCGCCCCGGCGTCATCAGCTGGAAATGGTCGCAGCAGGTCAGTCCGGCCGGCACGCCCTGCTGGTCGCGCCGACCGGCGGGGGCAAGACCTTGGCCGGCTTCCTGCCCAGCCTGATCGAGCTCGCCGAACGGGGGCCAAGGCCGCAGCACGGGCCGGGGTCCGGCGTCCACACCCTTTATCTGTCGCCGCTGAAGGCCCTGACCACCGACGTCGAGCGCAATCTGACGACCCCGATCCGCGAGATCGGACTGAACATCCACGTCGAGACCCGCACCGGCGACACCAAACAGTCCAAACGCCAGCGTCAGCGCGACTTCCCGCCCGACATCCTGCTGACCACGCCCGAGCAGCTGGCCCTGTTCTGCGCCTGGGAGGGCGCCCGGTCCTATTTCGCCGACCTGAAATGCGTCGTTCTGGACGAGGTCCACGCCATCTGGAGCGGCAAACGGGGCGATCTGCTGTCGCTGGGACTGGGGCGGTTACAACAGTTTGCGCCGGGCATGCGGCGGGTCGGCCTGAGCGCGACGATCGAAGATCCGGATCTGATCCGGGGGTGGCTCAGCCCCTCCCCCGCCGTGCAGGATGTGGCCCTGGTTCGTGGCGACCCCGGCGCACCCGCCGTCATCGACGTGCTGATCTCCGAGGGCAAGGTCCCCTGGGCGGGCCACACGGGCCAGCACGCCATCCCGGAAGTCTACGCCGCCATCCAGCGCGCGGGCCTGGCCCTGATCTTCGTCAACACCCGCTGGCAGTCGGAGTTCGTCTTCCAGCAGTTGTGGGCGATCAACGACGACAATCTGCCCATCGGCCTGCACCACGGCTCGCTCGCGGCCGAACAGAGGCGCAAGATCGAGGCGGCCATGGCGCGCGGCGACCTCAGGGCCGTGGTCTGCACATCCACCCTCGACCTCGGCATTGACTGGGGCGACGTCGATCTGGTCATCCAGATGGCGGCGCCCAAGGGCTCCAGCCGTCTGGTCCAGCGGATCGGCCGCGCCAACCACCGGCTGGACGAGCCGTCGCGCGCCCTTCTGGTGCCCGCCAGCCGGTTCGAGATGCTGGAATGCCAGGCGGCCCGCGAAGCGGTGGCCGACAACGCCTTCGACTGGGAGCCGATCCATATCGGCACCCTGGATGCGCTGGCCCAGCACGTCATGGGCGTCGCCTGTTCCGAGGCCTTCGACATCCAGCCCCTGTATGACGAAATCACCGGCTGCGGCCCCTATCGCGACCTGGCGTGGGAGCAGTTCGAGGAGGTGGTCGATTTCGTCGCCACCGGCGGATACGCGCTGCGCACCTATGATCGGTTCGCCCGTATCGTCCGCACCCCGGACGGCCGCTGGAAGGCCCGCACCAAGGATATCGCCCAGCGCCACCGGATGAATGTCGGCGCCATCGTCTCGGCGGGAACCCTGAACGTGCGCGTGGCGGGCCGTCGCGGCGGGGCCTCGCGCCAGTTGGTCCCGGGCCGCAAGGTGGGCGAGGCCGAGGAATGGTATTTCGAACAGCTGACGCCCGGCGACACCTTCCTGTTCGCCGGCCAGGTCTGGGCGTTTCAGGGCATCGTCGGGACCGACGCCCTGGTCACCCACGCCAATGACAAGGAACCGAAGATCCCCTCCTGGGGCGGGTCCAAATTCCCCCTGTCCACCTCCCTGGCCGACCGGGTGCGGACCATGGTGCAGGACCCGGATCACTGGCGTGTCCTGCCGCCCGACGTGCAGGAATGGCTGGCGCTTCAAGCCGAACGCTCGGCCATTCCCGACGCCGAATCCATGCTGGTCGAGACCTTCCCACGCGGCAGTCGGCATTTCCTGGTCGCCTATCCGTTCGAGGGCAATCTGGCCCACACCACGCTTTGCATGCTGTTGACGCGACGGCTGGACCGGCTGGGCGTCGGCCCCCTGGGCTTCGTCGTCACCGACTATTCTCTGGCCATCTGGTCCATCAAGCCGATGGACCAGATCGATCTGGACGCCCTGTTCCAATCCGACATGCTGGGCGACGACCTGGAAGCCTGGCTGGAGGAAAGCTTCATGATGAAACGCTCCTTCCGCAATTGCGCCCTGATCTCGGGCCTGATCGAGCGCCGCCAGCCCGGCGCCGAAAAGACCGGGCGTCAGGTCACCTTCTCCACCGACCTGATCTACGACGTGCTGCGCCGCCACCAGCCCGACCATCTGCTGCTGAAGACCGCCCGCGCCGACGCGGCTTCCGGCCTGCTGGACGTGGCGCGGCTGGGTCAGATGCTGGCGCGGATCGAGGGCCGTATCCGACATCAGCCCCTGACCCGTCCCTCCCCCTTCTGCGTGCCGGTTCTGGTCCAGATCGGGCGCGAGCGGGTGGGCGGCGACGCGGCCGAAATGATCCTGGATGAGAGCGCCGAACATCTGATCGCCGAAGTCATGGACGAGGACGCGCCATGAACGCCGCCCTGCGCCAGACCCTGTCCCCCGCGCGCAAGCCCTGCGGTTCGTTGCGCGTTCAGATCGCGGGCGAGACCTGCGTGCTGCGCTGTTCGGGCGCCCTGTGGCTCCCGGCCCATCGCGCCCTGATCGCCGCTGACCTGCACCTGGAGAAGGGTTCGGCCTTCGCCGCGCGCGGCCAGATGCTGCCGCCTTACGACAGCCGCGCCACCCTGGACCGGCTGGAGACCGAGATCGCCGACCTCGACCCCGGCCTTGTCGTGTTGTTGGGCGACAGCTTCCATGACGCCCGGGCCATCGGACGGATGGCGGATGAGGACCGGGCGCGGCTGGACCGGTTGGCGGGCGGCCGAAACTGGCTGTGGCTGGAAGGCAATCACGACCACAAGGCCCTGGCCGACGACGCCCGGACCGAGGCGTCCCTGCCCGGCCGGGTCGTGGGCGACATGGCCCTGGGCGCCCTGCGCCTGACCCACGAGCCGGAGCCCCGAACGCCGGGGGACGACCGCCAGGGCGAGGTCGCCGGCCACCTGCACCCCGCCGCCCGCGTCGTCGCCTACGGCCGCGGCGTGCGTCGTCCCTGTTTCGTCACCGACGGATCGCGCCTGATCCTGCCCGCTTTCGGCGCCTTCACCGGCGGGCTGAACGTGCGCGACCCCGTCATCGCCGGCCTGTTTGCCACAGAGCCCCTGACGGCCGTCCTGGGCCGCGACAAGGTTCACGCCATCGCCTGGGATCGCCTGCCCTGATCTCTTCCGCCCAGCGCAGAAATTCGAGTCGGCGTTTACGGTCGGTTTTCCTGTGCCGCGTAACCTGGGTTCATGACTCTCAGAATGAGACCCAGCATGCAGGCGCAAGCGCAGCATTTCGATCCCGCAGCGACCGCCGACGCCGTCGTCGATTCAGGCGTTGATTCCGCCCCCCCCTTCTTCGCGCCCGTCGTCGCTTCTGACGTCACGGATCAGCTCGAGGCGGCGCGCGCCCTGGTCGAGAGCCGTTTTTCCGACGCGGGCGAACGCCTGGCCGGATCACTCGAAATGGTCGGCCGGCTGATCGAGGCCCTCGACCGGCTGGGTCTGACGCTGAACGTCGAATCGGTCTCGCACACCAGCAACGAGTTGCTGTCGACGGCGGAAAGCCTGAACGCCCTGCCCCTTACGCAGAAACGGCGGGTGGCGGATCTGGATCAGTTGAAGACCGCCGGCGCCCTGCTGGAAGCCGATATAGACGTGATGCGCACCACGCTGCGCTATCTGCGCGCCTTCGCCCTGAACGTGAAGATCACGGCCGGCGCGACCATCCGGGCCGCAGACGAGTTCGCCGGCTTCGCCGAGCGGATGTGTGAACAGTTGGACTTCGGCGTGTCGCAACTGGACCAGCTGGCCGAGGAGCTTACGCGGCTCGCACGCCAACTGGACGGCGCACTGACCTTCGAAGAGGGGCTGGGCGGCAAGTACAAGGAGCTGATTCCGGCGGTGCCGGACAAGCTGGCGCTCGACGCCGAGACGCTCCGCGTGAACCACGCCCGCATCGCCGAGGTCGCCGCCTCGGTCGCCGCCATCGCGCGCGACATCCAGATGAAGGTCGGCAAGGCCCTGATGGCCCTGCAGATCGGGGACATCACCCGCCAGCGGATCGAACACGTCCAGCTGGGCATCCAGGTCGCGGCCCGCACGGTTCGCGAGGCGGACCTGTCGCCCGAGGCGCGCGACCGGGCCGAACGCCGCCTGCTGCACATGGTCGCCGACCAGATGGCGGACATCGCCACCGATTTCGAGGCCGAAGCGGCCAAGGTCGTCCACAGCCTGTCCGGCATGGCCCAGGACACCAAACAGATCATGGTCATTCACGGCCTGTCCGACGGCGGGGGCGACCTGCGCGACCTCGAGATCAGTCTGGGTCGGGCCGGTCTGTTGATCGATGACGTCACAGCGGCCATGACCAACGCCCAGCGCATCAGCGGCGAGACCGTCTCGGCGGTCGAGGCCCTGGCCCGACGGGTGGACGCCATCCAGAAGGTCAAACGCGACATCCAGCAGATGGCGATCAACAGCAGCCTGCGCTGCAATCGTCTGGGGGAAATCGGCAAGCCCCTGAGCGTCATCGCCATCGAGCTGAGCAGCCACGCCAGCCATCTGGAAGACGCCGCCGATCAGACCCTGGGTTCCCTGACCGCCCTGGCCGGCCTGGCCAACGGGATGGAGACCACCCAACCCGGCGACGCGCACGTGGACGCCGGACGCCTGAACGGGGTGCAGAGCCAGTTGCGCCGCGCCGCCGACGTGGTCGAGAACGATCTGGTCGGTCTGGGCGCCCATGGCGAGGCCACGGCCCGGTCGCTGGCCCTGGCCGCCGACCAGCTGGGCCTGAAGGAAGACCTGGGCGACGCCCTGCACACCGCCGCCATCGCCCTGGCCGAGGCCGCCGGACCAGTGGTCGAGGACCTGACCGATATCGCCGGAGTGGTGGACGCCGCCATGACCGAGATCGGGCGCTGCTACACCATGGCGCGCGAGCGGACGGTCCACGCGGCCCATGCGGTCTTTACCGAGACCGACAAGACCGACGAGGCGACGACGACGGAAACAGCCGGTGAAACGGCCGCCGCCGAGGACGAATTCGACGACCTTCTGTTCTGATCCGGGCGGCGGTCGGGCGCGATAGGCGCAGGCCTCGCTCCGTCCGCCTGTCTGTGGGGCCGCCGGGCCGCCGTCAGCGAGACCGATCGACGTTCATGATCTCGCGGGCGATATGCTCCAGCGCCGTGACCTTCTGGGCGGCGCCGCGTGCAATGGCTTCCTTGGGCATGCCGAAGACGATCGAGGTCGCCTCGTCCTGCGCCACGGTGACGGCCCCGGCCTCCTTGAGCTCCAGCAGGCCGCGTGCGCCGTCATCGCCCATGCCGGTCATGATCACGCCCATGGCGTTGCGTCCGGCCGCCCGAGCGGCGGAACGGAACAGGACGTCGACGGAGGGGCGGTGGCGCGACACGGGCGGCCCGTCCTTGATCGCCACCTGATAGCGGGCGCCGTGGCGTTCAAGCAGCATGTGCTTGTCGCCCGGCGCGATCAGGACGTGGCCGCGCAGGACCGGATCGCCGTTCTGGGCCTCCTTGACCTCGACCTCGCACAGGCTGTTGAGCCGTTTGGCGAAGGCGGCGGTGAAGCCCGCCGGCATGTGCTGGACGATGACGATGCCGGGCGCATTGGCCGGCAGCGCCTGCAACACCTCGCGCAGCGCCTCGGTCCCGCCTGTCGAGGCGCCCAGACAGGCCACCATCTCCGTCGTGCGCGCCATGGCGGCCCCGGTCGGGGGCGGCAGCATGGCGTCAGCCGTCAGCTTGGTTCCCGGATCCAGCGTTCGCGTCGTCGTTCGCCTTGCGCCCAGCCGGGCGCGCGCCGCAGCCTTGACCACATCGCGGATGCGATCCGCGCTCTCGGCCAGATGGTCCGCCGCCCCGATGCGCGGCTTCAGTATGATGTCGACCGCGCCGGCCTCCAGCGCCTGCATCAGAGTCTCGGATCCGGCCTCGGTCAGGGACGAGCACATGACGACCGGGATCGGCCGCTGGGCCATCAGCTTGCGCAGGAAGGTGATGCCGTCCATGCGCGGCATCTCGACGTCCAGGGTGATGACGTCGGGCACGTCCTCGGCGATGCGACGCGCGGCGACGAAGGGGTCGGAGGCCACGCCCATGACCTCGATGCCGGGGTCGGCGGACAGGACGTCGACCAGAGTCTGGCGCACACTGGCCGAGTCGTCGATGACCAGAACGCGGACCTTGGGCATGGGATCAGGTCTTTCGGAAAATGGTGTTGGCGACAGTCACCAGAGGCAGTTCGATGCCGGTGATGCTCTCGGAATGGCCGATAAACAGATAGCCGCCGCGCTTCAGCCGGTCGCACAGCCGTTTCAGAACCTTGGCCTGAGTCTGTTTATCGAAATAGATCATAACGTTACGACACATGATCATATCGAACGGATCGCCGACCGAATAGGTCTCATCCATCAGATTGACTCGCGCCAGCGACAGTTTCGCCCGCAGCGACGGATGGATGCGGCCCTCGCGCCGTCCGCTGTCGCGTGCGGTCATGACCCAGCGCCGCATTTCGGCGGGGACCGGGGTCAGCATCTCGTTCGGATAGACGCCGCGCAGCGCGGTTTCCAGCACATCGGTGGACAGGTCCGTGCCCAGGATCTGATAGTCGGGGCCGCCCTGTTCATCGGCGAATTTCTGCATGACCATGGCCATGGTGTAGGGCTCGGCGCCCATCGAACAGGCGGCGCTCCAGGCCCGGATCCGCCGCATCCCGGCCGCCTTGAACTCGGGCAGCACGTGGGACGTCATATAGTCGAAATGGCGGGGTTCGCGGAAGAAGTCGGTCTTGTTGGTCGTCACCGCGTCGATCAGGAAGACGGACTCGGCCTCGAGCCCGTCCTCCTTGAACAGATTGTCGCAATAGTCGTCGAAGGTCGCGTGGCCCGTGCTGCGCAGACGGCGGCGCAGCCGCCCCTCCAGCATGGTCCGCTTGGACGACGGCATCTTGATGCCGCTGTAGTCGTAGATATAGGCCGCCATCCGCTCGAAATTGCGGGCGCTGATCTGATCGACGGGAGGCGAGGACTGTTCCAGCGCGGCGTGGGACAAGGCGATGCTCTTTCTGAGAAACCGGCGGCGACCGTCAGGCCGCGCGATCGACGTCGGGGAAGGACGCCAGAGAGACGGTGTCGGTGCTGGACAGCAGTCGGGGCAGGTCGATCAGGACCACGAAGCCGTCCTCGCGCCGCACCACGCCCGAGATATAGTCCGAGCGCCACTTGATCCCGATGTCGGGCGACGGCTCGATCTGGTCGGCGCTGAAGACCGCCACCTCGAACACCCGGTCCGCCACCAGGCCCAGGCTGAGCACCCGGTCCTCCAGCGGAATGTCCAGCACCAGGATGCGGGTGTTCAGCGTCGGCTCGGTCGGCGCCATGCCCAGGCGGATCCGAAGATCCGCCGTGGGAACCCCCTGCCCCCGCACGTCCGTCAGGCCCAGAAGATAGTCCGGACTGTTGGGAATGCGCGAGGGCACCTGATAGGTCAGGATCTCCCGCACCAGGCCGACCGGGGCGGCGAAGAGTTCGTCGCCCAGGCCGAAGGTCACATATTGCCCCTCAGAGGCGCCTTGCCCCTTGGCGGTTTCGGACATCAGGCGCTCTCCCGGAAGTCCATGTCCTCGTCGTCCGCGCCGCCGGTCGCCAGGTCCAGGGCGAAGCCCTTGGCGCGGGCCTGCTGGGCGTGGACGGCGGGCTTGGACGGCGCAGCCTTGGGCGTCGGGCGGGCCGCCGGCTTGGCCGGGGCCTTGAAGCTCGAGACGCGGGCCGGAGCCCGGGCCGGAGCGCGGCCGCCGCTGCGGCCGCCGGTCGTGTCGGTGCGGAAGAAGGCGATCGAGGTCTGCAGTTCCTCGGCCTGGGCCGCCAGCTCCTCGGAGGTGGCCGACATCTGCTCGGACGCGCCGGCGTTCTGCTGGGTCACCTTGTCCAGCTGCTGGATGGCCTCGTTGATCTGGCTGGCGCCGACGTCCTGCTCGCGGCAGGCGGCGCTGATCTCGGACACCAGTTCGGCGGTCTTGCGGATATCCGGCACCAGGCGTTGCAGCATTTCGCCGGCTTCCTGGGCCGCCTTGACGGTGTCGCCCGACACGGCGCCGATTTCGGCGGCGGCCGTCTGGCTGCGTTCGGCCAGTTTGCGCACTTCCGAGGCGACGACGGCGAAGCCCTTGCCGTGTTCCCCGGCGCGGGCGGCCTCGACCGCCGCGTTCAGGGCCAGCAGATCGGTCTGACGCGCGATCTCCTGCACGATGCCGATCTTGTCGGCGATGGTGCGCATGGCGTCCACCGCCCGATTGACCGCCTCGCCGCTGGCCTCGGCGTCCTTGGACGACTGACGCGAGATCTTCTCGGTCTGGGCCGCGTTGTCGGCGTTCTGCTTGATGTTGGCGGCCATCTCTTCCATCGAGGCCGAGGCCTGTTCGGCGGCGGCCGCCTGTTCGGTCGCACCCTGGCTCATCTGTTCCGACGTGGCAGACAGCTCCTGGCTGCCCGACGAGACGTTGTCGGCGGCCGACAGGGCGTCGCCGACCACGCCGCGCAGGCGTTCCACCATGGACTGCAGCGAAAGACCCAGCGTGTCCTTGTCCGACAGCGGCTTGGGCTGGACCGTCAGGTCGCCGTTGGCGATCTCATCCGCCATGGTGGCGGTGGTCTTCAGATTGTCCGTCAGTCTGTTGAAGGCGTTGACCAGGTCCTTGATCTCGTCGTTCGACTTGATCTCGACCCGCTCGTCCAGGTCGCCGATGGCGACGGCGTCGGCCACGGTCATCAGGCGGTTCAGGCCGGCGCTGATGCCCAGGGCGATCCACAGGGCGGCTGAAACGGCCAAGGCGATCGCCAAGATTGACAGGGTGATCAGAAGGGTGCGGGTGTTCTGATAGTCCTTGTCCGCATCCGCCTGGGCCGCATCAGCGCGATCGCGGTTGAGTTGGACGCCCTCATACAGCTTCTCGGTCAGCGCCACCGCAGCCTCGCGGCCTTCGCCACCCGAATAGGCGGCCGCAGCAGCGGTGTCACCCGCAGCGGCGAGGGCGCGAACCTTGTCGTCAGTCCGATCGAACGCCTCTGTCTTGGCCTTTATGTCCGCCCACAGGGCCCGTGTCGCCTCAGAGGCCGACCCGTGCATATCGTCGAAAATCTCCTGATATTTCGCGCGCGCCTCATCGCCAGCTTCGATCTGACGCTGCATTTCTTCGGGTGTCCGCGCCAGAACCACATTCTTCTGCGCGCGCACGACCATCAAGGCGTAGCTGTTGAGCTGGTGCATCTTGTCGAGGCGGACGACAGCCCCTTCAACCACCTCATCCATGGCGTCCTTGGCGACGCCCAGGCTGAAGATGCCGTATCCGGCGACTCCCGCCAAAGCGAGAATGAGAAAGCCGAAGGCTACGGCTAGTTTGGCCTTGATGGTGAAACGCATGGCTGATCTCCCCGATAGCCGGTCAATGACGGGTGGCGGACGCGACCGGCTGGCGGGCGTCCTGCTGTTGATTGAAGATGGCCTGGAGGTCGGGAACGACGATGAACTCGCCGCCGCGCTTGACCAGGCATTGGATGAACTCGGGCCGCCAGCGCATGCCGACGCTGGGCGGCGCCTCCGAGTCGGCGCGGGCCAGGGTGGTGACTTCGTGGACCTTGTCGGTGCGAAGGCCGACCAGGGTCGGTTCGCCGGCCAGTTCGATCTCGATGACCACGATCCGGCTGTCGATGGTGGCGGCCCCCCGCTCCAGCCCGAAGGCCACGCGCAGGTCGGACAAGGGAATGACCTTGCCGCGGAAGTTGATGACCGCCCCGGCGAAGGCGCCGGCGCCGGGCACCACGGTCTCGGGCGCCAGGTCCATGATTTCCTGCACGCCGACGGCGTGAAGGGCGAACAGCTCGCCATTCAGTTCGAAGGTCAGGACCTCGACCTGTTCGGCGCCGGTCCAACCGGGCGCGGTGGTGATTTCGGCCTGGGTGCTCATATGGCTTCGCGCATCTGCGCCTCCTGCTGCTGGCCCTTGGCGACCAGGTGGCCGACGTCCAGGATCAGGGCCACGCCGCCGTCGCCCAGGATTGTGGCGCCCGAGAAGGTCGGCAGGCCGGAATGGAGTTTGGACATCGACTTGATCACCGTCTGGTGGTCGCCGATGATCTGATCGACCACCAGGCCGATCCGCTCGGTCCCGGTCGAAACGACCACGACCTTCTGGTGCAGTTCGGGCGGGGTGCCGGTCTCGAACATCTCGCGCAGGCGCAGATAGGGCACCAGGCTGTTCCGCAGCGAGATGAAGCTGCGGCCGCGCGAGCGCAGATCCTCGTCCAGCGACAGTTCCAGGCATTCCTCGACGGCGCCCAGCGGGATCACGTAGCGGCCCTGACCGACGCGGACCAGCAGGCCGTCGATGATGGCCAGGGTCAGCGGGATCCGCAGCGACACCTCCGACCCCTCGCCAGGCCGGCTGGCGATGTCGATGGAGCCGCGCAGCGCCTCGATGGTGCGTTTGACCACGTCCATGCCGACGCCGCGGCCGGACAGATTGGTCACCGCCGCCGCCGTCGAGAAGCCGGGATGGAAGATCATCTGCAGCAGGTCGTGGTCGCTGAGTGCGGCGCCGGGCTCGATCAGGCCCTGCGCCTCCGCCTTGGCGCGGACGCGGTCGCGGTCGATGCCTCGACCGTCGTCGCGGATGGTGATGACCACCTCGCCGCCCGACTGATGGGCCGACAGGCGGATGCGGCCGGTGGCCGGCTTGCCGGCGGCCGCGCGATCCTCGGCGGTCTCCAGTCCGTGGTCGGCGGCGTTGCGGATCAGGTGGACCAGCGGGTCGGCCAGGCGTTCGATGACGGTCTTGTCGATCTCGGTCGTCTCGCCGTCGGTCGACAGTTCGATGACCTTGCCGGTCTCGCGGGCCAGGTCGTGGACCAGGCGGCGGAAGCGGCCGAACAGGGTCGCCACCGGCACCATGCGCAGCACCATCATGGTGTCGCGCAGCTCGCCCGACAGGCGTTCGATCTCTTCCGAGACGGCGCGCAGGGCTGTGTCGACGCCGGAATTGGCGATCTGGCTCAGGCGCGACTGGGCGATGACCAGCTCTCCCACGCGGTCCATCAGTTCGTCCAGGCGATCGGCCGGCACCCGCACGCTCTCGCTCGGCTTGGCCGTCTTGGCGACGCCGGCCTCGGCGGCGTCCGGAGCGGTGGGGGCGGAAGACTGGACCGGTGCGGCGACCTGAGCCGGTGCGGCGGCCTGGGGCAGGATCGAAGGACCCTCGGCGACGACCTCAGCCGGACCGGTCTGGTCCGCAACGACCGCGTCCGCATTGGACGCGTCCAGGGGCTCGATTGACAGGTTCATCTCGTCCATCACGAAGATGAAGACATCCTCGATCGCCCCCCGGCCCTGATCGGTGGTCAAGGTCACGTCCCAGGCCAGATAGTGGTCGGTCGGCTCGATCTGGCTCAGCGACGGCACGCGCGAGACGTCGGCCACGACGCGCGCCT
This sequence comes from Brevundimonas sp. GW821-FHT10E09, assembly GCF_058809375.1. Classification (NCBI taxonomy): domain Bacteria; kingdom Pseudomonadati; phylum Pseudomonadota; class Alphaproteobacteria; order Caulobacterales; family Caulobacteraceae; genus Brevundimonas; species Brevundimonas sp. GW821-FHT10E09. Next base: position 21,930 of record NZ_JBXASO010000013.1, on the reverse strand, counting down.
CGCCCAGGTCGCGAAGCTCGGCCAGCAGCGCCAGTGGATTGGTGCCGTTCTTGAAGGCGTGGGACGGCAGATCGAACCGGATGCGCCAGGCCGTCTGGACGGGGGCGGCGGCGACGGGCGCATTCCCGTCCGCTTCGCGCACAGCCCGTTCCAGGTCGGCCAGCAGGACATCGCCCGCCGCGCCGTGATCACCCGTCGGATCCTCCATCAGGCGGCGCATATGATCCCGCGCCGCCAGAACGGCCGAGACCAGGTCGGTCGTGGCCGCCACCTCGCCCTTGCGGACGCGGTCGAAGGCGGTCTCGCAGTGGTGGGTGAAACCGGCCAGGGCGTCGAAGCCGAACATGGACCCCGATCCCTTCAGGGTGTGAAGCCCCCGGAACACGGCGTCCACCAGATCGCGATCCTCGGGTCGGTCCAGCAGATCGAGCAGGCCCTGTTCGATCAACTCCAGGTTCTCTCTCGCCTCAACCTGGAAAACGGCGATGGCTTCGTCGCTCATCGTCCCAGCACCTTCTTGGCCACACGCACCAGTTGATCGGGATCGAAGGGCTTGGTCAGCCATCCGGTGGCGCCTGCGGCCTTGGCCCGCGCCTTGAATCCTTCGTCGGATTCCGTGGTCAGGAAGACGATCGGCACGCCCATCTGATCGGGCATCCGGCGCATCTCCTCGATCATGGTCAGGCCGTCCATGACGGGCATGTTCAGATCGGTGATGATCAGGTCGAAGGCGCTGGCCTTGGCCTTTTCAATGCCCTCGGCGCCATTGACCGCTTCGGCTACCGAATAGCCGGCGTTGGTCAGCGCGATCTTCAGCGCGACGCGGATACTGGGCGAGTCATCGACCGTGAGGATAGAAGCGGTCATTGGGCGGGTCCTTGGTGAAGCCAGAACTGGAGATCGTCAGCCGTGGCGTCCGTCAGGAAGCCGGCCGCATCGAGCGCTGGCCGAAATTCCGTCGCCGGACGTTCCAGGACCAGGGTCTTGCCGACCGCCCGGGCCTGGCGCCGCGCAGACTCGATCAGCTGCAATCCGCAAAGATCGACGGGCTGCTCATCGGCAAGGTCGAGACTGATGGTGTCGCCCTCCTCGAAGGCGTCGAGAATCGATTGGCGAAGAACGACGACGTTCTTGACCACAAGGGCCGCGTCGATCAGCACACGTTTCGTCATACCCCGTCCCCACAAGCATGACGCACAGCCATGCAACTGAGGCTCATGGTTGACGATCGGCGTTAAACCCGCTTCAAAACTATGGTACGTGAATCTACCTAGCTTGGCCGTAAGCAACGCGAGGCTGTGTCGTTCACTTCGATTTCACCTTCGGGAATTAAGACGGGCCCCTCAGCAGCACCGCTGAACAAGGGCATCCGAATTGATCGACGTCGGCGCAGATGACGCAACTGACTATGAGGGCGACGTCTTTCACGGCCAGATCGCGGATGCTTCGTCCGCCTATATATGGCTGCTGAATACACGGGGACGGATCGTCCATGTCAGCCGTGCGGCGCGGCGTTTCCAGCCGGAACCTCCAGCGCCCCATACCATGGCCTGGCGCGACGCCTGGCCGGTCGACTGCCGCTTTTCCATTGATCGCGGCGTCCAGGAAGCACAGGCGGGTCGGGCCTTCTCCTTCCGCACGCGATTCACCACTGAACAATCGTCGGCGGTCTATCTGGATACGACGGTCAGCGCCGTGCGCGACGACGCCGGGCGGATCGTGCGCCTTCTGGTCAAGGCCGAGGACGTCACCCAGGAGACCGAGACCGCCGCCTTCCTGAACACCGTCATCGAGGTCCTGCCCCTGGCCCTGACCGTCAAGGACGCCCGGACGGGCCGCTACATCCTGGCCAACCGCGCGGCGGAAAAACTGTTCGGTCGGTTCGAGGGGCTGACGGGACTGCGGGCCTCCGACGTCCTGCCCGCCGCCTTCGCTGAATGGGCGGCGGACGCCGTGCCGGGCATGGGCTCCCAGTCGACGGTGTACGAGGATCACGCTGAGGCCGGGTTCCGCTATCTGGCCGCCACCAAGCTCGCGACCTATGACGACGAAGGCGTGCGCCATCTGATCGGCCTGACCGAGGACATCACCCAGAAACAGCGTGACGCCGACGCCCTCTATCAGGCGCTGGAACAGGCCGAACAGGCCAACCGCGCCCGCAGCGCCTTCGTCACCAACATCAGCCACGAGATTCGCACCCCCCTGAACGGCGTCATCGCCGGGGTCGACCTTCTCGCCGCCCGCTCGACCGCGCCGGACATCCAGGAAGTCACCGAGATGATCCGCGCCTCGGCCGCCGTGCTGCAGGATCAGTTGCAGCAACTGCTGGCCGTCGCTCGCCTGGACGGGATAGAGGGGCCGCCGGAGGTCGAGACCTTCGTCCTTGGCGACCTGATCGAGCGGGTCGTCCGCCCCGCGCGCGAGGCCGCAAGGGCCAAGGGCCTGGCGTTCGTCGTCGAGATCGCCCCCGCTCTTCCCGCAGCCTTCGTCGGCGATCCGGCGGGCATAGAGCGGGTGCTGACGCCCTTGCTGAACAATGCGGTCAAGTTCACCCACCGGGGCGAAATCCGCCTGACCGTCGATCCATGCCAGAACGGGGGTGTTCGCTTCGCCTGCGTGGACACGGGCGTCGGTTTCGATCCCGCCCTGAAGGCGGCCATGTTCGCCGCGTTCCGGCAACAGGACGACGCCCTGACCCGCGAATACGGCGGCATGGGCCTGGGTCTCGCCTTGGCGCGGAAAGCCGTGCGAGCGCTCGGCGGGATCCTCGACGCCGCGCCGCGTGAAGACGGGGGGTCGGTCTTCTGGCTGGATCTGCCCCTGTCCACCGCGCCGGTTCAAACCACGGACGAAGTCACGACCGACCCGGTTGACCGGTTGCGCGTCCTGGTCGCGGACGACCATCCGACCAATCGCCGGATCGTCGAAATGATGCTGGAGTCGGTTGCGGACGTCACGACGGCCGAAGACGGCGTGGAGGCTGTGGAAGCCGCCGGACGCGAAACCTTCGACGTCATCCTGATGGACATCCAGATGCCCCGCATGGACGGAATCACGGCGGTCGCCCGCATTCGCGACGCGGAACGCGCGGCGGGCCGGGGCCACGTCCCGGTCATCATGCTGACCGCCAACACCCAGCCCGAACATGTCGAAGCGGCGCGGCTGGCGGGCGCCGACCGCCACCTCGGCAAACCCTTCACCCTCGCCCTGCTTTTCAACGAGATCCAGGCCCTGCTGGCGGACGCCCCGGCCCGCACGCCCCTGGGCCGTCACGCGAACGCCTAGGGTTCGAGCTCGATGTCCCAGTACAGGATATTCGATGCCGCGAACTCTCGTTCTATCCTATTGATAAAGCTGATTTTTCTAAGACCTTAGGAAATCTCAGCGACGATTGGTCACCATATGGTCACCAGAAGAGGGGAAGAGCCAGCAATCTGGATCAATACCCACTTCCTGAAATCCCATAGCAGAAACCCGGTCGGAAATCTCCCGACCAGCGGCCGCTGAGCCGCCGAAAGCCCTAGCCCAACTTAGTGAGCCAGCAGTGGGGTGCGTGCGGGCTATCCTCGCTGTGCGACCAGCAGCCGTTTGCATCAGCAGACGCTGGAGGTGAGAACATCTAATGTCCGCCTCCGATCCGCGATCGGCCCCGAGCTCACCCTTTCGGCGTGCCGAGATCGTTGTTAGTCGGTCAGCGTGCTAGGCTTATGCATCGACCCCGAAGCCTCAATAGCAACTATCACCTCGACACGGAGACCGCCTCCTGGTGAGCGCAAGAACTGCACCTGTCCCCCATGGGCCTTCACTGTGGCGAGGACGATAGAGAGGCCCAGACCGCTCCCTCCGGAAGGTGCATTGGCCGCACGGAAGAAGCGCCTACCCAGCCGATGCAGATCCGAGAAGGCCACGCCCGGGCCGTCGTCCTCGACGATTAAACGCCCGGAAGTCGGGTCGTAACTGATCACGACTGAGGATGCCGCATGCGCCTGCGCGTTGGCGAGGAGATTGGCAGCCGCTGCCTCGAAGCGATCTGGATCCACGTTAAGCAGCGCGTCACCTTCAACGATCGACACCCGATCATCGCCTTCCGCTCCTGCAAACAGCGACCGAAGCGTCACCCAGCGGCGATCTTCGTCGCTAACCGGCATCTCGTCCTCGCGCGCCAAGACGAGAAGACCTGTGACGAGGCGGGCAGTGCGATCGACAGAGGTCTGGATCTGCTCCAGCGCGCGTCTTCGAACGGCCGTATCCGAAGACGACGCCGCAATCTGCGCCTGGACGCGCAGGCCTGCCAGAGGCGTACGCAATTCGTGCGCGGCAGCGGCCGTGAACTCGGCCTCGCGACGTCGCGCTGCGCCAAGGCGTGACATCAAGTCGTTCAGCGCCAGGGCGAAGGGACGGAGTTCGCGGGCGTCCGGCGATACGTCCAACGCCGTCAGATCTTCCGCATCCCGTACCGCAAGGCTGCGGGTCATTTGTCGAATAGGGGTCAGCCCCCGCCCTACCGACCACCAGATCAATACGCCAAGCACCAGCAGACCAAGGACCGCCGGACCGATCAAAGCGGTGACGACATTGCCGACCAGGTGCTCGCGAACGGCCAGATTGTCCCCGACCATGACCCTGAAACCGGCATCACGATCATGCACCGTGTAGACGCGCCAGCGCTCGCCCCGGATCGTGCGTTCTGAAAAACCGTCGCCCCCTTCCGACAACCGCTCCGCAGGCGCGCTTTGGGACCGACCAATCAGATCGCCTTCCAGCGACCAGATCTGGCAGGAGAGCTGACGGTCGTAGACATCGGCGGCCCCGCTTTCCGGAGCCTGCATCGCCGGGCGCACGCTGCCGGCCTGCATCAGGGACGAGACCATGCGGGCCGACTCCATCAGGCGCCGGTCCAGCACCCGTTGCACCTCGGCCCGGGTCTGGATCTCGACCCAGACGACCGCGCCGCCCCAGACGAGGGCGGTCACGAGCGCGAGGGTGGCGAACAGACGCAGGCGGATCGAGCTCATTGCAGGGTGTATCCTACGCCGCGGATGGTGCGGATGAAGCCGGCTCCCAACTTGGCCCGGAGATAGTGGATGTGCACTTCCACCGCGTTAGAGCCGATCTCCTCCTGCCAACCGTACAGGCGTTCTTCTAGCTGACTGCGCGAGAGGACCTGTGCAGGCCGTTCCATCAGGGCCTCCAGGATGGCGAACTCACGTCTCGAAAGGGGCAGGTCCCCCTCTTCACGCCAAGCCAGACGCGACTGGGGATCAAGGGTCACCCCGCCGTGGCGCAAGGCGGGCGCCGAGCGCCCAAGCAGGCGACGCCGCACCGCGCGCAGTCGCGCCGCCAGTTCGTCGAGATCGAAAGGCTTGCCGACATAGTCGTCCGCGCCGGCGTCCAGACCCACAATGCGGTCCCGACTGTCATCGCGCGCCGACAAGACCACCACGCCGACATCCATGTCGCGCTCGCGAACGAAACGCAGCACCGAAAGGCCGTCGCCATCAGGAAGACCCAAATCCAGCACGACCGCATCGAACGCCGAGCTTTCCAGCGCCGCGAGGGCGTCCTCGACCCGCCCGACGACTTCGACCGTCCAGCCGCAGGCGCTGAGCCCGACCTGGAGGCCGTCGGCGAGAACGGGATCATCTTCTATGGCGAGCAGTCTCATGCGGCGTGAGGTGGAAGTTGCGGCTTAAGCCTGACTTAAGCTCGTTTGCCGACGAGATGGCCATGAGGTTTTTCCGCCGACTGTTGCCCGCCGCTCTCGCGATCCTGTCCTTCACCCTTCCGGGTTCGGCATTGGGTCAGGCTCCGCTATCGCCTGACAAGGCCTTCTCCCTGACGGTGACGCGTGAGGCTGACGGCGACCTGGCCTTCGCCTGGGACATTGCGCCTGGCCATTATCTCTATCGTGACCACACCGTCGCCAGCACGCCGGGCGGGAAAGCATCGCTGCCTCTGGAGCTTGCGACCGGCGAAACCAAGGACGATCCGGGCTTTGGCGTCGTCGACGTCTGGCATGACGAGGGTCGCGCGACCCTATCGGCGCAGACCCTGACGCAGGTTGGCGGCCCGACGTCGGTCAACATCACCTACCAGGGGTGCCTCGAGGACTCGATCTGCTACCCGCCGATGACGCGGACAGTGGACGTGCCGACCCGGCCGCAGTCCGAGGTTGCCGCTCGGGAGGCCGATGCGCAGACCGCTCAGGCCGCCGCTCTGCTGGCGATCCAGGCGCCGGGCGCTGCACCCACACCCGCACTCGCGAGTGATGAGGGCGCGTTGGCGCCTCCGCCGGTCGCGCCATCGCCGGCGGTCATCCCGGACCCCAGCCCGGGCTTCGTCGATCGCTTGGCGCTGCAGGGCGGGGCCACCTGGGTCCTGCTCGCCTTCTTCGGTTTCGGCGTGCTTCTGGCCTTCACGCCCTGCGTCTTTCCCATGTACCCGATCCTGGCCGGCGTCATCGGACGCGGCGTGGACGGGCGCGGTACGCGCCGAGGCCTGATGCTCTCGGTCGCCTATGTGCTGGGCCTTTCCGTCGCCTTCGCCCTGCTGGGCGTCGCGGCCGCCTGGTCCGGACAGAACCTGCAGATGGCGCTCCAGTCGGTTTGGGCGATCGGCGCTCTGGTTGTCGTCTTCGTCGTTCTCGCCGCGTCCATGTTCGGCGGCTTCGAGTTGCAACTGCCCTCGGCCTGGACCAGCCGCCTGTCCCGCGACAGCGGTGACGGACGGCGGTCCCTGCCCTCAGCCGCAGGTCTGGGCTTCGTCTCCGCCCTCATCGTGGGCCCTTGCGTCACCGCGCCCTTGGCGGGTGCCCTGCTCTATATCGCACAGACCGGCGACGTTGGGCTGGGCGCGGCGGCCCTGTTCTTCCTGGGCCTGGGCAAGGGGGTGCCCTTGATCGTGTTCGGCACGGTCGGCGCGCGCTTCCTGCCCAAGGCTGGGCCGTGGATGGACCGGGTGAAGATGCTGTTCGGCTTCATCTTCCTGGGCATGGCCTGGTGGCTGGCCGGCCGCATCCTGCCGCCGAGCGCGACGCTGGCTTTCGGCGCGGCGCTGGCGCTCGGTCTGGCGGCGGCTCTCGGCCTGTTCCAGCCGCTGAGCCCGAATCTGAGAAACGGCGTCGCACGTGTCGCTGGCCTGGCGGCCGCGACCTGGGGCCTGTTGCTGCTGGTCGGCCTCAGTCTCGGGGCGGACGACCCGTGGCGTCCGCTTGAGCCCCTGGCGCGGCCCGCTGGAATCTCAGCCGCCGCGCCGGTCGAAACCGCAGCGGTCGTGCTGGATCAGACGGCGCTCGACCGCGCCGTCGCCGATGCCGCCGCGCGCGAACGTCCCGCCCTGGTCTATTTCACCGCCGACTGGTGCGTCAGCTGCAAGGTGATCGAGCGGACGGTGTTCGAGGACCCCGCGGTCATCGCCGGCCTTTCGAACACCGACCTCATCAAGGTCGACGTCACGCGCAGCACGCCCGAGGCGCGCGCGCTTCTTGAGCGGCACGGAGTGATCGGACCGCCGACGATGATCTTCCTGTCGCCCTCGGCGACCGAAGCGCCGGGCAGCCGACTGATCGGAGAGATGTCGGCCCAAGACGTCGCCTCCGCCCTGCAGAGCGCCGGAGCCGCCGCATGAACGCCATCACCCTGGGCCCGCTCGTCCTGTCGGGCGAGCGGTTCGCCATCATCGCCGGCGTGTTCGTCTTCATGATCGGCGTCGGGCTGTTGGCCAGCCGGGTCAGCCCGCGCTTCAACCTGTGGAGCACGGTCCTAGTCTTCGGCGGTCTGGCGGTCGCCCGCCTCGGTCACGTGGCGACGCACTGGGAGTATTTCGGGGCTGACCCGTGGCGGGCGCTCGCGGTCTGGCAGGGCGGATTCAGTTGGATCTGGGTCGCGCCGGTCGTGATCCTGGCCACCATTCTGCTGCTGCGCACGACGCGCGAACGCGCCTGGGCCATTGCGCCTGTGCTGGCCAGCGCCTTGGTTTGGACCACCGCCCATCAGTTGGCCTCGGCGACGCAGCCCATGGCGCCGCCCGCCCTGACGCTGGCCGCGATGGACGCACCGGCGATCGACCTTTCGGCGCCGATCGATCGGCCTACGGTGATCAATCTCTGGGCCACCTGGTGCCCGCCCTGCCGGCGCGAGATGCCGGCTTTGGCCCAGGCCGAAAAAGCCCATCCGAATGTGCGCTTCCTCTTCGTCAACCAGGGCGAGGGCGAAGCCGGCGTTCGGGCCTTTCTGCAGAGCCAGGGGCTGGCCCTCGACCATGTGCTGTTCGACGAGGCCATGGCGCTGCCCCGCCACTACGGTACGGCCGGCATTCCGGTGACCCTGTTCCTCCACGCCGACGGCCGTCTGGCCAAGGCCCACATGGGGGAAATCGCCCCCGAACAGATCGCGACCGAAATCGCGCGTCTGCACTGACCCCCTCGCCTCACGGAGCTTCCATGAACCGCACCTTCGCCCCTGCCTTCGCCGCCGTCCTGGCGCTCGCCGCCTGCGGCCCGGCCGACGCCGACAACGGCGCGGCGCCCGCCAGCCCTTCCGCCGCCTCCGGACAAGACATGCCGCCCATCGCCCAGGTCGGCTTCAATGACCTGCTGCGCGATCCCGCAGCGCCCTTCATCGGCGCCGAGAACGCCGATGTGACCATCATCGGCTTCGTCGATTACAACTGCCCCTACTGCAAGAAGATGCAGCCTGAGATCGACGGCCTGCTGAAGGCGGACACCAAGGTGCGCGTCCTGTACAAGGATTGGCCGATCTTCGGCGACGTCTCGGAGACCGCCGCCCGGACCGCCCTCGCCGCCGCCTATCAGGGCAAGTACGAGGCCGTCCATAACGCCTTCATGCTGTCGCCGTCGCGCATCGGCGACCAGGCGGACATCACCCGTCTGGTCCAGTCGGCCGGCGTGGACATGGCGCGCCTGAATCAGGACCTGGCCGATCACCGCGCAGACATCGACGCGGTGCTGGACCGAAATGGTCGAGAAGCGGCGGCCCTGGCCCTGCAGGGCACGCCCGCCTTTATCATCAACGGCAATCTGATCCCCGGCGGCATGCCCCAGGCGCAACTCGAAGCGGTGATCGGTCGTATCCGCTCCGGACAACCGCTGCGCTGAAGCCGACCATGACCACCCTGACCCTGCTCCAGCTGAACGACCTCCACGGCTATCTCGAGCCGCATCCCGAACTGGTGCGCACCGAAGGCGGCTGGCGGTTCGAACGGCTGGGCGGGGTCGCCCGCATCGCGCGCCTCTTCGAAGAGGCGCGCGCCGAAGGTGCATGCCTGACCCTGGACAACGGCGACACCTTCCATGGCACGCGGGTCGCCGTCGCCAGCCGGGGCGAGGCGCTGGTTCCGATCATGAACGCCCTGAAGATCGACGCCATGACGGCGCACTGGGAGTTCGCCTATGGCCCGGCGGGGTTCAAGGCGTTGGCGGCGGGACTGGATTATCCCGTCCTGGCCGCCAATGTCTTCCGCAAGGATGACGGCGCGCCGGAGTTCGACGGGCGGTGGGTGTTCGAGCGCGGCGGTCTGAGGATCGGCGTGATCGGCCTGGCCTGCCCCATCATCGACAAGACGATGCCCCCCGCCTTCTCTGAAGGCGTGCGGTTTGAAATGGGTGTGGCCGAAGCCCGCGAGCAGCTGCACCAGCTCCGCGAGGAAAAGGTCGATCTGGTCGTCCTGCTGTCGCACCTGGGCTTTCCGCAGGATCTGAAGCTGGCCGCCGAAACGCCGGGCATCGACGTGATCCTGAGCGGTCATACCCATAACCGCCTGCACGAACCGGCCCGCGTCGGCGACACCCTGATCATCCAGTCCGGCTGCCACGGCGCCTATATCGGCCGGCTGGATCTGGAGATTGCAGAGGGCCGCGTGTGCCTGCGGCGCCATCGGCTCATAGCCGTGGACGCTGGCCCCGAAGACGATCAAGTCGCCGGCTTGGTGGAGATGGCCCTGGCGCCCGAGCGCGAGCGTCTGGCGCGCATCGTCGGCCGCACCGCCATCCCCCTTCACCGCTACGCCATGGCCAGCGCGCCGATGGACGACGTCCTGCTGGCGGCGGCGGCGCAGGCGGCGGGCGTGGACATCGCCTTCTCCAACGGCTGGCGCTACGGCGCGCCCGTCGCGCCGGGTCCGGTCACTCTGGGCGACCTCTACAATATGGCGCCGATGAATCCGCCGATCTCACGCACGACGCTGACCGGGGCCGAGTTGCAAGCGATGCTGGAAGAAAATCTGGAGCGCACCTTCGCCGCCGACCCGTATGAGCAGATGGGCGGCTACATCAAACGTTGCCGGGGTCTCACGGCCTTCGTGAAGCTTGAGAATCCCAAGGGGCAGCGCCTCGACCGCCTGCTGGTCGGAGACCGCCCTGTCGAGCCGGAGGCGGACTATCTGGTGGCCTTCGTCACCGCCCAAGGGGTGCCCGAACATTACGGGCGAGACCGCCGGACGCTCGACATCGACACTGTGGGCGCGCTTGAATCCTGGTTCGCCGACCATACGCCTGGCGAGACCGATCTGCCCGTCAGCGTCCTCATCATCTGAAGGAACACCTTATGGACTCCGTCGCCGCCCGCGACTTCTGGAACAGCCGCTATGACCGCCAGGACTATCTGTTCGGCGAGACGCCCAACGCCTTCCTGGCCGCTCAGATCGCGCGGCTCCAGCCCGGCATGACCGCTCTGGCGGTCGCCGACGGCGAGGGCCGAAACGGCGTGTGGCTCGCCGAACAGGGCCTGGCCGTCACCACCACGGATATCGCCCCGCGCGCGGTCGAGAAGGCCCTCGCCCTGGCCGAGCGACGTGGCGTCACACTGGACGCCCAGGTGGCGGACTTCGAGACCTGGGGCTGGCCGCAGGGTGCGTTCGACGTCGTGGTCGCCGTCTTCATTCAGTTCGCCCCGCCTCCCCAGCGCGACCGACTTTTCGAGCGTATGAAGGCGGCCGTGAAGCCTGGCGGCCTGGTCCTGTTGCAGGGCTATCGGCCGGAACAGATCGCCTATGGCACCGGCGGTCCGGGGCAGGTCGAGAACCTCTACACCGAGGCGCTGCTCCGCGACGCCTTCGCCGACTTCGACATCCTGCATCTGAAAAGCCACGACAGCGACGTCTCCGAAGGCGCCGGCCACAGCGGCCGGTCCGCCCTGATCGATCTCATCGCCCGCCGTCCCTGACCCCCAGCGCCCGCACACCGGAACCCGCCATGAAAACCCTCGTGATCGCCCTGTCCTTGGCCGCCTCCCTGGCGGCCTCCCCGAGCTTCGCCCAGGCTGTCTCAGGCTTCGGCGGCTTCAAGCCCCTGCCCGAGGCCGGCGAACAGCCGGATCCGTCGCGCATCTATCGGGTCATCTTCGACGTGTCCCAGGGCGGTGCGGACGACAGGCCGCTGAAGGGATTGGATCGCGTCGCGCGGCTGGTGAATATGCTGGCGGCGGGCGGCGTGGACGCCGACCACCGTCAGATCGTGGTCGTCCTGCACGGCGCCGCCACCCCTGCAGTTCTCTCCGACGCCGCCTGGACCGCGCGCGGCAAGGGCGACGCCAACCCCAACAGCGCCCTGATCCGCGCCCTCATCGCCGCCGGCGTCCAGGTTCGACTGTGCGGCCAGGCCATGGCGGGGAACGGCATCGCGCAAGCCGATCTCGAAGCGGGCGTGAGCGTTGATCTCGCCGCCCTGATGACGGTCATCCACCTTCAACAGGCCGGATACGCCCTGGTTGTGAACTGACGGCTCGGCATAGGCGGAACCTTTCCTGGGCATAAGAACTATTAGTTTGCGTAAGTATGTATGTAATTGTTCATTGGGGCGTCTGAAGGAGATATCGACATGACCGGACTGCCCCGCCTCAACGAACCCGCCCCCGACTTTCACGCCCGCACCACGCACGGGGATCGCAGCTTGGCCGATTACCGCGGCAAATGGCTGATCCTCTTCTCGCACCCGTCGGACTTCACCCCGGTCTGCACGACCGAGTTCATCGGGTTCGCCAAGCATGCGAATGAGTTCGCCGCCATGAACTGCGAGCTCCTGGGCCTCTCGATAGACAGCATCTTCTCGCACCTAGCCTGGACCCGGAACATCAAGGAGAAGTTCGGCGTCGAAATCCCCTTCCCCATCATCGAGGATCTGAAGATGGAGGTGGCCCAGGCCTACGGAATGATCCACCCCGGGGCGGCCGACACCTCGGCTGTTCGCGCCACCTTCCTGATCGATCCGGAAGGCAAGCTGCGCGCCATGGTCTACTATCCCATGAGCAATGGCCGCAGCATCGAAGAGTTCGTTCGGCTGCTCACCGCGCTCCAGGCGTCCGACGCCAACGGGGTCGCGACGCCTGAGAACTGGCGCCCTGGCCAACCGGCCATCGTCCCCCCGCCCAAGACCGCCGAGGCGGCCGAGGCTCGCGCTTCCGAGGGTTACGTCTACACCGACTGGTATTTCTCGACGCGCGACCTCCCCGACGCCCCGAAAGCCGCCTGATCGGATTCCGGCCGGGCCTCGCAAGCGGTCCGGCCTTTTTCTTCGCAAACCAAACGGAGCCTTCATGCAGATCATCGACCACGGCGGAGCGCGCATCGCGGCGCTCCACGACAAGAAGACCGGCAGTTGGCAGTATGTCGTCTCCGACCCGGTCAGCCGCAAATGCGCGATCATCGATCCGGTCTGGGATTTCGACGAGAAGGCGGCGGCGACCTCGACCCGCAACGCCGACGCCATCCTGGACTACGTCAAGGCGGAGGGCCTGACCGTCGAGTGGCTGCTGGACACCCATCCCCACGCCGACCACTTCTCCGCCGCGCCCTTCCTCAACGAGAAACTGGGCGCGCCGACCGCCATCGGCGAAAAGGTCATCGGCGTCCAGAAGCTGTGGAAGGACATCTACGGCCTGGACGACGACTTTCCGGCCGATGGTCGCCAGTGGGACCGACTCTTCAAGGCTGGCGACACGTTCGCTGTTGGCGACCTGCCGGCGGGGGTGATGTTCTCACCGGGGCACACCATGGCCTCCATCACCTATGTGATTGGCGGCAACGCCTTCGTCCACGACACCCTGATGATGCCCTATGCCGGCACCTCGCGCGCCGACTTTCCGGGCGGCGACTCGAAGACTCTCTTCCGAAGCATCCAGGACATCCTGGCCCTGCCTGAAGAGACCGCCGTCTTCGTTGGCCACGACTATGGCCCGGATGGCCGCGAGCCCGCCTGCTTCAGCACCGTGAGAGAGCAGAAGGCGGACAACATCCATGTCGGCGGCGGACGCGGCGAGGCGGATTTCGTGCGGCTCCGCGACGATCGGGACGCCACCCTGCCCTTGCCGAATCTGATGCTCTACGCGCTTCAGGTGAACATCCGCGGCGGGGTGCTGCCGCCGGCCGCGCCGGACGGGCGCGTCTATTTCAAGATTCCCGCCAATCACTTCGCCCCACCCCAGGAGAATTCTTGATGCGCCCGTCCGCACTGACGCTGGCCGCCCTCCTGAGCGCAACGGCCCTGGCCGCCCACGCCCAGACGCCCGCCGATCCACTTCATGTCTACGGTCCCGGCGGCCCCTCCCCCGCCATGCGCGACGCCGCGAAGGCCTATGAGGCGCGCACCGGTCGCGCCGTGGCCGTCGTCGCCGGACCCACGCCCCAATGGCTGGACCAGGCCAAGGCGGATGGCGACCTGATCTTCTCAGGCTCCGAGACGATGATGACCGACTTCGTCAGCGCCCTGGAGGGCCGCATCCGCGCCGAGGCGGTCGAGCCGCTCTATCTGCGCACCGCCTCCATCCTCGTTCGGCCGGGAAATCCGGACGGCATCGGCGGCCTTGAGGATCTTTTCCAGCCCGATCGCCGGGTCTTGGTTGTCAACGGCGCGGGCCAGAACGGCCTGTGGGAGGACATGGCCGGTCGCACCGGCGACATCGCCAAGGTGCGCGCCCTGCGTCGTAACATCGTCGTCTACGCCCGCAACAGCGCCGAGGCCCGACAAGCCTGGATCGACGACCCGACGCTGGACGCCTGGATCATCTGGGGCATCTGGCAGGTCGCCAATCCGGACCTCGCTGATGTGGTCGAGGTCGAAGAGCCCTACCGCATCTACCGCGACGCCGGCGCCGTTGTGACAGAGACCGGCCGCCAGGACGCCGACGCCCAGCCGTTCCTCGACTTTCTGAAGTCCGACGAGGGGGCCGCCATCTTCGCGCGGTGGGGCTGGCGGACCGGCCAACCTTAAGCCTGCCTTAAGGTGAACCCTGCGGTGTCGGCGGCATGGTTGATCGTCGCTCCTCAATCCTGAACCGCCGACACCTGCTGGCGGCCGCAGCGGCGCCGCTCTGGGTCTCTACGGCGGCGCGAGCAGCACCCGCGCCCGCCGCCTTTGACATCACTGTTCTGACTACAGCCTTCTACGCCGCCCGCGGCGGACGCCCCGCCTGGGCGGGGTCCGCGCGCCGGCAAGCCATGGACGCCCTAGCTCTGGCGGACCGCCACGGGCTGTCGGCGCCCGACGGTCTCGCCCTTAGCGAAGCAGAACTGACCCAGGCCGTCCTGATCCTGGCTGAGGCGCTCGCCCATGGCCGGGTCGATCCAGCATCCGTCGAGACGCTCTGGGAGATGGATCGCAACCAAGTCGACACGCCGCCTCTCCTCGCAAAGGCGGTCGACGACGGAACACTTGCGGCGACGATGGCCGGCCTCGCACCCCAGGACCGCGGCTATCAGGGCCTGTGCGACGGCTTCCTCCGCTATCGCGCCATCGCCGACCGCGGCGGTTGGCCGCCCTTTGCCCTGGGCGCGACGATCGAACCATTTGCGTCCGACCCGCGCCTTCCCGCCCTCCTGCCGCGCCTTCGGGTGGAAGGCGATTTAAGCGAAGCCGCCGCCGCGATGGTCGGCCCGTCTGGCGGTGAATACGGCTCCATTGTGCAAGAGGCCGTTCGGGCGTTCCAGGTGCGCCACGGTCTTGAAGCGGACGCCCGCATCGGCCCGGCGACACAGCGGGCGCTCTCGATTTCGGCCGAGGCCCGCGCTCGCCAGATCGCGCTGAATTTGGAACGCCGCCGTTGGCTGAAGAGAGACGTCGCCCCGGAACGGATCGAGGTGAACACCGCCGCCTCCATCATGGTCTACTGGAAGGACGGTCGGCCCGTGCATTCGATGCGGGTCGTGACGGGTGACGCCGACAATGCGACGCCCAGCCTCGAACGGCCCTTCGCCTCGGTGGTCGCCAATCCGCCCTGGACGGTGCCGACTTCCATCGCCCAGCGCGAGATCCTGCCACGCGGCGCCGCCTATATGCGGGCGAACAACATGACGATTCAGAATGGCATGGTGGTTCAGCGCGCTGGCCCGAACGCCGCCCTGGGCCAGGTCAAGTTCGAACTTCAGGACAGCTACGCCATCTTCCTGCACGACACCCCGTCGCGGGGTGCGTTCGACCGGAGCTTCCGCCATCTCAGCCACGGCTGCGTGCGGGTGCAGGACGCGGTCGGCTTCGCTCGGCTGCTGCTTGCGCCCGACCCCGCGAGGCTCGCCCGATTCGACGCCGCGCTGGACAGCGGCGAGACCGTCCGGGTGGCGACCGGTCGGCCGATCGACGTGCGCCTGCTTTATTGGACGGCCTTTCTGGACGGCCAGGGCCGCGTCGCCTTTCGCGATGACATCTATCGTCGCGACACCCGTCTGGCGGAGGCGTTGGGTATCGACCTGCACCTGCCGCGGCCCGACGACCGGCGCGCCGATGCGGACGACGTCGGCCCCTGACGGTTATTCGGTCGTGCGGCCGTCGAAATGCTCGTGGTCGGCGGAGGCCTCTTCCACCGTGGCGTGAACCGTACCGTCGCGATGCTCCGGCGGACCATAAAGGGTGTAGAGCCGAAGCGGCTCGGACCCCGTGCTGACCACATTGTGGCGGGCGCCCTGAGGGACGATGACCCCGTCATCCGCCTTCACGGCGTGACGAACGCCGTCGATCCAGATTTCGCCCTCGCCCGCCTCGATGCGGAAGAACTGGTCGCGGTCGTCGTGGACCTCTTCGCCGATCTCCTGGCCGTGCGGAATGGCCATGAGGACGAGCTGCAGATTGTGGCCGGTGTACAGAACGCGGCGAAAGTCTGTGTTCTCTTCCGTCAGACGTTCGATATTGTCGATGAAGCCCTTCACTAGAGTCTCCTGTGCGGGTTTGCCGTCAGCGACGTGCGACGGCGGTGATGCGGGCGAACTGAGCTGTGTCGCCGCGCGCCGGCGTCGATGTGCGGGGCGCCGGGGCGGCGGCTCGCGCGCCGACCGCCTTCGCATCGCCGCAGAAGATTTCGTAGAGCATCCCCATGACCGCCTGGGCGCGCTCGTCGGCGATCGAATAGAAGATCGAGCGGGACTGACGGCGGGTCTTGACCAGGCCATACTGGCGCAGCTCTGCCAGTTGCTGGGATAGCGCCGGCTGCTTGATGCCGAGGTCCGCCTCGAGCTGGCCCACCGAGCGCTCCTCTTCGGCGATATGACACAGGATCAGCAGCCGGTTGGCGTTGGCCAGCTGGCGCAACAGCTCTGCGGCCTCCGGCGCCTTTTCCTTCAACCGCTCCATCGCGGCCGCTTGATCGTCGGTCATGCGCTGCGCTCGCGATAGTACCAGGGTGCATCGCCGTCACCGTCGGCGATGGCGGCGTCCAGTGTGGTGGCGGCCGGCTCCAGCAGTGCGTCGCCGGGCGTCCAGCCCGCCGGCGTGGAGGCCGCCTCACGGTCCGAGGTCTGCAGGGCGGTGACGAGACGCAGCAACTCATCAACCGAGCGGCCGATGTTCATCGGGTACCAGCTGATGGCGCGCACCACGCCTTCGGGATCGATCACGAAGGTCGCGCGCACCGTGGCGCTGTCGCTCGAGCCGGCGTCCACCATGCCAAAGGCGTGGCCGATGGCCATGGAGGGATCTTCGATGATCGGGAACGGCACCTTCACGCCGAAGCGGCGGAAGATGTCCTTCAGCCAGGCCAGGTGCGAATACAGACTGTCCACCGACAGGGCCATCAGATCGCAGTCGATCGCCGCGAAGGCGTCGGCCTGCCGGGCCAGGGCCACGAACTCGCTGGTGCAGACCGGCGTGAAGTCCGCCGGATGCGAGAACAGCACCAGCCAGCGTCCACGGTAGTCGCTGAGGCGCCTTTCGCCCTGAGTCGTGCGCGCCGTGAAGTCCGGCGCCGTATCGTTGATGCGCAGGGCGCGCATTGCGGGGGGATAGACGGCTGGCCCGGTGTCGATCGTGTCCATAGCCGCAAGCTAAGCGCATCCCACCGTTTCCGCTACATTAAAATACATACTTGCACGAACTATGAATGAGTATATGTGTTGAGTCACCGAAACGGAGACACGTCATGTCCTCGCCCACACCCGACCCCGCCCGCGACCACGCCGCCGACATCGTGCGCGCCGCGCTGGGCGATCCTCGCCAACGCCCTGTCGTGAAATCGTTCTTCGACGAAGCCACCTTCACCGTCAGCCACGTCGTCCGCGATCCCGGCTCCGACGTCTGCGCCATCATTGACAGCGTGCTGGACTACGATCCGGCGTCGGGCCGCATCACGCACGCTTCGGCCGATGCGCTCATTGATTACGTGAAATCCGAAAGTCTCACGGTTCAGTGGCTGCTCGAGACGCACGCCCATGCCGATCACCTGTCGGCGGCGCCCTATCTCCAGGAAAAGCTCGGCGGTCAGCTGGCGATTGGCCATGAAATCCTCACCGTCCAGGCGGTCTTCGGCAAGATCTTCAACGAAGGGACCGACTTCCGCCGCGACGGCAGCCAGTTCGACCATCTGTTCAACGACGGCGACCGGTTTGAGATCGGTGGTCTGAAGGCCACGGTCCTGCACGTGCCCGGCCACACCCCGGCCTGTCTGGCCTATGTCATCGGCGACGCCGTCTTCCCCGGCGATACCATGTTCATGCCCGACTATGGTACGGCGCGCTGCGACTTCCCCGGCGGCGACGCCCGGACCCTGTACCGCTCGATCCATCGCCTGACCTCCCTGCCGGACGAGGCGCGGGTCTTCCTGTGTCACGACTACAAGGCGCCGCCGGGCCGGACCGAGTTCGCCTGGGAGACCACCATCGGCGCCCAGCGGACAGGCAACATCCATATTCGCGACGACGTCAGCGAGGACGAGTTCGTGGCCATGCGCACCCAGCGCGACGCCACCCTGCCCATGCCCAAGCTGATCCTGCCGTCGGTTCAGGTGAACATGAACGGCGGCCGCCCGCCCGAGCCCGAGGACAATGGGGTGCGCTACCTCAAGGTCCCGCTGAACGCGCTGTGAGGCGAGGCTCCGATGCTTGAGCCTCTTCCCTTCATCTGGCCGCTGGCCGGCGGTCTGCTGGTCGGCCTGTCGGCCGGTCTCTATCTGTTGCTGAATGGGCGCGTGGCCGGGATTTCCGGCCTGACCGCCGCAGCGACCGGCCTGTCAAAAGGCGCGCCGCGCATTCTGGGCCTGCTTTTCATCGCCGGCCTGCTGGGCGGCGCGGCCCTGGCCTCGGCCCTGATCCGCAGGCCCGAGGTGCAGATCACTTCGGAGGTCTGGCTGCTGGTGCTCGGCGGCCTGATCGTCGGCTTCGGCACCCGCTGGGGCTCGGGCTGCACCAGCGGCCACGGCGTCTGCGGCCTGGCCCGCCTGTCGCCCCGCTCCATCGTCGCCACCGGCGTCTTCATGGCCGTCGCGGCCCTGACCGTCTTCGTCACCCGCCACCTGTTGGGAGGCCTGGCGTGAGCCGGCTGATCGTCGCCGTCCTGTGCGGCTTGTTGTTCGGCGCCGGCATGGTGGTGTCCGACATGATCAACCCGGCCCGCGTCCTGGCCTTCCTGGATGTGACGGGCGCCTGGGACCCCTCTCTGGCCTTCGTCATGGGCGGGGCGCTGATCCCCTCCGCCATAGCCTGGCTGATCCGCCGGCGCATGGAGGCTCCGGTCGCGGCCGACACCTTCCATGTGCCCGAGGGCCGGACCATCGACACCCCTCTGGTCGGCGGGGCCGCCCTGTTCGGCCTTGGCTGGGGCTTGGTCGGCCTGTGCCCCGGCCCGGCGCTTGCGGCGCTGACGACCGGCGCCTGGCAGGCCTTCGTCTTCGTCGGCGCCCTCGCGGCCGGCATGGCGCTGTTCCGCCTGACCCTCGACCGAAACGCCTGAACCAGAAAAGACCCTAGGGAGACAAAGCCATGCATATTCGCCCTTTGGACGAGGCCCTGTCCGCCTCGCCCCAGATCGCCCCGGAAGACCTGCCCGACATCGCGGCCCAAGGGTTCCGGTCGGTGATCTCCAACCGACCCGACGGCGAAGAGCCCGGCCAGCCCAGCTCCGAAGATCTGCGCCAGGCCGCCGAGGCTGCGGGACTGGCTTTCGCCCATGTTCCCGTGGTCGGCGGCGCAATCTCCGACCAGGACGTGGCGGACTTCCGCGAGGCTCTGGCCAACCTGCCCCAGCCTGTGTTCGGCTTCTGCCGCACCGGCACGCGCACGACCACCCTGTGGGCGCTGGCGAACGTCGCCTCGATAAGCGCTGACGATCTGATCGCACGCGCCAAGAGCGCCGGCTACGACCTCGGCGCCCTGCGTCCCCGTCTCGAAGGAGCCGCGTCATGAGCGCCCAGTACGCCCCCCTGGAGTCCTGCGATGTCCTGATCGTCGGCGGCGGATCCGCCGGCATCGCCACAGCCGCCAGCCTCCTGCGTCGTCGCCCCGACCTTGATGTCCGCATCGTCGAGCCATCCGAACATCACTACTATCAGCCCGGCTGGACCATGGTCGGCGCCGGCGTCTTCACGCCCGAGCGGACCCGGCGCCGCACCGAGGACCTGATCCCCCAAGGCGCCCAGTGGGTGCGCGGCTCGGTCGCGGCTTTCGACCCCATCCACGATCGCGTCGAACTGACCGACGGCCGCTGGATCGGCTATCGCATGCTGGTCGCGGCGCCGGGACTGAAGCTGGACTGGGGCGCCATTCCGGGCCTGGCGGAAACGCTCGGGCGCAACAACGTCACCTCCAACTACGGCTATGAGACCGCGCCCTACACCTGGAAGCTGGTCCAGGCGATGCAGAGCGGTCGGGCGATCTTCACCCAGCCGCCCATGCCGATCAAATGCGCCGGCGCCCCGCAGAAGGCCATGTATCTGTCGGCCGATCACTGGCGCGACCACGGTCGAAACGACATCGAGATCGAATTCCACAACGCCGGCCCGGTGCTGTTCGGGGTCAAGGACTACGTTCCGGCCCTGATGGAATATGTCAGCAAATACCGCATCGACCTGAACTTCGGATCGAAACTGGTGGCGGTGGACGGCCCGGCGCGGATCGCGACCTTCGCCGTGACCGGTGCGGACGGTGAAGTTCGCCAGGTTCGGCGCGAGTTCGACTTCCTGCACGTCTGCCCGCCGCAGACGGCGCCGGACTTCATTCGCGAAAGTCCGCTGGCCGCCGAAAGCGGCTGGATCGAGGTGGATGACGCCACCTTGCGCCACAAGCGGTTCGAAAACGTCTTCGGTCTGGGCGACGCCTGTTCGGCACCCAACGCCAAGACTGCTGCGGCCGCCCGCAAACAGGCGCCCGTGGTGGCCGAGAACATCCTGTCGCTGCTGGACGGCCAGCCGATGCGGGCGGTCTATGACGGCTATGGCTCATGTCCGCTCACGGTCGAGCGCGGCAAGATCGTGCTGGCCGAGTTCGGCTATGGCGGCAAGCTCCTGCCCAGCTTCCCGAAATGGATGCTCGACGGGACCAAGCCGACCCGTCTGGCCTGGCATCTGAAGGCCCAGGCCCTGCCCGAAATCTACTGGCTTGGGATGTTGCGCGGTCGCGAATGGCTGGCCGGCCCCCACCACATCGAACCCGCCCCCCAGCTTCGCCCTGCTGTCGCCTGAGCCTGATCATGGACCTGTCTCCGCTGCAGTACGGCCTCGGCGCCGGCGCCGGCTCGCTCGTCGGCTTCACCCTGGGCCTGGTCGGCGGCGGCGGGTCCATCCTGGCCGTGCCGCTGATCGTCTATCTGGTCGGGGTCAAGGAGCCGCACCTGGCGATCGGCACCAGCGCCTTCGCCGTGGCCGCCAACGCCTTCGCCAATGTGATCAATCATGCCCGCCACGGCACGGTGAAATGGAAAATTGCCAGTCTGTTCGCGGTCGCCGGGGTGCTCGGAGCCTTTCTGGGTTCGAGCCTGGGCAAGGCCGTGGATGGTCAGAAGCTGCTGGCCCTTTTCGCCGTCCTGATGCTGGTCGTCGGCGTACTGATGTTGCGGGGCCGCTCCGCCGGCGGAGACCCGAACGTCCAGCTTGATCGGCGCAATGCACCCAAGCTCGTCGGCACGGGCCTGGCCACGGGCGTGATGTCGGGCTTCTTCGGCATCGGCGGCGGCTTCCTTATCGTGCCCAGCCTGATGTTCTCGACCCGCATGCCGATCTACTATGCCGTCGGCTCTTCCTTGGTCGGCGTCACCGCCTTCGGCCTGACCACGGCCTTCAACTACGCCCTTGATGGCTGGGTCGACTGGCCCCTGGCGGCCGTCTTCATCGGCGGCGGCGTGCTGGGCGGTCTGGTCGGCGCACGGCTCGCCAAGGCCCTGTCGGGACAGAAAGGCGTCTTGAATACCGTCTTCGCGGGGCTGATCTTCGTCGTCGCCTTATATATGCTTTACCGCAGCGCCGGCGCGCTCGGCTTGATCGGTTGAAACGCTTCCATGGAACTTGACGCCCTGATCCTGGCTCGGATGCAGTTCGCCTTCACCGTCGCCTTCCACATCGTCTTCCCGGCCTTCTCTATCGGCCTGGCCAGCTATCTGGCCGTGCTGGAGGCCCTGTGGCTGAAGACAGGGCGCGAGCTCTATCTGAACCTTTTCAAATACTGGCTGAAGATCTTCGCCGTCGCCTTCGGCATGGGCGTCGTCTCGGGTCTGGTGATGTCCTATCAGTT
>NZ_JBXASO010000012.1:0-137036 GCF_058809375.1 Brevundimonas sp. GW821-FHT10E09 | reverse complement strand
GACCTCAGGAATGAGGGGTCCTTATTCGACGCCGATCACACCGCTAACGGGGTCCCTTTTCCACGCCGATCCACAGCCGACTATATCGAAGCCTACGCCCTGACCCGTTTCCGCATCGCCGCGATGATCTGGATGGGGCTGGTGGCGGTCGGCCTGATGCTGATCTGCTGGCGCATGCTGGCCGGCAAGTCGGCGCACTGGCTGATCAACGCCAACGCCGCGGCCGCGCTGATCGTGCTGGCGGTCGTCAGCGTCGTCGACCTCGGCGCCGTCGTGGCCGGCTGGAACGTGCGGCATGCCAGGGAAGTCGGAGGTCGCGGGGTCGCGCTGGACCTCGGCTATCTCCATACCCTGGGCGCGCCCGCCCTCGTCTCTCTGGTCGAGCTGGAAACGACCCTCGACGACGCCGTCCTGCGCGACCGGGTCGCCGCCGTCCGCCAGGACATCCTGCTGAACGTCCGTCGGCGACAGAGCGAATGGCGCGGCTGGACCTGGCGCGACCAGCGTCGTCTGGATCGCATCGCCGCCCTGCAACAGAAGGGCGCCTTGTCGGCGCCGGCGCCGGGCGCCCGTCACTGGAACGGGCGGCTCATCCAAATGCCGCCGCCCACCGCGCCGGCGCCCGTCGCCGCCCCGCCGCCTGTCCAGTTGACCTCGCGGACGGAAGGCTGAACATGGCCATCATGCAAAGCACCGTTCTGGTGGTCGACGACGACCCGCACATCCGCGACCTGCTGACCTTCGCGCTCCAGAAGGCGGGTCTGGCGACGCGGGAGGCCGCCGACGGCGAGGCCGCTCTGGCCGACATCGCCCTGTGCAGGCCGAACCTCGTCGTGCTGGACATCAACATGCCCCGCATGGACGGGATCGAGGCCTGTCGCCGGATCCGCGCCCAGGGCGATCTGCCGGTCCTGTTCCTGTCGTCGCGCGATGACGAGATCGACCGCATCCTGGGCATGGAGCTGGGGGCGGACGACTATGTGACCAAGCCCTTCAGTCCGCGCGAGGTGGTGGCGCGGGTCGCCGCCATCCTGCGCCGGATCGCGCGGAGCCCGCCCCCGCCGACGCCGGGTCAGTTCGCCTTGGGGAGCCTGGGCCTGGACGCGGACGGATGGCGGGCGACGTGGCGCAATATCGAGGTGCCGCTAACGGTGACGGAGTTCAGCATCGTGCGCACCCTGGCCGATGCGCCGCGCCGAGTCTTCACGCGGGACGCTATCATCGATCGGGTCCATGGCCCAGGCTTCGCCATGACCGACCGTACGATCGACAGCCATGTCCGCAACCTGCGGGCCAAGTTTGCAGCGGTGGGCGGGGCTGACGTGATCGAGACCAGACCCGGCATCGGCTACCAGCTTGGCCCCTGCCTGGGCGCGCCCGGGGCGCCGGAGGCGTGATCGCACGCTTGCGCGCCTTCATCCGCAATCACTGGCCGGCGCTCAGGCTTCGGACCATCCTGCTGTCCGTGCTGATCTTCGCCGGCGTCCTGCCGGGGCTCAGCGCCATATTCCTGCGGGTCTACGAGAACACCCTGGTGCGCCAGACGGAGGCGGAACTGGTCGCCCAGGCCGTCGTCCTGTCGGCCGTCGCCGCCTCGGATTGGCCCGGCGCCGTCGTGGTTTCGCCCGATCCCGCCCGGCGCGACGATCCGGGTTACTACAGGCCCGAACCCGCGACGATCGACCTGGGATCCACGCCGGTCTTGCCGGCGCGGCCCGCGCCGCGTCACGCTGCCGTGCCTGAGGCCGGGGCGGTCGAGGTCGCCGACCGGCTTGGCTCCGTCGTCGAGCAGACCAGCCGCACCACCCTGGCCTCGATCCTCTTGCTGGATCGCAACGGGACGATCGTTCTGGGCTACGGCCAGGGCGGCGGCCTGGCCGATCTGACCGAAGTGCGCTCGGCGCTTGCGGGCGAGCCGCGGACGGTCCTGCGTCGCAACGACGCCTATCGTCCGCGCTATTCCATGGAATGGCTCAGTCGCGCAGCGGGCGTTCGTATCCACCATGCGCGGCCGGTGATGGTGAATGGCCGGGTCGAGGGGGTCGTCGTGGCGTCCCGCTCGCCCCGGGCCCTGTTCAAGGGACTGTACCAGGACCGGATCAAGATCGGGCTGGGCGTCGTCGGCACCCTGGGGGTGATCGCCCTGCTGGCGGTCCTGGTGTCGCGCGGCATCGCCCGCCCGATCGAGGCGCTCAGCCGGGCGACGCGCGATGTCGCCAACGGCGGCGGCGTGCTGCCCCCCGCGCCGGCCACCGCCGCCGTCGAAATCCGAATCCTTTATGAGGACTTCGGGCGGATGGCCCAGGCCGTCGATCGCCGCTCCCGCTATCTGCGCGACTTCGCCGCCGCCGTCAGTCACGAGTTCAAGACGCCCCTGTCCGGGATCCAGGGGGCCGTCGAACTGCTGCATGACCATGAAATGGACCCAGGTCAACGTCGACGGTTCCTCGACAACATCGCCGCCGACGCCCGCCGCCTCTCGGCCCTTGTGACGCGCCTGCTGGATCTGGCGCGCGCCGATATGGCGCGTCCCCAAGCCGGGCTTTCGGTCGATGTCCGCCTCCCGATCACGAAGGCGGTCGACGCCAGGTCAAGCCGGCTGGCGATCTCGGTGATGTTCGGGGACGAAACGCCCAGGGTGGCCGTTCCAGCGTCTACCATCGAGATGGTGGTTTCGACGCTCCTGGAAAACAGCCGCCAGGCCGGCGCGACGGCCGTCAGCATCAGGGCCGCGGCCCTGCCCGATCGACTTGTCGTCACCCTGGCGGACGATGGTCCAGGCGTCGCGCCGGCCGACGCCGGTCGCGTCTTCGAGCCCTTCTTCACCACGCGACGCGGGGAGGGCGGCGCCGGCCTCGGCCTGTCCATCGCCCGCGCCCTGCTGGCCGCGAACGACGCCACCCTGGATCTGCTGCCTACGACCGAGGGCGCCGTCTTCGAATTGGTCATGCCGCTCGCCGAGCAATAGGTTTGGCCGTGCGACCGGGGGCCGGAACCGGGCCGTCTTTTGCGGACAAGCCTTGTACGCCGCGGATCACCCGTCCGGGGACAGCCTCGGCCGCCATCGGCGGAGGCGGATCGAAACCCGATCATGCCCCGCTTCAGCCGCGGGGTCCGATGCGGAGGCGGCGTTGTCCGCAGGCGCCCCGTCTCGAGACAGTGACGAACGGTCCATGCCGAATTGCGACAGGCCCGCACTCACGATGACCCGGAGCCGGTCTGCCGCCCCACGCTTTGAGAGCCGCCGTATTAACCCTGTCCGAACCCGGTTCGATGTCAGATCAACCGCTTGCGTAGTCCTCGTCGACCAACCCCTTACCGTCTATGATTAATTTGTGTTAGTCATTGTAATGGATGGGTTTTTGCACTGAGCCGGTTTGCCCGATGTTGGGCCTTCTGGAGAAATCTCGTGACCACCAAGATCCTCATCATCACCGCCGTTCTCGGCGTCGCGACGGCCGGCGCCGCCCATGCTCAAAGCATCGGATCAGGCCAGTCGAACAATGCATCCGTCCGCTCGCAGCTGAACGCCACGATCACCGACGTGAACAATTCGGTTTCCGTCACCTCCGCCGCCATTTCCAACAGCGTGACCATCGACGGCGGCACGGCGGTGTCCCTGAACAACACTCAGAACGCCTGGGGCGGCGCGGCGTCCCAGCTGAACGCGACCATCGGCGATGTCTCCAAGGACGTCTCGGCGACGTCGGCGGCCATCGCCAACTCGGCGACGATCAAGACCTCCGACTGGGGCGGGGCGATCACCAACACCCAGGTCGCCTATAACGACCCCTCGGCCACGCTGAACTCCACCATCAGCGACGTGTCGGGCACGGTTTCGGCGACGGCGGCGGCCATCAGCAACTCCGCCACCATCGACTCGCGGCTGGGGTCCCTGAACTCGTCGCAGACCAATACAGCCGGGGTTTCCGCCGTCGCCACCACGACCGTGCGTGACGTCTCGGGCGCCGTCACCAACACGGCGGCGGCCATTGGCAACAGCTTGACCGTGACCGGCTTCTGAATGGACAGGCCGGCGTCCCCGCGAAGGCGGCGTCGGCCCTTTCCGCCGCTTCACCCCGCTCTCCTTCCCGCTGAGATGACACACCTCATGACCAAGACGCCGCTCTTGCCGCTCGTAATCCTGACCCTGTCCGGTCTCTCCGGGCGGGCCGTCGCGCAATCCTCGACCGAGTCCGCCGGGGCGGCTTCGATGGAGGCCGGCTATGGCCGTTCCGGCGCCGTCGCGACCCAGACCTTCAACCCCGTCACGCGCGACGCCAACGGCAATCGGCTGGTCGTCAACGGCGTCATCGTGAACAGTCAGGCCGGCACGACCGTCAGCTACGCCAGCACAGGGTCGAACACGCAGTCGGGCGCCGCCTATTTCGACAGCGGCGCGGCGGCGCTGGGCGATACGAGCAGCGCGACGGCCGTGGGCAACCTGGTCAATGTCTCCATCATCGGCCACGGCAACACCGTGGTGCTGAACAGCCGCCAGACCAACAGCGGCGACGTCAGCGCCAATGTGCGGAAGTCCGGCTCATGAGGCGGGCGGCGATCACGGGGATCGCGCTCGGCCTGGTCGCCGGAGCCGCGACGGCGGAACCTTCGGGCGGGATGAATCCGGGCGCGATCCGCGGCGCCCCCGCCACGGCCAATCCGTCTCCCTATTCCGCCGCCCTGACCTGCCTGTCGCGGCGGGGCGGCTGGATCGGCGGCGCCCCGCCCAGGATCGCGGTGGGACGGATTTCCGACATGACGGGCCGGGTCGATCTCCAGACCGGCGCCCGCGTCTCGCAGGGCGCCGCGCTGTTCGCCATCACGGCCCTGGCCCGCTCCGGCGCGCCGGTGGTCGAGCGGCTCGACAATACGGTCGCCGAGATCGAATTGAACTATGCGCGCCAGCACCTGCTGTCCGACGCCCCGGAACGGGCCGGTCAGGATCCCGACAATTTCAGGCCGATCCACGTCGGCCAGGTCGCGGGGTCGCGGTACTATCTCGTCGGCGGCGTCACCGAACTGAACTACAATATCGCCTCGAACGGCGTGAACGTCCAGGCGGGCGATGTGAGCACGACCGGCCTGCGCGGCCTGGGTCAGGCGTCGCGCTATGTGATGAACGTCGCGGTCGACCTCAGGCTGGTGGATACGCGCTCGCAGGAGGTGGTGAACAGCGTCAGCTTCCAGAAACAGGTGGTCGGCGTGGACCGCAGCCTCGGGCTGACGGGAACCCAGGGATCGGTCGGCGGCGTCGCGACGGCCGGCGGCGGCGCCATGGAGCCGGTGCAGGCCG
Source organism: Brevundimonas sp. GW821-FHT10E09 (assembly GCF_058809375.1). Taxonomy (NCBI): domain Bacteria; kingdom Pseudomonadati; phylum Pseudomonadota; class Alphaproteobacteria; order Caulobacterales; family Caulobacteraceae; genus Brevundimonas; species Brevundimonas sp. GW821-FHT10E09. The sequence continues at coordinate 131,740 of NZ_JBXASO010000012.1, read as the reverse complement.
CTGTGCGGACGGTGGTCGAACGCGGCGTCTTCGAACTGTTGGCCGGCATCCAGACGCCGGGCGCCAAGGCGACCTGCCTGCCGGCCGACGACCCTGTCGGGGTCCAGACCTACGCCATCGCCGCAGGAGCCGCTTCGTGAGACTGAGACCGCTTCTGGAGGCGTCGATGATCGCGGCGGTCGGTCTGGCCGGCTGCACGACCGCACGCTACGACCCTGCCACCGGTCTCTACGCCAATCCCATCGGCGGCGCGCCGGCGACCGGCAACGACACCGCCTATTCCGCCGCCCTGAGATGTCTGGCGTCGGCGGGCCAGGCGGAGGGGCGCAGCGCGCCGCGGCTGGCGGTCGGCGACATCGCCGACCTGACCGGCCGCAATGATCTGGAGACAGGACGCAAGATCAGCCAGGGCGCGTCCCTGTTCGCCGTGACAGCCCTGACCAAGGCCGGAGTGCCCACGGTGGAGCGCCAGGATCGCGGGGTTTCCGAGGTCGAACGACAATATGCCCAATCTCATCTCCTGTCCGACACCCCCCAGGCGGCCGGCGAAAGCGCCGAGAATTTCCGCCCGATCTACGCCGGTCAGATCGCCGGTTCGCGATACTATGTCGTGGGCGGGGTCACCGAGCTGAACTATAATCTGCGGTCTTCCGGGGTCGATGTCTCCGCCGGGGGAATCGAGGCCAGCGGGGTCAAGGGGGGCCTGACCAGCAGCGGCTATGTGATGAACATCGCCATCGATCTTCGCCTGGTCGACACCCAGTCCCAGGAAGTCGTCGCCACGGCCTCCTATCAAAAGCAGCTTGTCGGTCGCGAGATCCGCGTGGGCGTGTTCGACTTCACCCACGGCAATATTTTCGACCTTTCCGCTGGAGCCTCCGGCATGGAGCCGATCCAGTTCGCCGTCCGGACCGCGATCGAACGCGGCCTGTACGACTTCGTCGCCGACCTCTACGCCATTCCCCGCGACCGCTGTCTCGCGCGGCCGGAAACGGGGCTGCAAGGCGAGAGCCTGCTGGCGCTGCGCGCGGCGGAAGCGGCTGCGCCCGAGGCCGAACGGCCGTCCGCCCGGCCGCCCGCCATCGGGCAGGCCCCGTCCCGCCCGATGGCGGGACCGCCGGCCCGCTGGGTGCTGGATCCTTCCAGCTGGCGCACCGCGCCGTCGTCCGCGGTGCGCGGGACGACGGCCGCGGGCGGTTGAGGCGCCACGGACTTTCCGGGCTCTCCAGTACGAATTGAAAAAAGGCCGTCGCGACGCTCGCGACGGCCTTTCTCGTCTGGGTCAGTCCCCCGATCCGTGGCGCGGGACGGCGTCGTCCCGCGCGACGAAGGGTCAGAGGCCCCCGGTCACCCGGCTGATGGTCGCCGAATTGCCGATGGCCGCCGCCGTCAGCGACGCCGAATCCACGGACCGGACCGTGACGTTGGATATCGCCTGCGTCAGGGCCTTGTTGTCCTGAACAGAGGAGGCCGTCAGCATGGTGTTCGGCCCGGTGTTCAGCGTCAGCGAGTTGGAGATCGCCGCCGAGGTGGCCGACACTGCGCCATCGACGTCGGCGATCGTGGCGGACAGGGTTGCGGTCGGGTCGTAACCGGACATCTGGGTGTTGGTGACCGTGCCCTTGCCCGCGCCCTGCAGGTCGATGGTCGCCGAATTGGCCAGGGCGGCCGAGGTCAGGTTCACCTTGTCGGACACGTCCTGGACCGTCGCGTTCAGCACGGCTCGCGAGTCGCCGTTGAAATATTGGGCGTTGGTCACGGTCATCGCCCCCTCGCCCGAGGCGGTGAAGGAGTTTGCGATGGCGGCGGCGGTGCCGTTCACGGCGCCGTCGATGTCCGCCACCTTGAGGTTGGCGTCCGCCAGAAACTGTCCGCGATGGGTGTACTGGGTGTTGGCGACCTTGGATACGACATTGCCGTCCAGGGTGACGGTGGCGGAGTTGCCCAGGGCCGCCGCCGTGGTCGCGACATCGCCGTTCACGTCGGCGACATTGCTGGACAGGGCGGCGCTGGTGGAGCCCCAGCTATCCTGAAGATTTCGCACGGTCGTCGGCCCGGCGCCGGAGATGGTCGCGGAGTTGCTGATCGCCGCCGAGGTCTGCGAGACGTTCCCGTTGACGTCGTTGACGACGGCGTTGAGCTGAGCTCGGACGGTCGCCGTGTTCTTCTGGTTCGATGTTGCAGTAGACTGCGCCTGAGCGCCGGATGCGAGCATGAGAGCGGCCGCGGCCGCCAGGCTGGTCACGCCGATATTGTGAGTCATTTGAAAGCCCCAAGAGGATATCCGCCGGAAATGACGGCGTTCTGTCGACTGCAAGAACGGCCGCGTCTTTCCGCGTTCGAGGCGTTAACCGAGTCTCGGGACGAAGCGCCGATACGCGTTGAAGATCGTCCCGCAGGACGGAGGACAGGGTTAACCTTCGCGCCGTCCGCCTCGTTCAGTTTGCGACGCCTGCGACCGCGCCTGCCTCGGATTGGTACATTCGCAGGACGGACGTCGATCCGTCTCGCCCTGCAGTCGGCGCAATAGAAAACCCGCGCCGGCGAAGGCGCGGGTTGAGGAAGCGCGCCGTCAGGCTTGATCAGCCCCGAACGGGGCGCAGGCCGTCGGCGGAGGCTTGTTGCAGGGCCGGGCGCTTCTGTCCGCCGGATGCGATGATGCGGTCGATGCGGGCCTTTTCGGCGCGGAAGGCGGCCAGGTCGCCGCCGGCCAGTTCGGTGCCTTCCTGGGTGCGGACGCCGGCGGGATTGATCCGCTGGCCGTTGCGCCACAGTTCATAGTGCAGGTGGGGGCCGGTCGAGGCGCCGGTCGAACCGACATAGGCGACGACCTGGCCCTGGCTGACGCGCTGGCCGGCGCGAATGCCGGAGCCGTAACGCGACAGGTGTCCGTAGCCGCTCTCGAGCCCATTGTTGTGGCGGATGCGCAGCCAGTTGCCGTAGCCGCCCCAGCGACGCGCCTCGACCACCACGCCGTCGGCGGGGGCCACGATGGGCGTGCCGGAGCCGGCGGCGAAGTCGATGCCCTGGTGCATCTTCTTGTAGCCCGAGATCGGGTGGGTGCGGAAACCGAAGCCTGACGAGACGCGGCGGAAATTCTGCAGCGGGGTGCGCATCATGGCCGAGCGCAGGTTCTTGCCCGAGGCGTCGAAGAACTGGGCTTCCTTCGCGCCGGCCGGCTTGAACCGATAGAAGGTGACGCCGCGCAATTCGGCGTACATCAGGTCGCCCACGCCCACGGTGCGACCGGCCTCGGTCACGTCGCGGTCGAAGACCATGGTGAACTCGTCCGAGGCGCGGATGTCGCGCTGCATGTCGAACTTGGTGGCGAACAGGCGGCTGGCGGAGCGGACGATGGAGGCGGTGGCCCCCAGTTCACGGGCGCTGGCGGACAGGGAGCGTTCGACGTCGCCCTTCAGGACCACGGTCTCGTGCGTGACTTTTTCTTCCAGCGAACGCAGGCGCAGGGCGCCGTCGAAACTGCGCGACACGGTCAGCTGGCTGGCCGGGCCGGTGCGCATGGTCAGGCCGATGAGGCGGGCGTCGCCCCGGCCGTCGCGCGGCTTGGCGATGGCGGTCTCGAAGCGAAGGCCGGCGCGGAGGTCGGCGAGGTCGAAGGCGTTGGCGACGGTGGCGGCGACGGCGCTGGCTTCTTCCGGCGCGACGCCGGTGCGGCGCACGGCCTGCTCGAAGGTTTCGCCGCGACGGATCTGGACGGGGACGGCTTCCGGGGCGGTCATGCCGGCCGGGGCGTTGGCGGCGGCGAAGGCCTGGACTTCCATGGCGGCCATCTGGGCCGACGACATTACGGGAACTTCTTCCGCCTGAGCGGGTTGGTAGACTCGACCGGCCAGCAGGGCGACCGAAATGGCGGCGGCGGCGGTCACGACATGCGGTGCGAGACGCATAGGTTGGCGGCGTGGGTCGAACTGAGCCATCGGTCTCATCGTGTTGCGACGCCCGAGGCGCCAAACTTTTTACCCAAAATCGCGCCGTATAGACCCCGAGCGCGAAGTCATCGGCTATAACCTGCCTGTCTCAGTTTGGGAAGACAGACCGTTACAAACCGTTAAGAACCGGACGTGGGCGGAAAAAGTCTCACAGACTCATGCGATTGACACCCAGGCTCGCCCTCTTGTCGCCCAGCTTGGCTGCGACGGACGCAGGGTTCGGGCCTGTCGGCGACGCTTGAGGCTTGTATTCGCATCGAGGGTGGCGATGGTGGTCCGGCGATCAGTTCTCAATCGACACGGCGTCCCTGTTTGACCGAAGTTCCGGCCACTCCTTCCGACCGATCCCCAGGCGTCAGGCGCAAGGGCGGCCTGCGGCGTCGACTGGGCCTGGGCCTGCTCGCCGTGTTCGTGGTCGTGGCCCTGCTGGCGGCCGCCCTCTATCTGAACCGTCGCGCCGCCGCGCGCGAGGTTCTGGTCGGCTGGCTGGAGCGTCAGGGCGTCCAGGCCGATGTGGAGGTCGAGCGGATCGAGCTGGACGGTTTCGTCGGCCGCATCCGCATCGGCGATCCGCGCAATCCGGATGTGACCGTCGAGCGGGTCGAGGTGGATTACGCCGTGGCCCTGCCCTGGTCCAGGACCGGCGTGGGGGTGACGCCCAGTCGGATTCGACTGGTGCGGCCGGTGATGCGGGCCAGCTGGAAGAAGGGAAAACTGTCCCTGGGGTCGCTCGATCCTCTGGTCGAACAGTTCACAGGCGGGCCGCCCAGGCCGGATTCGCGCAGCCCTCTGGTGATCGTCGAGGGCGGGCGGGCGCGGCTCGATACCGAATACGGCCCGGTCCAACTCCTGGCCGATGCGCGGGTGGACGACGGCAAACTGATGCGTTTGAGCGCCCGGATGCCGCGGGCCGCGCTGAAGAGCGGAGAATTCCAAGCTGACGGCCTGGGGGCCGTCGTCGATCTGACGACGACCGGCGATCGGGTCGCGCTGCGGGTCGAGGCCGAAGGCGACCGGGTCCAGACCGCCGCCCTGAACGGTCGGGCGATCCGGCTGAGCCTGACCGGCGACCTGCCCTATCCCGACATGAAGAGGCGGCGCGGCGACGGCCGGGCCGTGGTCGACGCCCGTCTGGTCGGCGACGTGCTGGGCTTCGCCCAAAGCGGGGGCGCGGGCCAGGGCGGACAGCAGACGCAGGCGCGGGATGCGGAGCTGTCGGCGCGGTTCGACGGCGTGACGGCCGGATGGATCGAGACCTTCCGGCTGGAAGGCGCGACCGCCCTGAACCTGAAGGCGGCGGCGATCGATGGGCCGGGGCTGGCGGCGCGTCAGGTCGCCGGTTCGGCGACGGGCGGGCGGTTGACCGTGTCGCGGGATGAGGCCGTGCGCTGGAGCCTGGAGACGCCGCTCAATTTGAGAGCCGCCTCTGGCCAGGCCGGCGAGGCCAAGGCGCAGAACCTTTCGATCCAGTCGAACGGTCTGTCCATGGGCGGGCGGAATACGGCCTTCGAGGCGACCGGGCCGGTGACGGCGGCGTTCGACCGGATCGGTTTCGGCGACCTGATGCTTAAACGGGCGCGGGGCGAACTGAGCCTCGACGTGGTTCAGGACGGGGCGATCCGGATCGCGGCCGAAGGCGGCCTGCGCTCGGCGGGCGGCGCCTGGCCCCTGTTCGGGCCGGTCGGGCCGGATGAGATCGCCGAGCTGACCGAGATGAAGACGGCGCTGGGGAATTTCGCCCTGAACGCGCCCGCCATCCGCTTCGCCACGGGTTCGGCGGGGACCAGCGTGACCCTGGCCCGGCCCGTCACCCTGACGCCGGCCAACGGCGGAATACTGACCGTCGCCCAGGCGGGAACGGGGGCCTATCAGGCCGAGCCGGGACGGTTGGGCGGCGGGGCCCTGACCCTGACGGCGACGCGAGGGCGAGGCCTGCCGGAAATGGCCGTGGCCGTGCCTGAGTGGCGGCTGACGGACAGCGGGTTCGAGGCCCTGCTGGACGGGCGGGCCCAGCTGGACTTCGACCTGGCGCGCGGCATCGACGCCCGGACGCGGGGCCTGCTGGCCATGGCGGACGGGCGGCTGACCTATGCGACCTCCGACTGTGTCGACCTGACGGTCGAGCGGTTGGAGCTGGACGAGAACGACGTCCATCAGGTCGCCGGGAAACTGTGTCCCGAGACCGGACCCCTGCTGAGTTCCAAGGACGGCGTCTGGCGCGTCGCCGGCGGTTTCCAGGGCGTGTCGGCCGACGCTCCCTTCCTGGGGATGCGGTTCGCCGAGGCCTCGGGCCGGGTGGTGGTGGACGGGACCAAGGCGGGGGTCGGGCTGACGGCGACGGTGGCCCAGGTCCAGGCGGTCGATGCGACGACGCCCAAACGGTTCGAGACCCTGGCGGCTTCGGGCCAGGCGACCCTGGCCAATGAGCGCTGGACCGGCGGGTTCGACCTGAAGGGAACCGGCAAGGCGGCCGCGACCACCCTGGGGCGGTTGACCCTGGCCCACGACGGTCGAACCGGAGCCGGGGGCGTTCACATCGCCGCGCCGGAGGTGCGGTTCGTCGAGGGCGGCCTTCAGCCCTCGATGCTGAGCCCCCTGGTCGAGGCCTTCGTCCGGTCGCCGGCGACCGGCGTCGTCGGGTTCGACGGCCGGTTCGACTGGACCAAGGACGGCGAGCCGACGTCCAGCGGGCGGTTGAGCGTGCCGGGGCTGGACTTCGTCAGCCCGGCCGGGCCGGTCAAGGGCGCGCGCGGCGAGATCGAATTCACCAGCCTGAGCCCCGCCATCATCACGGCGCCGAACCAGAGGCTGACGGTCGACAGTCTGGACATCGGGGCCGACGCGACGGCCCTGGACCTGAACTTCGCCATCGACGCGGCGGGGTTCAGCATCGCCGGCGGGTCGGTCCAGGCCGGGGGCGGGACCGTCTCCATCGAGCCCCTGGTCGTGCCGCTGGACCCGACCCAGGCCTATAGCGGGGTCATCGTGCTGGACCGGGTCCAGCTGGGGGATGTGGTCGCCGACAGCGGTTTCGCCGACAAGGTGATGCTGGACGCGGTGGTGTCGGGCCGGCTGCCCTTCACCATGGACCCGAAACTGGGCCTGAAGATCACGGCCGGCGCCCTGGGCGCGGTCCAGCCGGGCCGGCTGTCGATCCAGCGCGAGGTGCTGACCGATGTGGATGCGGGCGGCGGGGGCGCGGACGTTCCGCCCAATATGGTCGAGGACCTGGCCTATCAGGCGATGGAGCATCTGGCCTTCGACGTGCTGAGCGCGGATGTGAACAGTCTGGACGAGGGACGGATCTCGGTCCTGTTCCACATCCGCGGGCGGCACGAACCGCCGCAGCGCCAGGAACTGCGCCTGACGGTGGCCGAGCTGATCAGCCGGGAGTTCCTGAACCGGGAACTGCCCCTGCCGTCGGGCACCCAGATCGACCTGACGCTGGACACCACCCTGAACGCCAACCAGTTGTTCGCCGACATCATGGCGGTCAATCGGGCGCGTCAGGGTCAGAAAGAGCCAGCGCCGACGCTCGCGCCCGAGACGGGGCCCGAGACTGGGCCCGAGACTGGGCCCGAGACTGGGCCCGAGACTGGGCCCGAGACTGGGCCCGAGACTGGGCCTGAGCCCGAAGCGCCGTGAGTCGAACCATTCAGCGACCGTTCACGCGATAGCGTGCTAATGACCTCTCAACCTTGACCGACCCGGAGTTCTCGCCATGATCAACAAGCGCCAGTTGGCCGGACTCGGCCTCGGGGCGGTCGTCGTCGCCGTCGCGGCCTGCGCCCCGACCATCCGTCTGGAGGTTGCGCCGATCCAGATCTACGCCAAATTGGATGCAGACGTCCGCGTCCGGCTGGATCAGGAGCTGCAGCAACTGCTCCAGCAGAACCCGAACCTCTTCTGATCGCCTCGCTTCTTTTGAAAGGACAGGCCGATATGAGCCTTCGTAAATTCCTCGCTGTCGGCGCCCTGGCCGCAGCCGTTTCATTCGGCGGCGCCGCCCTGGCCCAGACCGCAGCCCAGAAGACCCTGGTCGATCAGGCCAAGGCCGCCGGCACGGTCGGCGAACAGGCCGACGGCTATGTCGGCTTCCGCGTCAGCACCTCCGACGCCGCCCTGCGCGCCGCCGTGGACGCCATGAACGCCGGCCGCCGCGCCGCCTACGCCCGCAGCGCGGCCGAGGCGGGCACCAGCGCCGATGTCGCCGGCGCCCGGATGTTCGAAAGCCAGCTTCTGCCCCGCATCCAGTCGGGCCAGTGGTACCGCAACGCCCAGGGCCAGTGGGTCCAGCGCTGAGCCAGGCCTGAATGATCGATCCGGCGTTTCGCCGGGTCGATCCCGCGGGCTTCAGGCCGCTGTGCGACGCGAGCTCAGGGCCGGCAGAAGCAGGCCTTCGGTCAGGGCGCGCACCACGGGCACGGCGACGGCGTCGCCCATCAATTTCAGCGCCGCGCTCTCGCTGCCGGGCAGACGATAGTCGTCCGACACGCCCATAAGCCTTGCCGCCTCGCGTCCGGTCAGGCGACGCACCCGCGCCCGACCGCCGTCGCAGACCACCACATATTGCCGCGACGACCCGCCCGCCGGGGTGCGCAGACAGCCGGCCAGGCCGTCGAACCGGATCTCAAGCCGCTGGACCTTGCGGCCGTCTTCGGTCCGCACCCGGCGATAGGCGGCGCCGACCACGCGCCGGCCGGAGGCGACGGCGGCCTCGATCCGGGCGCGGTGCAGCGGAGCGGCCAGGGCCAGGATCTCCGCGCCGTCGTCCAGCCATTCCACGGATTCATCCGGCTCCAGCAGGGCGGCGAGATCCAGGTTGCGCCGGGGCGGGACCGGCAGACTCCACCAGGCCCAGGCCGCGCGCACGGCGTCCGGCAGCCGGGCATGGGCGGTGATCAGGCGGGCGGAGTGGAAGGGTCCAGAGGGGGCGGAGGCCTCGGGCGCGCCGTTCAGGGCCGACTCCTGAACCGCCACGATGAACAGGCGGGGCCGTGACTGGGGCAGCCAGTGGGCGGCGTCCATCTCCAGCGCCCCGACGCGATAGCCGGCCTGGACCATGGCGGCGCAGACGGCGGAAAAATCCCGGCCCGTTTCGTCTTTGGGGCCGGAGGTCAGCAGACCGATGACGTTTTCCAGCACGATGACGCGGGGCGCCCGCCCTTCGACCGCCAGGCCCTGGATCAGACGCCAGAAGCCCCAGAAGGCGCCGGATCGACCGGCCTCCAGTCCGCCTCGCGCCCCGGCCAGGCTGACGTCCTGACACGGCGACGAGGCCCAGGCCAGATCGGGCGCGCCCGGCAGGTCGGCGGGGCGCAGGGACCAGACGTCGCCCAGATGGAAGCGGATGTCGGGATGGTTGGCGACGAAAGCCCGCCCCTTGGCGGGGTCCATGTCGTTGGCGAAGACGGTGTCGACGCCGGCCCATCTCTGGCCTGAGAGGCCGGCGCCGGACAGGCCCAGGCCCGCGAGACCGCCCCCGGCGAAGAATTCATAGGCGGTCGGGCGAATCGACATGCGGCCACCATAACTCAGCCCGGCCCCTTGACCGAGGCCGGCCCCGTCCACACCTGCAGGCCGAACGCGGGGGTCCGTCATGCGCGCCATACTCACCACATTGCTGATCGGGCCGGTTCTCGGCCTGACCCTGGTCGGTTGCTACGACCGTCGGGACAAGGCGCCCGAATCCGCGCCGCCGCCCGAGGCCGCGCCGGTTCTGGCAGGGGTCGATCTGGGCAAGCCGGTGCGGGCCCTGGGGACCGAACCCTTCTGGAGCGTAGAGATCACGCCGGACACCCTGATCTACACCCGGATGGACCAGCCGACGCAGCGGGCGCCGAACCGCGGGGCGACGGTTCAGGGGACGGTCGCCACCTACGCCACCTCCACCGACCTGAATGCGGCGATGAACGTCGTGCTGATCGCCACCGAATGTTCGGACGGGATGAGTGACCGCACCTATCCCCTGACCGCGCGGGTCGAGATCGGCGACGACACCCTGAGCGGCTGCGCCGATGCGGCCGCCGCGCTCAAGACCGCGCCGGCGCCCTGAGGCTGAGCCGGGTCTTCACCACCAGTCGGCTTCGCGCAGTGTGCGGGCGTAGCGGCGGCTGACGGGGACGCTGAGGCCGCCCTCCAGGGTCAGGGTGGCGCGGCCGTCGCCGCGATCGACGCCGCGCACGGCCGAGCGGGCCACCCACCAGCTGCGGTGGGTGCGGGCGCCCTCCAGCCCCTCCAGCTCCTCGACCGCGTCGGACAGGCGCATCAGGATCAGGTCCGAGCCCCGGTCGGTGTGCAGGCGCAGATAATGATCCTCGGCCTGGACGGCGTAGAGGGTCGCGCCCCTGAGCTTCAGCGGCAGCCGGTCCAGGAAACGGACCGGGGGCGGCGAAGCCGGCGCGGGGGAGGCGGGCGCGGCGTGGGTCTGGACCGGCTGGGCCCGGCCCAGGAAGACATTGACGGTGGTGACCGCCAGGGTGACGACCAGCACCGGGCCGAACAGCTGGGGCAGGGCCGCCAGCGGATAGAGTTTCCGGGCGAAGAACAGGCCGGTCGCCGCCCAGACGATGACGCTCAGGGGGCCGGTGATTACGGCGGTCATCACCGCCACCGTCAGCCAGGGGCGGTCGTCCACATTGACGAACCGCGTCACGATCCGGCTGCACAGATGGCCCCACAGCCCGCCCAGGATCATCATCATCACCCAGTAGGCCAGGCGCTGGACATAGGGGGCGTTGGCGCTGCCGAAGGCGCCGGTGGTCGCCAGGAAGACCCCGACCAGGCTGGCGACGACCAGGCCGCGCAGGAAGGTTCGGCGACGGTCGGCGGCGGGAGACGTCATGGCGGCTTTCGAAGCAAGGGACGCCTGTCTGAAATCATGATTTCGGGGGCGGAGGAAGGGGCGTCCGTTCGCGAAGCCGGGGTGGTCGTTGACGCAGAACGGGAGGCGCGACCGCGAGCCGGGCTTCAGAAGCGGCGAGACACATCGCCGGAGGTTCCCCTTGTTTCGTCACGCCCGTTTCGCCCGTTTCGCCCCGTCCATCGCCGCCCTTGTCCTGCTGGGCGTCCCCATTGTCGCCTATCTGGCGGCGGACGGGGGGCGGATCGCCCTGCTCGGGTTCAGTTTGCGCGCGCCGGACTTCGGCCTGCTGGCGGCGGCGCCGACCGCGATCCAGATCCATGTGGCGGCGGCCCTGACCGCCCTGGCCATCGGCATCGTGCTGCTGGCGGGGATCAAGGGGACGCGGCTGCACCGGGCGCTGGGGTGGACCTGGGTGCTGGCCATGGGGACGACGGCGGTCAGCTCGTTCTTCATCCACACGATCAACCCCGACGGGCCGGCCGGCCTGTCGTTCATCCATCTGATCAGCGGCTGGACGGTGGTGAGCCTGCCGATGGCGGTCCATGCTGCGCGGCGTCACAAGGTGCAGGCGCACCGGCGGGCGATGACGGGCATGTTCGTGGGCGGGCTGATCGTCGCCGGCGCGCTGACCTTCCTGCCCGGACGGCTGATGTGGGCGATCTTCTTCAGCTAGCGGGGCGACATCCCGACGACGGCGCGGAAGCCCGCCGCCGCGAACCGGACCATGTAGTCGCCGGCCGTCTCCAGGTCCCCGGACCGGGCCAGGCCGCCCGACAGCCGGTCCAGACGGCCCGTCTCGCCCAGGGTCAGGGTCAGGGCGCCCGACAGATTGTGATAGCCCCAGTACAGGTCCACCTCGCTGGCGCCCGGCAGGACCACGGCGATCAGCTCGATCAGACGACGGATGGCGGGGTCGAAATAGCGGGCCATGGTCTCGCCCCCGAAGGTGGGGTTGGCGTTGGTCTGGGCCACCAGGGCGGCATAGTGTTTCCAGCCCGGCCCGCCCTTCAGCGACCATTCGAACGGCGGGCGCAGGAAGGCCTCGAGCAGGCCCTCCAGGGTCATGTCCGGCCCGGCGGCCTCGGCGTAACGATCGATGGCGGCGACACGATCGTCGTTCCAGACCTCGGCCCGGCGCAGGAAGACGGCGTCGAACAGGTCGCGCTTGGCCCCGAAATAGTAATGGACAAGTGCGGTGTCCACGCCCGCCTCGCGCGCCACCTCGCGGATGGTGACGCCGTAGAAGCCGTGTTTGGAGAACAGGTCCTCGGCCGCGTCCAGGATCAGGTCGCGCGTCTCGCCGGCGGCCTTGGCCTGGGCCTTCGGGGGACGGCCGCGTCGGCCGGGGCCCTGAACCGAAGGGGCGCCGACGGCCGACTTGCGGCGCGCGGCGGCGATGGAACGGACGGCGGGGGGCGACGCGTCGGGCTTGCTCATGATCGGGAGGCTAGGCGGGCGTTCGCACCGGTGCAACGGCGCCACGCCCCGGATCGAAGCGGCGGCGCGGTGACGCGGGGAAGGGGGAGGGTTTGACAGACGGCGGAAACCGGGTCAGGTTCAGGAAAATCATTGAACGCTGAATAAAAGCGTCAACGGGCTGGAAACGACAACCAAAGGGGTAGGATCATGAGACATCATGTGAAGTGCGCGCTGCTGGCCGGCGCGGCTTGGGGCGTGCTGGCGGGGGCTTCCACCGCCCAGGACGCCGAGGCGGCGGCCCAGGCGGCCAATGCAGAACAGGCCAATATGGTCGAGGACATCGTCGTCACCGCCCGGCGGCGCGACGAACAGTTGAAGGACGTGCCGGTTGCGGTCTCGGCCCTCAGCGCCGAGCGTCTGGAACAGACCGGCGCGACCAATATCACGGCCCTGCAGCAGCAGACGCCGAACGCCACGGTGCAGATCGCCCGCGGCTCCAACTCGACCCTGATCAGCTTCATCCGCGGCGTGGGCCAGCAGGACCCGCTGTGGGGCTTCGAGCCCGGCGTCGGCCTCTATATCGACGACGTCTATGTGGCCCGGCCGCAGGGCGCCGTGCTGGACATCTTCGACATCTCGCGCATCGAGGTGCTGCGCGGGCCCCAGGGCACCCTGTACGGCCGCAACACCATCGGCGGGGCGATCAAATACGTCACCAAACGCCTGGGCGCCGATCCCAGCCTGACGGCGCGGGCCGAGGTCGGGTCGTATAACGAGCACAACTTCCTGCTGTCCGGCTCGGTCCCGGTCGGCGACACCTTTGCGATTGGCGGCGCGGTCGCCACCTATCAGCACGACGGCTACGGCGAGAACCTGAACACCGGCCAGGACCAGTACGACAAGGACGTCACCGCCTATCGCGCCAGCGCCGAATGGACGCCGAACGAGAACCTGTTCTTCCGACTGGCCTGGGATCGGGTCGAGGACGATTCCAGCCCCCGTCACGGCCACCGCGAAGTGAATTCGACCACCGGCGGCTATACGCCTCCGGCCAGCGAATATGACACCTACGCCGGCGTCACCGGCGAGCAGAAGGTGGTCACCGAGGGCGTGTCCCTGACCGGCGAATACCGGGTCAACGACATGCTGACCCTCAAGTCCATCACCGCCTATCGGTCGGGCGACACCTCGACCGTCATCGACTTCGACCAGACGCCGCTGCCGACCCTGGACGTGCCGGCCATCTATTCGGACGACCAGTTCACCCAGGAGTTTCAGGCCCTGTTCACCGGCGATCGCTGGTCGGGCGTGGCGGGCGTCTTCTATCTGGACGGCACCTCCTCGGGCGCCTTCGACACCATCGCGGGCAATCTGGGCCTGGCCATCGCGGCGGCGGGGTCGGTGGACACAAAGTCCTTCTCGGTGTTCGGCGACTTCAGCTACGACCTCTCTGACCGGCTGCACGTCTCGCTGGGCGGGCGCTACACCAAGGACGACAAGGACGCCTCGGTCCTGCGCCTCTTCTATCTGGGCGCCACGCCGACGCCCTACACCGGCGGAGTCGCCCGGCCGATCTTCGCCACACGCACCGACTACACCGCTTCGGACAGCTTCGAGAAGTTCACGCCGCGCGCCAGCATCTCGTATGACTTCACCGAGGAGGTTACCGGTTACGCCTCGGTCAGCCAGGGCTTCAAGTCGGGCGGCTGGGACATGCGGGGCGACGCCGCCCTGGTGCCGCAGACGGTCAATGGCTACCAGCCCGAGACGGTCACCACCTATGAGCTGGGCCTGAAGGGGTCGGCCTTCGACCGGCGGATGAATTTCGCCTCGGCGGTCTTCTATTCCGACTACAAGGACCAGCAGATCACGACCCAGCAGGTGGCCACGGCCCCGGCCGTCGGCATCGCCTCGGTGGTCGACAACGCCGGCGCCTCGACCATCTACGGCTTCGAACTGGAAGGGTCGGCCTTCCTGACCGACGACATCACCGCCAACTTCTCGCTGGGCTATCTGAAGAACGAGTTCGACGAGTTCATCACCCGGATCACCGGCACGCCGGTCGATATCTCCGACACCCGCGAGCCGCAGAACTCGCCCGAATGGTCGGCCTATTACGGCATGACCTGGCGGGGCGACATCCTGGGCGGGGAGATCCGGGTCACGCCGTCGCTGTCCTATCGCTCGGACTACCACCTGTTTGACACGCCGGATCCCATCCTGGACCAGGACGGCTATGTCCTGGCCGACGCCAGCGTGGTCTGGATCGCGCCAAGCAAACAGTGGGAGGTCGGCCTGTTCGGCCGCAATCTGACCGATGTCCGCTACAAGGTCGGGGGCTACAGCTTCCCGGGCGCGACCTACAACAACTCGATCAGCGCCTTCTACGGCCCGCCGACCACCTATTCGGCGCGCCTGACCTACCGGTTCTGATTGTCACCAAATGCCTGATGCTGGGGCGGCGGTTTTCGGGCCGCCGCCCCTTGCTTTGCAGAGACCAGACTTGGGGCTAGGCTCGCCCCAACAAGAAAAATACGCCGAGGGAAACGCCGATGACGACCGACACGCTGACGGACGCGCAGGCGCCCGCGCCGCACCGACCGGGCTACCGCTTCTATGTGCTGGCGGTGCTGATCCTGATCTACATGCTGAACTTCCTGGACCGGCAGATCATCGGCATCCTGGCCGCGCCGCTGAAGGAAGAGTTCGGCATGTCCGACAGCCAGTTCGGCCTGTTGGGCGGCATCGCCTTCGCATCGGTCTATTCGACCCTGGCCATTCCCCTGGCCTGGATGGCTGATCGGTTCAGCCGGGTCTGGATCATGACCGGAGCCCTGGCGGTCTGGTCGGGCTTCACCGCCCTGTGCGGCATGACGGGGTCGTTCGGCCAGCTGTTCCTGTGCCGTATGGGCGTGGGCGTGGGCGAGGCGGGCGGGGTCGCCCCGGCCTATTCGCTGATCGCCGACTATTTCCCGCCCCATCAAAGGGCGCGGGCCCTCGCGGCCTTCGCCTTCGGGATTCCGCTGGGCATGGCGGCGGGCACCCTGGTCGGGGGGTTGCTGGCGGCGACCTACGGCTGGCGCACGGCCTTCATCGTCGTCGGCCTGCTGGGCCTGCTGGTCGCGCCCCTGTTACGGCTGACGGTCAAGGATCCCAAGCGGGGCGGAACCGATGCGATCAAGACCGAGGCCCAGGTCGCGGCCCTGGCGGCGGCGCCGGTCGGCACCGACCGGGCGGGCAAGATCGCGGCCCAGGTCATGCTGGGCCTGGGCGCCGGGCTGCTGCTCCTGGCGGCGGCGAACTGGTTGCTGGGCGTGTCCCTGGGCAGTCCGCTGGTCCTGGCCTTCGGCGGCCTGCTGGCCGGCGTGATCGGCGTGTCGCTGATGGTGGCGCGACGCACCGCCTCGGTGGTGATCCGCAAGCCCAGCTTCTGGCTGCTGGGCCTGGGCGCGGCCTCGTCCTCGGTGTGCGGCTACGGCGTCGCGGGCTGGTTGCCGCTGTTCTTCATGCGCAGCTTCGACCTGACCCTGCGTCAGACCAGCTGGTATTACGCCGGCATCGCCCTGATCGGCGGTCTGCTGGGCATCTGGCTGGGCGGCATGATCGCCGACAAGCTGTCGAAAAAGGGCAAGGGCGCCTATCCCCTGACCCCGGCCATCGCCTTCCTGATCTCGGCGCCCTGTTTCATCCTGGCGATGAACTCGCCCTGGCTGATCGGCCTGGTCCTGCCGGGCGGGGGCAGCAACACCCAGCAGCTGGTCCTGGCCTTCCTGATCTTCCTGTTGCCCACCGGTCTGAACCTGGCCTGGCTGGGGCCGATCACGGCGGCGGTCCAGCATCTGGTCCCGGCGGCCATGCGGTCCACGGCCTCGGCCCTGTTCCTGCTGCTGAACAATCTGCTCGGGATCGCGGTCGGCTTCTACTATTTCGGCTGGATGAGCGACCTGCTGGCGCCCCGGTTCGGGGAAGAGAGCCTGAGGTGGGCCATCTACACCGGCATGGGCTTCTATGTGCTGGCGGCGGTCTTGCTGATCGGGGCCTCGCGGACGCTGAAGCGGGACTGGGTCGACTGAAGCTTAGACCAAAACCATGGTCGACCCCTGTTGCGCCTGCGAAGGGGCGGAGCCTATAAGCCCCGCAAACCCTTCCCAGCAAAGATTGCGGCGGTCGCCATGAACATCCACGAATATCAGGCCAAGCAGGTTCTCAAGGGCTTCGGCGCCCCGGTCGCCGAGGGCGTGCCCATCACCTCGGCCGATCAGGCCGAGGCCGCCGCCAAGCAACTGCCTGGCCCGCTCTATGTCGTGAAGTCGCAGATCCACGCCGGTGGACGCGGCAAGGGCAAGTTCAAGGAACTGCCGGCCGACGCCAAGGGCGGCGTGCGCCTGGCCTTCTCGATCGAGGACGTGGTCAAGAACGCCAAGGAAATGCTGGGCAACACCCTGGTCACCGCCCAGACCGGCGAGGCCGGCAAGCAGGTCAACCGCCTCTATATCGAGGACGGCGCCGACATCGCCCGCGAACTGTACTGCTCGCTGCTGGTCGACCGTCAGTATGGCCGCGTTGCCTTCGTCGTCTCGACCGAGGGCGGCATGGACATCGAGGCCGTCGCCCATGACACGCCCGAGAAGATCCAGACCATCGTCATCGACCCCGCCACGGGCGTGACCGAGGCCGACGTCGCCGCCATCAACGCCGCCTACGGCCTGACGGGCGATGCGGCCGAAGACGGCAAGTCGCTGTTCCCGGCGCTGTACAAGGCCTTCGTCGAGAAGGACATGGCCATGCTGGAAGTGAACCCGCTGATCGTCATGGAGAACGGCCGCCTGCGCGTCCTGGACGCCAAGGTCAGCTTCGACGGCAACGCCCTGTTCCGCCACGAGGACATGCGCGCCCTGCGCGACGAGACCGAGGAAGACGCCAAGGAAATCGAAGCCTCCAAGTGGGACCTCGCCTATGTCTCGCTGGACGGCAACATCGGCTGCATGGTCAACGGCGCCGGCCTGGCCATGGCGACGATGGACATCATCAAGCTGTACGGCAAGGAGCCGGCCAACTTCTGCGACGTCGGCGGCGGCGCCGGCAAGGAGAAGGTCGCTGCGGCCTTCAAGATCATCACCGCCGACCCGAACGTCCAGGGCATCCTGGTCAACATCTTCGGCGGCATCATGAAGTGCGACGTCATCGCCGAGGGCGTCGTCGCCGCGGTGAAGGAAGTCGGTCTGAAGGTGCCGCTGGTCGTGCGTCTGGAAGGCACCAACGCCGAACTGGGCAAGAAGATCCTGAACGAGTCGGGCCTGACCATCCAGGCCGCCGACGATCTGGACGACGCCGCCCAGAAGATCGTCGCAGCGGTCGGCTAGGTCCGGCGGCTCGCCCCCAGGCGGACGTCGTCGATGGCCGTGTTCGAAGTCGTCGCCATGGCCCTGGCGCCGGAGCGGCATGTCGCGGCCTTCGTCGATCACTTCCGCCGCAAGGGGGCCGCGCGCGTTCGCGTCTATTTCGACAGCGCGGCCGCGCCGGCGCCGGACGCCGTGGGCCTGGCTGAAGGCGAGCTGATCGTCTGTGACGACGCCTTCTGGTCCGCCCTTGGCGGTCGGCCGGCGACGGTCGAGGATCGGCAAAGGGGCGTCTATGGCGCGGCCTATCGCAGCCTGGCCGCCGACTGGCTGCTGGTCGTCGATATCGACGAGCGGCTGTTCGGCGCGGTCTCGCCGGCCGCCGTGCTGGAGGCGGTTCCGGCCGACTGTGAGTCCGTCATCTTCGAGACCGTCGAGGCGGTCTGGCGATCCGGGGACGATCTCAATCTGGAATACGGGGCCAGTCTGGCCCGCAAGTCCTACAGCGGGCCGTTCTGGTCCGAGCTGAGCAATGGCCTCTATCCGGGCGCCGGCAAGTTCTTCGTCCGGGGACTGCTGGGCCACCATATGGGCAAGCACGCCGTGCGGCGCGGCCTGGCAGACATCACCGTCTGCATCCACGAATCCAAGCGGGCGGAGGTTCCGTTGAAGGCCGCCCGCGCCCGCGACCTCGGCGCTGGCGGTCGGGCCTGGCTGCTCCACTATGACGCCATCAGCCTGGACGGCTGGCGCGCCAAATGGGATCGACGGCTGGCTGTCGGCGATACGGCCGAGTGCGGCCGTCGCCGAAGACGACAGCAGACAGACTACGCCGAGGCGCGGGCCGCGGGCCGGGAGGCCGCGCTGTTCGAGAGACTGTACGCCCTGACGCCGGTTCAGGCCTGGATTCTGCGGCGGCTGGGATTGTTGCTCGATATTCCGAGCCCCCGCTGGCCGACAAGGGACTGACTTGCCCCGTCTCGCTCCACGGCCTATGTGTTCCACATAACCCGTGTAGACCAATGACCCGCAACCTGACCCTCGCCATCGACGACGACCTGCTCGACAAGGTGCGGGTTCTGGCCGCCATGAAGCGGACCAGCGTCAACGAGATGGTGCGTGGCTTCCTGACACGGCTGGTCGAGCAGGAGACCTCCAAGGACGAGGCGCGCGAGGCGCTGCTGAAACTGATCGACGAATCCGAAGGCCGCGGGGGCGAGGGTTGGCGTCTCCCCACACGGGAAGAAACCTACAGCGGAGACCCTCGGTTTGATCGCGAGTTCTGAGGTCTTTCTCGACACCAATATTCTGCTCTACGCCGCTCTTGGTCGGGACCATGCGGGGCATAGGTGGGAGCGTGCGCGCGAGATCGTGCTGACCGAGGACTATTGCACCTCGGGCCAGGTGCTCGCCGAATTCTACAACAACGCCACGCGCAAGGGCGCGCCGCCGCTTTCGTCGGACAAGGCCCGCGAATGGGTCCGCGTCGTCGCCATGAAGCCCTGCCAGCCGATCACGCCGGAGGTGGTGGTCGCGGGCGTCGACAACGCCCGCCGCTATCAGCTGTCCTACTGGGACGGCGCCATCATCGCCGCCGCCGAGCGGCTGGGCGCCAAGGTGCTCTATTCCGAAGTTCTCACTCACGGTCAGACCTACGGGTCGGTCCGCGTCGAAAACCCCTTCCTCTCCGCCTAGCCAAAGAAGCGAGACCCCATGTCCATCCTCGTCAACAAAGACACCAAGATCATCGTCCAGGGCCTGACCGGCAAGACCGGCGGCTTCCACACCGAACAGGCCCTGGCCTATCACGGCACCAAGATGGTCGCCGGCGTGCACCCGACCAAGGGCGGCACGAACTGGACGGGTTCGCACGGCGAAACCCTGCCCATCTACGCCTCGGTCGCCGAAGCCAAGGACGCCACGGGCGCCGACGCCTCGGTGATCTATGTCCCGCCGTCGGGCGCCGCCGCCGCCATCATCGAGGCCATCGACGCCGAGATCCCCTTCATCACCTGCATCACCGAGGGCATCCCGGTGCTGGACATGGTCAACGTCAAGCGCCGCCTGGAAGGCTCCAAGTCGCGCCTGCTGGGTCCGAACTGCCCGGGCATCCTGACGCCGGACGAGTGCAAGATCGGCATCATGCCGGGCAATATCTTCAAGAAGGGCTCGGTCGGCATCGTGTCGCGTTCGGGCACCCTGACCTATGAGGCCGTGTTCCAGACCACCAACGAAGGCCTGGGCCAGACCACGGCCGTCGGCATCGGCGGCGATCCGGTCAAGGGCACCGAGTTCATCGACGTGCTGGAACTGTTCCTGGCCGACCCGGAAACCACCTCGATCATCATGATCGGTGAGATCGGCGGCGGCGCCGAAGAAGACGCCGCCCAATTCCTGATCGACGAAGCCAAGAAGGGCCGCAAGAAGCCGATGGCCGGCTTCATCGCGGGCCGCACGGCTCCGAAGGGCCGCACCATGGGCCACGCCGGCGCCGTCGTCTCGGGCGGCAAGGGCGATGCGGAATCCAAGATCGCGGCGATGGAAGCCGCCGGCATCCGCATGTCGGAATCGCCGGCCCGCCTGGGCAAGACCCTGGTGGAAGTGCTGAAGGGTTAAGAAGCCAAGGCGCACAGGCGCCTCTCCCTCCCCCCTGCGGGGGAGGGGCGTCGCGTCAGCGACGGGGTGGGGGCGGCCAGGCTGGGCCGCACCTGTCTAGTTTTAGGGGGTCTGTGGGGCGTCGCCCTGCCCGCCCCACCCGGCTCCGCTTCGCTTCGCCCCCTCCCCCGTGGGGGAGGGAGGATGAAAAATGCCGGTCTCGGCAGGATTGGACGCCCCCGGTTTCGGCCGGGGGCGTTTTTCTTTGCGCCTGCGACCAATTTCTCACCGAATTGCCCCGTTTCGGTCATGACCCATAAGGAAAGCACGCCTATATGACGGGCGCGCCCCTCACGGAGATGTGTCCGGCGGGGGCCAAGGGATAGCGAGAACAATGGCGGACGATGCGGGTCGGCTGAACCAGGTCTTTGCCGAGACCTCTTTCCTCTACGGGTCCAATGCGGCCTATATCGAGGAGCTGCACGAGAAGTGGGCCAATGATCCCGGCTCGGTCTCGGCGGAATGGAAAGCCTTCTTCGACCAGTTGCGCGACAACGCCGCCAGCGTGAAGGCCTCGGCCGAGGCCGGCGCCTGGGGGCGCGGAACCGCCACCGAGCCCAATGAGGCGAACGCCGTGTTCGACGGCCGCTGGCCGGCGCCCAAGCCCGACCCCAAGAAGCCCGGCGCCGCGCCGGCGCCTGCAGCGGCCAAGGCCGCGCCGGCCGAGGTTTCAGGCGACGCGATCCGCGCCGCCGCCCATGATTCCATTCGCGCCCTGATGCTGATCCGCAGCTATCGCGTGCGCGGCCACCTGCAGGCCAAGCTGGACCCGCTGGGCATCGAACAGCCGGTCGAAAACCCGGAACTGACGCCGGAATTCTATGGTTTCAGCGCCGCCGACATGGATCGTCCGATCTTCCTGGACGGGGTCCTGGGGCTTCAGACCGGCACGATCCGCCAGGTGCTGGACCTGCTGAAGCGCACCTACTGCGGCAATATCGGCATCCAGTACATGCATATCGCCGAGCCGGAGGAGAAGTCCTGGCTGCAGCAGCGGTTCGAAGGGCCGGACAAGTTCGAGCAGAACGCCTTCACCAAGGAAGGCAAGCTGGCCATCCTGAACAAGCTGATCGAGGCCGAGGGCTTCGAACGCTTCCTGCACAAGCGTTTCCCCGGCACCAAGCGGTTCGGCCTGGACGGCGGCGAGGCCATGGTCCCGGCGCTGGAGCAGGTGATCAAGCGCGGCGGCAATCTGGGCGTCGATGAAGTCGTGCTGGGCATGGCCCACCGCGGCCGCCTGAACGTGCTCGCCGCCGTGATGGGCAAGCCCTACAAGGTCATCTTCCACGAGTTCCAGGGCGGCTCGGCCGTGCCCAGCGACATCGAGGGCTCGGGCGACGTCAAATATCACATGGGCGCCAGTTCGAACCGCGAGTTCGACGGCAACCACGTCCACCTGTCGCTGACCGCCAATCCGTCGCACCTCGAGATCGTCAATCCGGTGGTGCTGGGCAAGGCGCGCGCCAAACAGGCGTTCGACATCCGTGAGGCCAACGCCGGCAAGCCCGAGGCCGAATGGGCGCTGGACCGGTCCAAGGTCGTGCCCCTGCTGATCCACGGCGACGCCGCCTTCGCCGGCCAGGGCGTGGTGGCCGAGTGTTTCGCCCTGATGGGGCTGAAGGGCTACCGCACCGGCGGCACCCTGCATTTCGTCATCAACAACCAGATCGGCTTCACCACCAGCCCGCGCAACTCGCGCTCGTCGCCCTATCCGTCGGATGTGGCGCTGATGGTCCAGGCCCCGATCTTCCACGTGAACGGCGATGATCCCGAAGCGGTCGTCTTCGCCGCCAAGGTGGCCACCGAATATCGTCAGAAATTCCACAAGGACGCGGTGGTGGACATGTTCTGCTATCGCCGCTTCGGCCACAACGAAGGCGACGATCCCACCTTCACCCAGCCGCTGATGTATTCGAAGATCCGCGCCCAGCCCTCGACCCGCGAACTGTATTCGCAGCGTCTGGTCGCCGAGGGCGTGCTGACGCAGGCCGAGGTGGACGCCGAGATTGCGCGGTTCGACACCTTCCTTGACGACCAGTTCGAGGCCGGCAAGACCTGGTCCGCCGAGAAGGCCGACTGGCTGGACGGCCAGTGGCAGGGCTTCCAGTCGCCCAAGGACGAACTGCGCGGCGAGACCGCGGTGCCCCTGGCCAAGCTGACCGACCTGGGCCACCGCCTGACGACCATCCCCAACAGCGTCGACATGCACAAGACGCTGAAACGGGTCATCGACGGCCGGCGCGAGGCCATCACCTCGGGCGAGGGCCTGGACTGGGCCACGGCCGAGAGCCTGGCCTTCGCCTCGCTGGTGGACGAAGGCTTCCCGGTGCGTCTGTCGGGCCAGGACTCGGTGCGCGGCACCTTCTCGCAGCGCCATTCGGGCATCATCGATCAGACGACCGAAGAGCGTTACATCCCGCTGAACAACCTCCGCGAAGGCCAGGCCAACTACGAGGTCATCGACTCGGCCCTGTCGGAAGAGGCGGTGCTGGGCTTCGAGTACGGCTATTCGCTGGCCGACCCCAACACCATGGTGATGTGGGAAGCCCAGTTCGGCGACTTCGTGAACGGCGCCCAGGTGGTGATCGACCAGTTCATCAGCTCGGGCGAACGCAAGTGGCTGCGGATGAGCGGCCTGACCATGCTGTTGCCGCATGGCTATGAAGGCCAGGGACCGGAACACTCGTCGGCCCGTCTGGAGCGCTTCCTGCAACAGTGCGCCGAAGACAATATGCAGGTCGCCAACTGCACCACCCCGGCCAACTATTTCCACATCCTGCGTCGCCAGATGCACCGGCCGTTCCGCAAGCCGCTGATCCTGATGACGCCCAAGAGCCTGCTGCGTCACAAGAAGGCGGTCTCGTCGATGAAGGATCTGGCGGAGGGTTCGTCCTTCCACCGCGTCCTGCACGACGACGCCCAGACCCGCCCCGACGTCGCCGGGATCAAGATCAAGGCCGACAAGGCGATCCGCCGCGTCATCCTGTGTTCGGGCAAGGTCTATTACGACCTGCTGGACGCCCGCGAGAAGAAGGCCAAGGACGGCCAGGCGGTGGACGACGTCTATATCCTGCGCCTGGAGCAGTTCTATCCGTGGCCGATCCAGTCCTTGCGCAAGGAACTGGCCCGCTTCCCGAAGGCGGAAGTGGTCTGGTGCCAGGAAGAACCCAAGAACATGGGCGGCTGGACCTTCGTCGATCCGTGGCTGGAGCTGACGCTGGACAAGCTGGACGTCGCCTCCAAGCGCGCCCGCTACGTCGGCCGTCCCGGTTCCGCCTCGACGGCGGCCGGCCTGATGAGCCGCCACCTGAAGGAACTCGAGACCTTCACCAACGAAGCCTTCGCCTGATACACCTCACCGAATACTCCCAAAGAGACAGCTGGACCCGACATGGCCGACATCCTGACCCCCGCCCTCGGTGAATCCGTCACCGAGGCCACCATCGCGAAATGGACCAAGAAGGTCGGCGACGCGGTCAAGAAGGACGAACTGCTCGTCGAACTGGAGACCGACAAGGTCTCGCTGGAAGTCGCGGCGCCGGCCGACGGCGTCCTGGGCGCCATCAACGCCGCCGAGGGCGACACCGTCGTGCCGGGCACGGTCCTGGGTTCGGTGACCGAAG
Organism: Brevundimonas sp. GW821-FHT10E09; assembly: GCF_058809375.1. NCBI lineage: Bacteria > Pseudomonadati > Pseudomonadota > Alphaproteobacteria > Caulobacterales > Caulobacteraceae > Brevundimonas > Brevundimonas sp. GW821-FHT10E09. Next base: position 107,889 of record NZ_JBXASO010000012.1, on the reverse strand, counting down.
GCGGCGCGGCCGCCGCTGCGGCTCCGGCCTCGGCCCCAGCCAAGGCCGCCAAGGCCGAGGCCAAGGCGGCGCCCGCCGCCGCTGCGTCCAGCATCGACATCACCGTGCCGGTGATGGGCGAAAGCGTCGCCGAGGGCTCTATGGGCAAGTGGCTCAAGAAGAGCGGCGACGCCGTCAAGAAGGACGAACTGCTGGTCGAGATCGAGACCGACAAGGTCGCGGTCGAGGTTTCGGCGCCGGCTGACGGCGTGCTGACCATCGCCGCCGACGAGGGCGCGACCGTCACCCCCGGCCAGAAGATCGGTTCGGTTTCGGGTTCGGGCGCAGCCGCTTCGGCTCCGGCCGCCGCTGCCCCGGCGCCTGCCGCCGCTCCGGCCAACACCGGCTCGGCCCAGGTCTCGGGCGGCAAGAACGACACCCTGTCGCCGGCCGTCCAGCGCGTCGTCGCCGAAAACAATCTGGATCCGAAGGCCATCGCCGCCACGGGGCCCAAGGGCAATATCACCAAGGCTGACGCCATCGCCGCCATCGGTCAGGCCGCCCCGGCTCCGGCCGCCGCCGCCGCCGCGCCTTCGGCCCCGCGCGCCGTCGGCCCGCGCGAAGAGCGGGTGAAGATGACGCGCCTGCGTCAGACCATCGCCCGTCGCCTGAAGGAATCGCAGAACACGGCCGCCCAGCTGACCACCTTCAACGAGGTGGACATGACCAATGTCATGGCCCTGCGCGCCCAGTACAAAGAGGTGTTCGAGAAGCGCCACGGCGTGAAGCTGGGCTTCATGTCCTTCTTCACCAAGGCCGTGGTTGCGGCCCTGCACGAGATTCCGGCCGTCAACGCCGAGATCGACGGCACGGACATCATCTACAAGAACCACTATGACATCGGCGTCGCCGTCGGCACCGAAAAGGGTCTGGTGGTTCCGGTGCTGCGCGACGCCGACACCCTGAGCCTGGCGGGCATCGAAAAGGGCATCGGCGCCCTGGGCAAGGCCGCCCGCGACGGCGCCCTGACCATGGACCAGCTGCAGGGCGGCACCTTCACCATCACCAACGGCGGCACCTATGGGTCGCTGATGTCGACGCCGATCCTGAACGCCCCGCAGTCGGGCATCCTGGGCATGCACAACATCGTCCAGCGCCCGATGGCCATCAACGGCGAGGTCAAGATCCGTCCGATGATGTACCTGGCCCTCAGCTATGATCACCGCATTGTCGACGGCAAGGAAGCCGTGACCTTCCTGGTCCGCATCAAGGAACTGCTGGAAGACCCGCAGCGGGCCCTGCTGGACCTGTAAGAGACGGAAAGGCGGCGAGGTTCTCGTCGCCTTTTTCTTTCCCGACGAGGCCGATCATGCTGACCCTCTATACCGCCCCCGGATCCTGCAGCCGGGCCAGCCATATCGCGCTGGAAGAGTCCGGCCTGGCGTTCGAAGCCCGCCTGGTCGACTTCGCCCAGGGGGACCAGCGCCGGCCCGAGTTTCTGGCGATCAACCCCAAGGGGCGGGTTCCGGCTCTGGTGACCGATCAGGGCGTCCTGACCGAAAGCCCGGCCATTCTGGCCTATATCGCCGCCCTCGCTCCGCAGGGTCTGCTGGCGCCCGTCGAGCCCTTCGCTCTTGCGCGGATGCAGGCCTTCAACCTCTATCTGGCCTCGACTGTCCACGTCGCCCACGCCCATGGCCGCCGGGCCTCGCGCTGGAGCGACGACGCTGCGGCCCAGGCCTCGATGGCGGCCAAGGTGGCGCAGAACATGCGGGACTGTTTCACCCTGATCGAGGCGGATCTGGCCCGGAACGGAGACAGCGACTGGGTGATGGGCGACGCCTATTCCGTCGCAGACCCCTATCTGTTCACCTTCACCGGCTGGCTGGAAGGCGACGGCGTGGATGTGGCCGAGTTTCCGTATGTACGCGCCCATTACGACCGGATGGGCCGTCGTCCGGCGGTCGTCCGGGCGCTCCAGGCCGAGCAGACGCGCGCAGCCTGAGATATCATCGGTTGTGTCTCGTTTGCGCCGGTTGGACCTTTTCAGCCGACTAAGGGGTTTTCCGCACTTACGGCCCGGGCGGGAATGACGCCTTATTCCCGCCATGGAGTGGGCCGCGCGCGCGATAGGGGTGTTCTACGTCTTGGGCGGGCTGATGCTTCTGTATCAAGCCTGGCTCAACTGGCGTTTGCAGCGTGCATTGTCGGGGCTGATCCCGGTGTCCGTCACCGACCAGGTCGGGGACGGGGTGATTGCGCTGGGCGCCATGCTGGTCCTGGCCTCCGGCGCGGCCCTGGCGGCGCTCAGCGGCTGGGCGGTCGCGGCCTTCCTGGCCGGGTGGACGATCCAGGCCCTGTATCTGCTGTGGAATGATCGCGCCGTCCGCATCGCCGAGCCCACGGCCCTGAGCGGCCGTCGCCGGTCGGTCCACGCCTTCGCCGGCTATACAGCCGTCACGGCCCTGGTGCTGTGCCTGCCCATGCTGGGCGTGCTGGGCTGATCAGCCGAACTCGGCCTCGAGATCCGCCAGGCGTGCGGCCTGATCCTCGGCGATCAGGGCGTTCAGCATGGGGTCCAGGTCGCCTTCCAGGATCTGGGGCAGGCTGTGCAGGGTCAGGCCGATGCGGTGGTCGGTCACGCGTCCCTGCGGGAAGTTGTAGGTGCGAATCCGCTCGGACCGGTCGCCCGAGCCGACCTGGGACTTGCGCGAGTCGGCGCGGGCCAGATCCTTGGCCTGGCGCTGCATGTCGTACAGGCGGACCCGCAGGTTCTTCATCGCCTTGTCGCGGTTTACGTGCTGCGACTTTTCGGAGCTGGTGGCCACGATCCCGGTTGGAAGGTGGGTGATCCGCACGGCCGAATCCGTCTTGTTGACGTGCTGACCGCCCGAGCCGGAGGCGCGGAAGGTGTCGATGCGGATGTCCTTTTCCAGGATCTCGATCTCGACGTCCTCGACCTCGGGCAGGACGGCGACGGTGGCGGCCGAGGTGTGGATGCGGCCCCCGGCCTCGGTCGTCGGCACGCGCTGGACGCGGTGGACGCCGCTCTCGAACTTCAGTCGGCCGAAGACGCCGTCGCCGGTGACGGTGGCGATGATCTCCTTGTAGCCGCCGGCGTCGCCCTCGGTCGCCGAATCCAGCTCGATCCGCCAGCCGCGCGTCGAGGCGTAGCGCGAATACATTCGGAACAGGTCGCCGGCGAACAGGGCCGCCTCGTCGCCGCCGGTGCCGGCGCGGACTTCCAGCACGGCCGAGGCGTTCTCGTCGGCGTCGCGCGGGGCCAGCAGCAGGGCGACGTCGCGCTCCATCTGCGGCAGGCGTTCGGTCAGGTCGCGCAACTCGTCCTGGGCCATGGCGGCCATTTCGGGATCGGCGGCCATGACCTCCAGATCGGCCATCTCGGCGCGGAGTCGGGCCAGACCCTGGACCGCGTCGGCGACGGGCTTGAGCTCGGCGTGCTCCTTGGACAGGCGGACGATCTCGACGCCGTCCGTCGCCGCACCCATGCGGGCCTCCACCTCGTGGAAACGGTCGAGCACCTGATCGAGACGGGCCTGGGGCAGACGCAAGGGGGCAATCCTGGAGAAAGGGAGGGCCGTCCTTAGCGCGCCGAGGGGCGCGATGTCGATTGTCGGCGGGGACCACGGTCGGCGCCGGGATTGTGATTTTGGATAACGATGGCGTCAGAGGCGCTTACGCCGAGGGTTCCAAACGACTAGCTGACGGCCGATCAGCCGTGAGGAGGACGTCATGTTCGATCGCCCGCCGCCGTCGAAGCCTGTCGCCCAGGCCGTCGACGCGACTCCGGACGGCGCCGACAGCGTGGAACGGCTGTGCCGCCTGTATGACGCGCGTCTCACCGCGGCGGGCGGCCGTCTGTCGCCGGACGATGCGCGCGACCTGAAGACCATGGCGGGCCTCTATGGCCTGGATAGCGACCGACCGGCGGTCGAGGTCTGGCGCGATCTGCGTCGGGTCATCGTGGCCCAGACATCCGGTTCCGCTGAAGGGGGCGCGCCCCGGCCGGCCGAGATCGCCGTCGTGGGGGGCGATCTGGAGCCCCTGACCCTGCTGGTGGTCGAGGATGACGCCGAGGTGGCCGCCGACCTGACCGAGCTGTTGACTGAGGCCGGGCACAGGGTGGTGGGCCCGTTCCACAGCGCGGCGGCGGCCGAGGCTGCGGCCGCCCTGCACGCCATCGACGGCGCCCTGCTGGACATCAATCTGTCCGGCGCCACGACCGGGGGCGAACTGGCCGAGGTTCTGACGCGACGCTGGGACATTCGGGTGATCTTCATTTCCGGCGACGCTGAGGCCGCAACCCGTTACGCCCCCCTCGCCGAGGCCCTGGTGCTGAAACCCTATACCGGTCCGCAAATCCTGGCGGCGGCGGCCCGGCTGGCCCGACCGGGATGAGGTCGGGCCGGACGGCGAACGGCGTCTTGCGTCCGGCGCGCGGTCGCGCGATCACGGACCATGCTGTCGAACCGGTCCCGCTACGCCCTGCGCGCCATGATCCATCTGGCCGGCCTGCCGGGCGGCGGCCCCGCCACCATCGGCGAGATCGCCGAGGCCGCCACGGCGCCGCGCAAATTCCTAGAAGCCATACTTCTGGATCTGCGTCGTCAGAATCTGCTGGTGTCCAAGCGGGGGCGGACCGGAGGCTACGCCCTGGCGGCGCCGGCCGGGACCATCAGTTTCGCCGATGTGATCCGGGCGCTGGAAGGCCCCCTGGCCCTGGCGCCCTGCGCGTCGCGCACCGCCCACGGGCCTTGCGAGACCTGTCCGGACGTCGAGACCTGCCCGTTGCAGCCGGTCCTGCAGGATGGGCGCGACGCCGTCGCCGCGGTGTTCGAGGCGCGAAGCCTTCTGCAAGCCGCGTCGAATCCTTCTCCTATTGACCCAGTAGGAAAATAACACGCACCGTCGGGCGGATTTTCAGGGGCGGCCATGCAAGATTTCCTCGTCTTTCTCCTCGTCGGTTTTCTGGCCCAGTCCGTCGATGGGGCCCTGGGCATGGCTTACGGCGTCATCTCCTCGACGGTCCTGCTGTCGTTCGGCGTGCCCCCAGCGACAGCCTCGGCCAGCGTCCATGCCGCAGAGGTCTTCACCACGGCGGCGTCGGCCGGATCTCACACGGTCAACAAGAATGTGAACTGGAAACTGTTCGTGCCCCTGGCCATGGGCGGGGTGGTGGGCGGTTGCCTGGGCGCCTTCGTCCTGACCAGCATCGACGGCGACCTGGTCAAGCCCTGGATCACCGCCTACCTGGCGATCATGGGGGGCGTGATCATCTGGCGCGCGACCCGTCAGACTCGCGCGCGGATCTTCCCGGTCAGGTTCGCGGGACCGCTGGGCGTCGTCGGCGGGTTCTTCGACGCCATCGGCGGCGGCGGCTGGGGGCCAACGGTCACGACGACCCTGGTGGGGTCGGGGGGCGACCCGCGCGCCGCGATCGGCACCACCAATACGGCGGAGTTCTTCGTCACCTCGGCCATTTCGGCGACCTTCCTGGCCGCCCTGCTGACCGGTCACTGGGCGGACGCCAAAGGCGTCGCCACCCACGCCGCCTCCATCCTGGGCCTCATCCTGGGCGGTCTGATCGCCGCGCCCTTCGCCGGGGTGATCGCGCGGATCGCGCCCCGTCGGATCCTGACCTATGGCGTCGGGGCCGTTGTGTTGCTGTCCGCCGGCTATCAGGCCCTGCGGCTGTTCAGGGTGATCTGAGACGAAAGACGACGGCGGGTCGGGACCCGCCGTCGCCGTGGTCGTCCTTTGATCCGATCAGCGCGCGCGGGCGCGGAAGCGGGTCAGGAATTCCTTGATGTTTTCGCGGATCGAGGCTTCGTTGGCCATCCGCAGACGTTCCACGCCCATGAAGGCCTGACCCATGGTCGCTGTGCCGGTCGCCGCCACCGTTTCGTCGAAGACGGAACGGTCGGCTCGCATCACGGTATAGCGAACCTGGCTGGTCACAGACATGTCAAAGCCGGCCATAGGCTGTTTCAGGTCGATCAAGGATGCGGAGACCGTCATGGGCTGACCTTCGGTCCCCATATAGCCGGCGGCCGTCAACGAGCCTTCCAGTGCGGTCTTGAAGTCCGCATTCGAAACCTCGGAGGTCCACATCGGATTGGTGTTCTGGCCGCCGGAAACCGTCACCGTCGTCACCGACCGATAGCCGAGATCGCCGGGCGCCGCCGTGAGGCCCGATGTCGCCGGCAAGGTCATGAGCGCGGGGTTGGACGGGCTGGCGCAGGCCGCGACGCCCATCAGGGCGCCCAGAGCGGCGGCGGCGGCGAGACGACGGATCATTATTCGCCTCCGGCTGCGGCTGCGGCGGGCGGCGTCGCGACGGGGGCCTGGGCTGCGGCCGCTTCTTCGGCCGGGGTGCGAAGGGTCACGATCAGCGGATTGGGCTTCAGATCATTCATGGCGCCGGAGGTGGCGTCGATCGCCCCGCCGATGATGCCGCCGATCAGGATGTTGCCGGCCATGGCCGTACCGCCCGCGCCGGAGACGCTGCTGGTGATGTCATGGGTCTGGGCGACGTAGCCGTCCTTGGACACGGTGATGCGGAAGGCGTCCTTGCGCGGCATGCGGAAGGTGCAGGGCGTCGCCTGGCATTCAAAGCCGTTCGATGTGCTGACCTGCGCGCCAGGCGGCGTGCTCTGGACGGAAAACTGCTGGCTCGAACCACGCGTTACGGTGGCGCAGGCAGGCAGAGACAACGCCACGCCGGCAAGCGCGAGCGCACGCACGCCGAAGCGCGCGGGATTACGGAATATCATGAAGCCCCTCAATGGATTACCGTTCACCCTCCCCAGGTGAACTTACGGCATAGGTTGCATCTGGGGTGTGGGTCGTCAATCGATACGCGTGCAATTTATCAAAACTGACACAACTCGCGGACGCGGAGCCTATTCCGCCGCCTGAAGCTCCGCCGCCCGTGCGGCGTCTAGCTCAGCGGCCTTCTGTTCGACCAGGTCGACGATGTGGTCGATCATGCCGTCATTGGCCTGTTTGTGGGCGATCTTGCCGTTCAGATAGATCATGCCGGCGCCCTTGCCGCCGCCGGTGAAGCCGATGTCGGTATAGAGGGCCTCGCCCGGGCCGTTCACGACGCAGCCGATGACCGACAGGCTCATCGGCGTCGAGATGTGGGCCAGTTTCTCTTCCAGCAGGGTCACGGTCTCGATGACGTTGAAGCCCTGACGCGCGCACGACGGACAGGCGATGATGTTGACGCCCCGATGGCGCAGGCCCAGCGACTTCAGGATGTCGAAGCCGACCTTGATCTCCTCGACCGGATCGGCGGCCAGCGACACGCGGATGGTGTCGCCGATGCCGGCCCACAGCATCGAGCCCATGCCGATGGCCGATTTGATCGTGCCGGTGCGCAACGGCCCCGCCTCGGTCACGCCCAGGTGCAGGGGGCAGTCGATGGCCTCGGCCAGCTGCTGATAGGCGGCGACGGTCAGGAAGGGGTCGGACGCCTTCACCGAGATCTTGAACTCGTGGAAGTCGTGGTCCTGCAGGATGCGGGCGTGGTTCAGGGCGCTCTCGACCATGGCGTCGGGGCAGGGCTCGCCGTACTTCTCCAGCAGCTCCTTTTCCAGCGAGCCGGCGTTGACGCCGATCCGCATCGAACAGCCGTGGTCCTTGGCGGCCTGGATCACGTCGCGGACGCGGTCGGGACTGCCGATATTGCCCGGATTGATCCGCAGGCAGGCGGCGCCCGCCTGGGCCGCCTCGATGCCGCGCTTGTAGTGGAAATGAATGTCGGCGACCAAGGGGACCTTGGCCTCGCGGGCGATGACCTTGAACGCCTCTGTCGATTCCACGTCGGGGCAGGAGACGCGGACGATGTCGGCGCCGGCCTCTTCCAACTGGCGGATCTGGTCGATCGTCGCCGCCGCGTCGGACGTCGGCGTATTGGTCATCGACTGCACGCTGATCGGGGCGTCGCCGCCCACGAGGACGGAGCCCACGCGGATCTGGCGGCTCTTGCGGCGCTCGATATGGCGCCAGGGTCGGACGTGGGTATGGTCGCTCATCACGGGCTCATATAGGCCGAAGACGGCGTCAGGGCCACGGGGACGACGATCAGTTTGTCGCCGCGACGGGGGGAGGGGCGGGTTGGGCGGCTTGTTGGGCCGCCCGCACGGCCTGAGCCTGCGCCACGCGACGGGCCTGGTCCTCCGCCACCTGGCGGGCGGCCTGTTCTGCGCGGCTGTTCAACTGGGCCAGGGGCGTCAGGACAGCCGGCAGGATGCCGCCGTGTTCGCCGTTCAGATAGACGTCAAAGGCCGCCGGATCCGATACATCGATGGTGGCGCTGACGCCCATCGGCGCGCGCCAGGCCTCGCCGGCGGCCATCTGGCGGGCGAACAGGGCCTGACCGTCCCCCAGCCGAACGACCAGGGCGCCGGCCTTCTTGGCCTGGATCACCACCTGGGAGGCGGTGGCGGGGGCGCCATAGACGGCGCCGCGTGGGTTGAAGGCCTTTTGCACGGGGGCGTTGTTGGCCGCCGCCGTCGCCGCCAGCACCGCAGGATCATTGGGATCGATCCCGGTTAGTTGGGCCTCCAGGCCGGGCGTGATGTAGAGGGCCGGCGTGGTCTGGTCCAGCGGTGCGGCGCGGGGCGCGCTGAGGTCGATCAGACCGTTCTGACCGGGCACGTCCCCCAGGGTCCAGCTCTCGGGCACGGCGGCGATGTCGGAGGCGCGCGGCGCCTTCATCAGATTGATGCGCTGGAAGACATTCCATCCGACGATGGCCAGGGCGGCCACGGCGACGACCGCGATGATGCGCGGCGAATAGCGTTTCACATCCTCAAAGGCGATGCCGATGGGCGCCTTCAACGGGGCCGAGGTGTCGGGACTGTCGCGCTTGAACCGTTCGACGGCCAATTGCTCGTCGAGGCCCAGGGCGGCCGCATAGCCACGCACATAGCCGATGGCGAAAACCCGAGAGGGCAGGGAGGACCAGTCGTTCTGCTCCAGAGCGGTCAGGAACCGCGAATGGACCTTGGTTTCGGCGGACAGATCCGCCAGGGACTTGCCGGACGACTCGCGCGCCCGGCGCAGGCCGTCGCCCAGAGTCACGGACTCTGCGATGGAGGGCGCAATGTCCTTCCAATCAGGATGAGCCTTGAACTCGTCGGGGGCTTGCCCCGCATCCAGCGCCATGACGCCTGACCCCACACTCGGAACGGCTTGAAGCCGCTCCGTACTCGAAACGGACCCGTCCGGTAGCATGTCTTCGTGACTGGACTCGCCTCCCCCCGGAGGCAGTCCTGATGCGTCCTGTGGATAAACCATAATGCCCGCCCCATCAACGGCGATTCCCAAAACGGAACGCGCGCGAAGACTCTCAGACGGCGATGTTCAACTTCCGCGCCAGGGATTCGATCTCGTTGCGCACCGAGCCGGTCGAGAGATTCAGCAGATTGTTCAGGCCCCGGCGCGCCGCCGTCAGGTCCGCGGACAGGATCATCCGCTTGACGGGGCCGACGCCGCCGGCCGGGGCTGACAGGCGGGTGAAGCCCAGGGTAATCAGGGCGAAGGCCTCCAGCGGCCGGCCCGCCAGTTCGCCGCAGATCGAGACCGGGGTGCCGGTGTCGGCGCAGGCCTTCTGGATCGTCTGCAGGGCGCGCAGGGTGGGCGGCGACAGGGGATCGTAGCGGTCCGAGACCAGGGGATTGGTCCGGTCGGCGGCGTACATGTACTGGAACAGGTCGTTGGTCCCGATCGAGACGAAGTCGGTCAGGGGCAGAAGCGCGTCGAGGTGCCACAGCAGCGACGGGCATTCGACCATGGCCCCGACGCGCAACAGGGCGGGCAGGGCGCGGCCGCGCCGTTTGGCCCAGGCGCATTCGACGTCGACCAGTTCGCGCGCGGCGCGGAACTCGTCCACCGTGGCGATCATCGGGAACATGACGCGCAGCTCTCGACCCGCCGCCGCCGTCAGCAGGGCCCGAAGTTGCATCCGTAACAAAGACGGCCGGTCCAGGCCCAGGCGGATGGCGCGGCGGCCCAGGGCGGGGTTCTCCTCCCGCTCGGCCTCCAGATAGGGCAGGACCTTGTCGCCGCCGATGTCCAGGGTGCGGAAGGTGACGGGCCGGTCGCCGGCGGCGTCCAGCACCAGCTTGTACAGGGCCGTCTGGGCGTTCAGCCGGGGCAGCTCGTCCGAGACCATGAACTGGAATTCGGTGCGGAACAGGCCGATGCCCTCCGCCCCCGTCTCGTTCAGATTCTCCAGGTCCACCGCCAGGCCGGCGTTGGTCAGCAGGGTGATGCGCTGGCCGTCCAGGGTCACGGCGGGGGTGTCGCGCAATTGGGCGAACTGGGCCTGGCGCTGGTCGCGCACGGCCATACGCGACTGGACCGCCTCAATCATATCGGGGCGGGGCCGCAGATAGGCCTCGCCGGTCTCGCCATCGGCGATGACGACGTCGCCTTCCGACAGCCGGTCGCGCAGGCCCATCAGGCGGCCGACGCACGGGATCTGCAGCGCGCGGGCGACGATGGCGGCGTGGCTGGCGGCCGAGCCTTCTTCCAGCAACAGGCCCTTCAGCTTGTCGCGCGGATATTCCAGCAGGTCCGCCGGACCCAGGTTGCGCGCCACGAGAATGGCGTCGTCCGGCAGTTCGCGCTCACCCGGCTTGTCGCCCGCCAACACCCGCAGCAGCCGGTTGGCCAGGTCCTCGAAATCGTGCAGCCGTTCGCGGATATAGGGGTCGCGCGCCTGGGCGAAGCGGGCGCGGTGCTCGTTCCGGACCCGGTCCACCGCCGCCTCGGCGGTCAGGCCGTTGCGCACGGCCTCTTCCAGCGACCGGTTCCAGCCCCGGTCGTCGGCGAACATCCGATAGGTCTCCAGCACCTCGAACGAGGGTCCGGCCAGGCCCTGGCCCTTGTCCAGCATGGCGTCCAGGCCGGTTTTCAGCGAGGCCAGGGCCAGCTTCAGCCGGGCCTCCTCCATCGCCGGGTCTTCGGACAGCAGTTTCTCGGGCGGCAGGGGCGCTTCGTGCAGGACGACCCGGCCGACCGCCAGGCCGTCGCCGAACTTCTGGCCCTTCAGCCGTTCGGGCCGGTGGGGCGCCAGTTCGACGTCGCGCAGTTCGTCCTGTTCCAGCAGTTCGCCGGAGGACACCGTCTCGGACAGGACCATGGCGATGGTCTGGATGTCCTCGACCTCCTCCTCGTCATAGCGCCGCTCGGTGCGGTTCTGGACGACCAGGACGCCGATGGCCCGGCCGCCACGCAGCAGGGGGGCGCCGAGGAAGGCGTGATAGGGGTCTTCGCCCGTTTCCGGCCGGTAGGAGAAGGACGGATGCGACGGCGCGTCCGACAGGCTGATCGGCTGGGCCATCCGGGCCACCTCGCCGACCAGACCCTCGCCGGGACGCAGGCGGGTGTTGTGGACGGCGTCGGGGTTCAGGCCCTCGGTGGCGAACAGCTCCAGCTCGCCCGAGGCGCGGCGCAGATAGATGGAGCAGACCTCGGCGACCATGGACCGGGCGATGATCCGCACCACCATGTTCAGGCGGTCCTGCGCCGGGGTCGCGCCCGCGCCGGCCCCGCCCAGAGCCTCGCGGATCTGGCGCAGGAGGATCCGAGGTCCTCTGGTCATCGCGCCGCCTGCCGGCATCATGGCTCCCGCGCTCCGGCGCCGAGGCGCCTGTTCAAATCATCCTATATCGCGTCCAGCCCGTAAGCCGAATGCAATGCGCGCACGGCCAGTTCGGCGTACGCCGCGTCGATCAGGACGCTGATCTTGATTTCTGAGGTCGAGATGGCCTGGAACTTGACGCCCTTGTCGGCCAGGGCCTTGAACATGGTCTGGGCCACACCGGCGTGGCTGCGCATGCCGACCCCGACGACGGACACCTTGGCGACATCCTCGTCGACGCGGATTTCCTCGAAGCCCAGATGATCCTGGCCGGCCGTCATCAGCTCGGCGGCGCGCACGGCGTCGCGGCGGCCGGTCGTGAAGGTCAGGTTGACCGTATTGGCGGTGCGGGCCTGGCTCTGGACGATCATGTCCACATTGACGTTGGCCTCGGCCAGGCGGGTGAAGACGTCGGCGGGGGCGTCCACGCGGTCGGACAGGCCCAGCAGGGTGATGCGGGCCTCGTCACGGCTCATGGTCACACCGGACACGATGCGCTTTTCCAAGATCTCCTCCTCGTCGCAGATCAGGGTTCCGCCCTTGTCGGGCATTTGGCCGGACGCGTCCGGTTCGATAAAGCTGGACAGGACGCGCACTGGCACCTGTTTGGCCATGGCGAGTTCGACCGAGCGGGTCTGGAGCACCTTGGCCCCCAATGAGGCCATTTCCAGCATCTCCTCATAGGAGACCTTGGCCAGGCGCCGGGCGCGGCTCTCGATGCGCGGGTCGGTCGTATAGACCCCGTCCACGTCGGTATAGATGTCGCAGGGGCAGGACAGGGCCGCCGCAACGGCCACGGCCGAGGTGTCGGAACCGCCCCGGCCCAGGGTGGTGATCTTGCCGTCGGGGGTGACGCCCTGGAAGCCGGGGACAATAGCGATCTCGCCCGCGTCGAGGGCGGCGCCCAGTTTCTCGCCGGGGATGTCGATGATGCGGGCGCGGGCGTGGGCGTCGTCGGTGATGATCGGCACCTGCCAGCCCATCCACGACCGGGCGTTCAGCCCCATGTTGCGCAGGGTCAGAGCCAGAAGCCCGGCCGTCACCTGTTCGCCCGAGGCGACCACCACGTCATATTCGTCGTCGCTGAGCGGCAGGCCCGCCGCGGCCGGGCCGGCGCCGTCGGTCCAGGCGACCAGTTCATTGGTCTTGCCGGCCATGGCGGAGACGACGACGGCGACCTTCTTGCCCGAGGCGGCCTCGGCGGCGACGATTCGCGCCGCGCGCCGAATCCGTTCGAGGTCGCCCATCGAGGTGCCGCCGAACTTCATCACCAGTCGCGTGGTGTCGGATCGTGAAGAATCGGGCCGCGTCATCGTGGCGTTTCGCCCCCTGCTTGCGTGAAAGGGCGCGAAGGTTCATCCCTCGCGTCATGACCGCTTCTAGCGACGCCGCACCGTCTCGCCTACCCCGCGAAGGGCATGGTTTTCCGCAAAATTCGTCCGAGGGCGCATTTGGCGCATCGATCGACCCGGCCGACGTCGCCCGGTTTTCGGCCCAGGCGGCCGAGTGGTGGGATGCGCACGGGCCGTTCGCGCCGTTGCACCGGTTCAATCCGGCCCGGCTGGCCCTGATCCGCGAACAGCTGTGCGCCCGGCTGGGCCGCGATCCCAAGGCGCGTCGCCCCTTCGAGGGACTGACCCTGCTGGACGTCGGCTGCGGCGGCGGGCTGATCGCCGAGCCGATGCGGCGGATGGGTTTTTCCGTCACCGCCATCGACGCCTCGTCCGAGAATATCGGCACGGCCCGCGCCCACGCCGGGATGGTCGGCCTGGACATCGCCTATCGCGCCGCCACGGTCGAACAGATCGAGGCCGAGGGGGCGGGGCCGTTCGACGTGGTCCTGACCATGGAGGTGATCGAACATGTCGCCGATCCGGAAGCCTTCGTGCGCGCCTGTTCGCGCCTGGTGCGGCCGGGCGGGGTGATGATGGTCGCCACCCTGAACCGCACGCTGAAGTCGCTGGCCCTGGGCAAGGTGGCGGCGGAATATATTCTGCGCTGGGTGCCGGCGGGCACGCACGACTGGCGACAGTTCCTGAAGCCCGACGAGATCCGGACGATGCTGGCGCAGGAGGCTGTGACGGTCGAGGGGCCGTACGGCCTGAACTACGACCCGCTGACCGACCGCTGGAGCCAGAGCGACGATGCGGGCATCAACTATATGATGGTGGCGACGCGGACGGCCTAGCGGTTCTCCCTCCCCCTGCGGGGGAGGGGCGTCGCGCAGCGACGGGGTGGGGGCGGCCAGGCACGGACGCACCGATCTGAATCAGGTCAGGTCTGTGATGTGTCGCCCTGCCGCTCCCACCCGGCTCCGGCTACGCCTCCGCCCCCCTCCCCCGCAGGGGGAGGGAGAATGTCAGAGTCACACCGCCTGGGCGCGGCTGCGGGTCCAGGCGTAGAGGCCGAAGACCGCGACGGCGAAGCCGATGATCCCCGCCAGCATGGCCGGCCAGGTCGAACCCTCGGGCAGCATGGCGAACGGCGCGTCGTCGCGCGTGGCCACGATCACCCCGGCGGTGAAGACGCCGAACAGGCTCTCGCCGACGATCAGGCCCGAGGCCAGCAGCACCCCCATGCGGCGCGCCACGTCGGCGTAACGGGTGCTGGACACGGCCTTGTCGTAGATCCAGCCGCAGACGGCGCCAATGACCAGCATGGTGGTGACGGCGGCGGGCAGATAGAAGCCGATGCCGACGGCGAGCGGCGGCAGTTTGACCCTGCCCTTGGTGGCCCTGGACACGACGGCGTCCAGCACGATGATGATCACGCCGATCACCGCGCCCAGGCCGATCAGGTCCCAGCGCAGATCGCCGCCGATGACGCCGCGCGCCAGGGCCGAGATCAGGGTGGCCTGGGGCGCCGCCAGGGTCTTGGCGCCCTCGACGATGGCGGGCGGCCCGCCCTCGAAGCCGAAGGCCTGGTTCAACAGGTTCAGGATCAGGGGAATGACGATGGCGCCGGCGCCGACGCCGACGATCAGGGCGACCTGCTGGCGCCAGGGCGTGGCCTCGACCAGTTGGCCGGTCTTCAGGTCCTGAAGATTGTCATTGGCGATGACCGCGACGGCGAAGACCACGGCGGTGACGATCAGGGCGAAGGCGATGATCGACGGATCGGCCGGCACGCCCGCGATGGCCATGACGCCCAGCATCAGCAGCGAGGCGATCACGACCGCCAGGATGCCGACGCCCGAGACCGGGCTGTTCGACGAGCCGATCAGGCCGGCCATATAGCCGCAGATGGCGGCGACGGCGAAACCGATCAGGACGACATAGACCAGGCCGCCGATGACCAGCAGCGGGGTCGATCCCGCCAGGGCGGGGGCGCTCTGGGCGAACCAGGCCAGCAGGCCGGCGATGCCGATCAGGCAGACCACCGAAATCGCGCCGACCAGCTTGATGGGCAGGTCCTGTTCGGTCCGTTCCAGCACCTCGCCGTGGGCGCGTTTGGCGTTGGCGGCCAGGGCCGAGGTCAGGCCGCCGATCAGCGGGCCGGCCAGTTTGACCAGGGTCCAGATGGCGGCGACGCCGATGACGCCGGCGCCCATGAAGCGGACTTCACGGCTCCAGACGGTCGCCGCCAGTTCCTCGGCCGGCGCGCCGGCGGGCAGGGTGGAGGCGATGGAGGGGATCCCGTGCGCCGTCAGCCAGGCCACGGTGTCGGGGCTGGTCAGGATCGGCACGGCGATGGCCCAGGCCAAAATCAGACCAAACAGCTGGGCCAGACCCACCGTCAGGCCGATCAGATGGCCGGCGCCCAGAAGCGCGAACTGCATGCCGAAACCCATGCCGGTGGCCCCGCCGCCCAGGGCGGCCGGCAGCTTGAAGAATTTCGCCGCCTCGCCGGCGAAGACGCGACCCGCGACCAGCAGGGCGTAGCCGGCCGAGACGACAGCGCCGGCGACGACGATCCACAGACCGGATTTGTTCTCGCGCACCGCGCTCTCGGTCTGTTCGGCCCCGCGCGAGCCGACCTTCAGCACCTCGGCGGCGGCGACGCCTTCGGGGTAGGGCAGGCCGCCGTTGGTCACCAGGGCGCGGCGCAGCGGGATGGAGAAGGTCACCCCCAGCACGCCGCCCAGGATACAGATGGCCACCGACTGCCAGAAGGGAAACTCCAGCCACCAGCCGATCATCACCAGGCCGGGCAGGACGAAGATGATCGAACTCATGGCCCCGCCGACCGAGGCCACGGTCTGGACGGTCATGTTCTCCCAGATGGTCGAGGTGCGGAAGGCGCGCAGCACCGCCATCGATATGACCGCCGCCGGAATGGCAGAGGCGAAGGTCAGGCCGACCAGCAGGCCCAGATAGGTGTTGGCGGCGGTGAAGATCACCGCCAGCAGGCAGCCCAGCACAAGGGCGCGAAGGGTCAGTTCAAGCCGGCCCTTTTGGGCAGGGCTTTGGGGCGCAGCGGCGGCGTCAGTCATCGAGATCGGTTCCCACGTTCGACGCGGACGTAAGCCCATAACGCCGCCTGCGGCAACCGGTCACGCCCAGACAACGCTCAGGCGGGGAGGGGCTGAAGCCCTCGGAACCGCCGCCGCGCCCGACGAACCAGGCCGGGCGAGGCCACCGTCACCCGATAGACCCCCGTCATGACCAGGGCGGTCAGGGCCCAGGACAGCAGGATGTCCGACAGGAAATGCCCCCCGAAGGCCAGCCGGTTCATCGACAGGGCGAAGGCGTAGACGACGGCGAGGGGCAGGACGACCGGCCGCCATTTCGCCGGCGTCACTACCAGCAGGACCCCGACCATCCAGGCCGCGCTGGAGCCCTCGCCCGAGACGAAGGAGCAGTTGGACTGGCAGGCGTCGCTGACCATCCAGACGGGGGTAAAGGCCGCGTCGCCGCCGAACTGGTCGATCTGAACCGGACGGGCGCGGCCCCACAGCCCCTTCAGCACCAGATTGACCACCAGGCCCGGCCCGACCGCGAGGGCGGCCAGGACGAAGACCGCGCGGCGCGCGGCGGCGCCGAGGGGCCGGCGACGCAGGGCGCGCCACGCCAGTCGGCCGATCACGCCCAGAAGCATAAGGGCCAGAACGAGGGAGGAGCTTTTGCGCAACGCCTTCAGCAGGGGATTGTCGGCCAGGAAGAAGCCGGCTTCGGGCCGGTAGAACAGACGGCTGACCGCAATATCGACGCCGGGAAAGGCCAGGAAATAGACGCTGACCGCCAAAACGGCCGCCGCCGCCAGGATCGCGGCGTCGTCGCGCGTCAGACCGACCGAACGAATCAGGTTCGAGACGCGGACGCCGGGCCGGCGGATGATGATCGATTGAGACACGTTCCCCCCGGAGTGCGCCTAAAACGGATGACAGACCAGGGTGTCGGCTGAACGTCGGTTCGAACAAGGTTTTCTGAAGATCGCAGCGGGGGCGGACGATCCGCTTGGCCCGCGATCACCGAGGGGCTAGGACCGACCCATGCCAGAACTCCCCGAGGTCGAAACCGTCCGACGCGGCCTGACGCCCGTACTGGCGGGCGCGCGCCTGTCCCGGGTCAGGATCAACCGGCCCGATCTGCGTTTTCCCTTTCCCGACCGGTTCGTCGAGCGGCTGGAGGGGGCGACGGTCCAACGGATCGACCGACGGGCCAAATATCTGTTGATGCCTTTGTCTAGCGGCGAGACCTGGATCACCCATCTGGGCATGACCGGCCGGTTCACCCTGGACGGAACCCAACTGGGCGAGTTCGAGGAGGCTGCGCCCACCGCCGGCAAGCACGAGCATTTCAGCGGCTGCGCCGTCCGTGACGGCGCCTCGACCCGGATCGGCTACGCCGACGCCCGCCGGTTCGGCTTCATGGGTCTGATCCCGACCGACCAGGTCGAGGTCCACCCGTGGTTCGCCGGCCTGGGGCCCGAACCCCTGGGCAATGGTTTTTCCGGCGCGCACCTGGTCGAGGCCTTCGTCGGCAAGACACAGAACATCAAGGTCTCGCTGCTGGACCAGCGGATCGTCGCCGGACTGGGCAACATCTATGTCTGCGAGGCGCTTTATCGCGCCCGCATCTCGCCCCTGGTCGCGGCCGGATCGGTCTCGAAGGCGCGGCTGGAGCGGCTGGCCGCCGTCGTCCGCGACGTGCTGAACGACGCCATCGCCGCCGGTGGATCGACCCTGAAGGATTTCGCCAACGCCGAGGGCGGCCAGGGCTATTTCCAGCACCGGTTCGACGTCTACGGCCGCGAGGGCGAAGCCTGTCGGGGCGAGAGCTGCACGGGAACGGTCGCGCGCATCGTCCAGGGCGGACGTTCGACCTTCTACTGCCCGTCCTGCCAGAAGACGTAATCCCGAGGAGGTCCGCCCCATGCGCAAAATCCATCTGTGGATCAGTCTGGTGGTCGGCGTCCTGGTCTGGGGCGCCTATTTCCTTCATTTCGCTCAAGGTCTGCGCACCGGCGATCTCGGGGGACTGATCTGGTGGTTTCTCGCCGCCCTGATCGTCGCCGTCGTCGCAGAAGGGGCCGCCACCGGGCTGATCGCCCGTCTGCTTCGACGGCGCACCCGTGCGCTGGACGACGGGCCGACGCTTCAGGCGGCGCTGAAGGCGGGGCATGTCGCCCTGATGCTGCTGGTCGGCTTGATCCTGCTCTCGGCCCTGGTCCTGGCGCTTTCATCCGTCTTCGGCTGGACGCTGGATCTGTCGGGCGCGCGCGGCCAGGTGATCGCCGCCAATCTGCTGCTCGGCATGGCGGTCGTCGCCGAACTGGTGCGCGCCGGCCTGACGCTGGCCTTGACGCCGCGCCGGTAGCAAGCCCGCCTGCGTCACTGTATGACCGCGCTCAAAGGAGACCGCCCATGGCCGACGCCTATTCCACCCTGCTGATCGAACGCTGCGCCGACGGCTATGCCGTCGTGACCCTGAACCGGCCGGAGGCGCTGAACGCCCTGAACTCGACCCTGTTCGGCGAGCTGGCGGCCTTCCTCGATGCGGTCGAGACCGACGACAGCGTGCGCTGCCTGATCCTGACCGGCTCGGCCAAGGCCTTCGCCGCCGGGGCCGACATCAAGGAGATGGCGGACCAGTCCTACGCCGACATGTTCAAGGGCAATTTCTTCGCCCTGGGCCATGACCGGATCATGCGCTTCCGCAAGCCGATCATCGCGGCCGTGTCGGGCTACGCCCTGGGCGGCGGCTGCGAACTGGCGATGTTGTGCGATTTCATCATCGCGTCCGAGACGGCGAAGTTCGGCCAGCCCGAGATCAATCTGGGCGTGGCGCCCGGCATCGGCGGCTCGCAGCGGCTGACCCGCCTGGTCGGCAAGTCCAAGGCCATGGACATGATCCTGACTGCCCGGATGATGGATGCGGCCGAGGCCGAGCGCGCCGGCCTTGTCAGCCGCGTCGTCGCCCCCGACGCCCTGCTGGACGAAGCCCGTGCCGCCGCCGCCAAGATCGCGGCCCAGAGCCCGCTGGCGGTGATGATGAACAAGGAACTGGTCAATGTCGCCCTTGAGACGACCCTGACCGAGGGCGTGCGGTTCGAGCGCCGCCTGTTCCACTCTCTCTTCGCCTTCGAGGACCAGAAGGAGGGCATGTCCGCCTTCGTCGACAAGCGCAAGCCGGACTTCAAGGGGCGATGACTAACGGTCGCGGCCGTCAACCGATCGCCGTGATCGTGCGTTAGGTGCGGGTCATGCGCCGTCTTCTTGCTCCGCTTTTCGCGATCCTGCTTTTCGTCCTGCCCGGCGTCTCCGCCGCCCGGACAACAGTATCGGCGTCTCTGGCCCCCGCCTTCCGTTCCGACAGGATCATCGTCGAGACGCGGGGCGCGGGGCCGGATATCGTCTTCATTCCGGGCCTGGGCTCGACCGGGGCGGCGTGGCGGTCGACGGCGGACAAGCTGGAGGGCCGGTATCGGGTCCATCTGGTCACCATCCGGGGCTTCGGCCAGACGGACATCGGCGCCAACGCCGGCGGCGCCTTGGCCGCGCCCGCCGCCCTGGAGATCGAACGCTACATCCGCGAACAGCGGCTTTCGCGCCCTGCCTTGATCGGACATTCGCTGGGCGGCCAGATCGCGCTGCGGGTCGCGGCGGACATGCGGGACCGGATCGGCCGGGTGATGGTGGTCGATTCCGCCCCCTTCTTTCCGGCCCTGGTCGATTCCCGCGTCACCGCCCGCGAGGTCGAGCCCCTGGCGCGGCTGGGCTATCAGGCCCTGATGCTGTTCGGGGACCAGGCGCTGAAGGGCCAGGTTTCGGCCCTGGGCGGCGACCTCGGCCTGGCGGGCGACATGGTGTTCGACGGCCTGGGTCTGCAGGGCGGGGACCGGCGGGTGCTGGCCCAGGGCCTGTACGAAGCCCTGACGGTCGATCTGCGCCAACGGCTGCGCGACGTCACCGCTCCGGTCACGGTGGTCTATGGCTGGACGCGGGACACGAACAACCCGCGCAACCGGCTGGAGGGCCTGTACCGCTACGGCTTCTCCACCCTGCGCCGGCCCGCACAATTCGTCCGCATCGAGGGCGCCGACCACCAGGTCATGATCGACCAGCCCGCACGCTTTCAGGCGGCGGTGGAACGGTTCATGGGCTGACGTCTCTCTGACAATCTGGACGGGTCGTGGCGATCTTGGCATGATGACGCATCATTCGGGGGAATGTCGTCATGATCCGCAAATTCTTCGGCCTGGCCATGGTTGCGGCCGCCTTGTCCGCCTGCGCCACGACGGTCGATCCGCTGGTCGCCAACGCCCCGTTGAAGCTGGCCTTCACCGAACCCGTGCCCTCGCTGGAGACGCGGGCCGCGACAGGTGATCGCCAGGCGCAATACGCCCTGTCCTTCCTCAAGAAGCACGGCCTGCGCGGCGTGGCCAAGGATCCGGTCGCAGTCGAAACCCTCAGAGCGACGGCCGGCGCGCCCCACACCCGCACCATGCCCATCTATCAACCGGGCGTAAACGGCAATCCCGGCACGCTGATCAATGTGCAGATCACGGATCCAGGCGTCAGCGACGCGGACGCGGCCCGCATGGACCTGTGCGGCTTGACCCTGCTGACCGCCATGCCTGGCCTGGGCGGTCAGTTGTGCGGCTCCCCCGCCGCCTATGCCGATCTCGTGCCGTCGGCGATTCTGGCGCGACAGGACCTGATGCTGAACCTGACGGCGGTCGATCCGGCCAGCGTCTCCGACTGCGGCGCGACAGGACCCTTGTGGACATCGGCGGGTATGCGGTTCGAGGCTGGCGCCCTGGATGAGGCGGCTGCGGCGGCGGATCGGATCATCGCCCTGTGTGGCGAGGGCGAGCCGTCGTGGCATGCGCGGGTCATGCGGGCGGTTCTGGCGACCCATGCGGGCGAGGCCGACAAGGCGACGGTCCTTCTGGCCCCGGTCCCCCGACCCGCGCCCGCGCCCATCGGCGCCTACGCCAGTTTCGCGATGATGGACGCGCAGGCCCGTCTGGAGGATTGGACGGCCTATGCCGCCGAGCGTGACCGGTTGATCTCCGCGTCTGTTCAGGCGCTGTCGGCAGAGCCGGGGACGAAGGCCCTGGATCGGTTCGAGGCGGCGGGGGCGAGCGTCGATCTGTTCGAGCGAGAAAGCGTGATCCGTCCCGGCCTGACGGGGCTGATCGTCGGCGTCGTGCATGCGTCGGATCCCAAGGCCTCGCCTCGCGCCTTCTGGCTGACGACCTCGCCCGATATGATGGGCGGGACGGTCCCCAGCTATTTCCTGGACGAGTATCGGTGCGACGGCCGCTCGGCCTTCAAATATTTCGACCCCGGTTCGAAACAGCCGTCCGTCGAGGAGATCAAGGCCCTGATCGGCGAGGTGCTGCGGGGCGAGCTGACGGCGACCTCAGGTCTGTCGTTCAACGGACCGCCGTCTGCCTGCGCCTTCCCGGTGCAGGTCGCGCCGGGACTGGGCGATGATCAGTCGAGACCGCCCAGCGTCTCCAGCACCCCCTTGCCGTAGCGGTCCAGCTTCGACTGGCCGACGCCGGGCAGGGCGGCGAGGGCGGCGAGGTCGCCGGGCTCGGCGTGGGCGATTTCCAGCAGGGTCTTGTCCTGGAAGATGACATAGGGCGGGACGTGCTGTTCCGAGGCGCGGTCGCGGCGCCAGGCCCGCAGGGCCTCGAAACGGGCGCGGACGTCGGCGTCCATCGTCTCTAGCGCCGCATTGCGGCCCTCGCCGGTGCGGTCGCGGCGATTGCGCGGATTGCCCGAGCGCGTGCCGGCGTCGTAGCCGGCGGGCACGCGGCGCACCTCGATCTTGCGTTCGGCCTTGTAGACGGCGCGCACCGCCTCGCCGTCGCCCAGACCGACTAGGGGCTTGCCGTCGTTCGGATCCTCGACCAGCAGGCCCTCGAACAGCAGGTGGTCGACGATGTCGCGCCAGCCGTTGGGCGAGATGTCGGCGCCTATGCCCCAGGTGGACAACTGCTGCTCCCACGGCTGGGCCGCCTTGGTCCGGCCGGTCAGGTGGTCGACGATCCGGCCCCGGCCGAACCGGCCGCCCAGCCGCTGGACCGCCGCCAGGGCCTTTTGTGCGGGGACGGTCGCGTCATAGAGAAGCGGCGGGTCGCCGCAGATGTCGCAGACGCCGCAAGGCTCCGCGTCGGTCTCGCCGAAATAGCGGCGCACGGCCTGGGCGCGGCAGACGGCGCCGTCCAGCATGGCGAACAGCTGACGGGCCTTGCGCACCTGAACCTGTTTGACCTCCTCGGCCATCGGGCGGCTGTCCAGCCGGCGCAGGGTCCAGGCGATGTCGGAGGGGCCGTACAGGGTGATGCCCTCGGCCTGTTCGCCGTCGCGGCCGCCCCGGCCGATCTCCTGCCAATAGGCCTCTAGCGACCCCGGCGGATCGGCGTGGATGACGAAGCGGACGTCGGCCTTGTCCACCCCCATGCCGAAGGCGATGGTGGCGACCATGACGGCGCCGTCCTCGGCCAGGAACCGCTCCAGCCGGCGGTCCCGCTCCTTCGTGTCCATGCCGGCGTGATAGGCGATGGCGTTGGTTCCGGCGTCGCGCAGCGCCTGGGCCACGCGGTCGCAGCCGTCGCGGCTGCCGCAATAGACCACGCCCGACTTGCCGCGCCGCTCGCGCACCAGTTCGATGACCCGGGCGTCGGTCTTGGCGCGCGAGGCGCTTTCCTTGCGCTCGGCCGACAGTTGCAGGTTCGGGCGGGCGAAACTGTCGACGAAGACCTTGGCTTCTTCGAGCCGCAGCGAGCGCAGGATGTCGTCGCGGGTGCGGGCGTCGGCGGTGGCTGTGACGGCGATGCGCGGGACGTTCGGGAACCGCTCGGCCAGCAGACCCAGGTTGCGATAGTCGGGACGGAAATCGTGCCCCCACTGGCTGACGCAGTGGGCCTCGTCGATGGCGATCAGGCTCAGGGGCAGTTCGGCCAGCCGGTCCATCATGGCCCCCGCCGCCAGGCCTTCGGGCGAGACATACAGCAGGTCCAGATCGCCGGACCGGGCCGCGGCCCAGATCGCCGACCGCTCGTCCAGCGAGACGCCGGAATCCAGGCGGGCGGCGGCGACGCCCTGCTGCTTCAGGGCCTCGACCTGGTCGGTCATCAGGGCGATCAGGGGCGAGACCACGAGGCCCAGGCCGGGGCGCAGGATGGCCGGGATCTGATAGCAGACGCTCTTGCCGCCGCCGGTCGGCAGGACGGCCAGGGCGTCGCGCCCGGCCAGGATCTCGGTCACGACCTGGCTTTGCAGCCCGCGAAAATCCCCGTGGCCCCAGACGCGCGACAGCAGGGACCGGGCGTCGTCCAGCGTCGGGTCCTGGTCGGGGCGGAACTGGGTTTGCGTGGCGGGCATCCGAGAGTTGTGCACTATTTGTTCCGCCGTGCGAAGATCGCCCGGCCGTTTTCACGGCCGGGTCTTAAGTTAGAATGGGCCGTTTTCACGGCCGGGCGTCAGGCCGGCGAAGGGGGCGTCAGTGGGCGGGCGAGACGGCGAACTGGCCGCCGTCGCGATAGCGCCACAGATAGGAGGGGGCGATGGAGCCCATGCTGGTCGGATGAACCATGCCCAGGTCGGTCAGGCCGGCGGCGTCCGGCGAGACGATGTTGTCGGACTGAAGCATGACGACCTGATCGCGGGTCAGGGGCGGGGTCAGGCCCAGAAGGGCGACGGTCTGGAACACCGAACCCATCAGACGGGCGACGGGGAAGGGGATGGGCAGAAGCGGCCGATTGCGACCGGTCTCGCGGCACACTAGTTCCAGCACCTCGCGGAAGGTGTAGACGTCCGGTCCGCCCAGTTCGAAGGTGCGGCCGGCCGCGTCGCCGCGGATCACGGCGCGGGCGACGGCCTCGGCCACGTCGCCGACATAGACCGGCTGGAACTGCGTCTTGCCGCCGCCGATCAGCGGCAGGGCGGGGGCCATGGTCGCCATGGCGGCGAACCGGTTCAGGAAGCCGTCGCTGGCGCCGAACACCAGCGACGGACGCAGGATGACGGCGTCGGGATAGACGGCGCGGATCTCGTTTTCGGCCTCGCCCTTGGTGTGGGCATAGGCGGAGCGGCTGTTGGCGTCGGCGCCGATGGCCGAGATCTGGACGACGCGCTCCACCCCGGCGGCCTTGGCCGCCTGGGCGATGTTCTTGGCGGCCTCGACATGGGCGCTCTTGAAGCCGCGCTTGCCGCCGCCGTCGTGCAGGACGCCGACCAGATTGACCACGGCGTGCGAGCCGCGCACCGCCGCCGCCACATCCTCGGCATTGGTCACGTCGCAGCGCATGAACTGGATCTGGCCCGGATCGCCCAGGGGCTGGACCTCGATGGCCAGAACCGGGTTGCGCACCGCCACGCGGATGCGCCAGCCGCGACGGGCCAGGGCGCGCACCGCCTGCGATCCGATGAAGCCGGATCCTCCGAAGAGGGTCACGACGCCGGGGGCGAGGTCAGCCATGGGGAAAGCTCCAGTCGAAATCCGTGTCGGCGGGATAAACGATAGGGCGCCGCACCGCAACGCGGCGTTGGACTGTCAAGCTGGCGATCGTGGCCGCCGCCCCTATCTGCGACCCATGAAAGTCTTCACAATCGGCTACGAGGGCGCGACCCAGGCCCAGGTGATCGACCGGCTGAAGGCGGCCGGGGTCGATCTTCTGGTCGATGTCCGCGCCGTCGCCGCCTCGCGCCGCGCCGGGTTTTCCAAGACGATTCTGGGCGAGAGCCTGAAAGCCGAGGGGATCGACTATCTGCATCTGCGCGGCCTCGGCACGCCCAAGGCGGGGCGGGATGCGGCCCGCAAGGGTCATGTCGCCGAAATGCGCGCCATCTTCGCCGACCATCTGGCCGAGCCCCAGGCCCAGATGGAATATGAGCGGCTGAAGGCGCTGGCGGGCGAGAAGCGCGTGGCCCTGCTGTGCTTCGAGGCCGACCACGCCGGGTGCCACCGCGCCGTCCTGGCGGAGCGGCTGTCGGATGAGGCCGGCGCGAGCGTGATCAACCTTTAGGGGCGCCCGTATCTTCTTTCGTCATTCTCCGGCGAGCGTAGCGAGACCGGGGAACCCAGCGGCGCGCGAGAGCGCGAACCTGTCGCCGACCCGATTTTCAAAAATCCCGAGGCGGACACATCGCCTTCGGCGCCGCTGGGTTCCCCGGACTGCGCCGCGAAGGCGCGGCTTGCCGGAGAATGACGAAAGAACAAGGGAGGGCTGTGCGCCTTCGATCCCGCCATCGCTTCGCGTTCCTCCTCCCCGCAACGCGGGGAGGAGGCGCGGACAGGTTACGGTCGGCCGACCAGTTGATCGACCGAACCGCTGGTAACGGGATGATACAACGGCCGGGCCTCGGCGTAGATACGGCGAGCGATGGGGCGGCCCCAGTCGCCCTCGTTCCACAGGGTCTGGAACAGGGGCAGGACGAACTTGCGCCGGCCCTGGCTGGTCAGGAATTTCTCCGCCGTGGCGACCGCAGGCTGATAGCGGTGGGCCAGGGCGATCTGCAGCCAGGCGAAGGTCAGTTCGCTGTTGCCTTCGTTCGCCAGGTTCAGGGTGCGCTCCAGATCCGCCAGTTGGGCGGCGGTCAGCCAGTCGGCGTTGGCGGCCAGGCCTTCGGGACGCCAGCCGAGGAAACGCTGGCGCTGCTGGGTGTTCCACTCCGCCCACGGAATGGCGGAGGCCGGCCCCTTGTCCTTGAAGAAGGCCACGGCGGCCGCATCGACCGGGGTGAAGGCGTTCGAGACCGGGGCCACGGCGTTGGACGGCAGGCCGGGCTGATAGACCCAGGCGTCCAGCTGCAGTTCGGATTCCAGAGCTGCGTCGCCCTTCACCAGATGGGTGCGGATGTCCTCCAGGAACATGGCCGTGGTCATGGGCCGATAGGCGTTGCGGTCGAAATAGCCGCGCAGCCAGGCGTCGAACTTCTCGCGCCCGGCGATCCGCTCGATGGTGCGCAGGAAGGCCGAACCCTTGTCATAGGCGATGGTGTTCATGCCGTCGTCGGGATCGCGGTCGGTCAGGTCCAGATGCAGGCGGGTGTCGGCGGCGGGCAGGGATTTCAGCTCGTCCTGCAGCCCGTCCCAGCTCAGCACCTGTTCCTGCACCGCGCGGTCATGGCCGTAGATCGACTCCATGATCCGGTTCTCGAAATAGGTGGTGAAACCCTCGTTCAGCCAGAAGTCGTTCCAGGTGGCGTTGGTGACCAGATTGCCCGACCAGGAGTGGGCCAGTTCGTGCGCCACCAGGGAGACCAGCGACTGGTCGCCGGCGATGATGGTCGGGGTGGCGAAGGTCAGTTTTGGGTTCTCCATCCCGCCGAACGGGAAGGAAGGCGGCAGGACCAGCAGGTCATACCGGCCCCAGCGATAGGGGCCGTACAGTTTCTCGGCCGCGTCCACCATTTCGGCGGTCGGCTCCAGTTCTGCGGCGGCGGCGCGCAGGCGGCTGGGCTCGGTCCAGACGCCGGTCCGCTCGTCGAACGGGGCGAAGGCGATGTCGCCGACGCCGATGGCGATCAGATAGGGCGGGATCGGATTGTCCATCCGGAAGCGCCAGGTCTTCATGCCATTCGCCGCCGCTTCGCCCTTGGGCGTCAGCTGGTCGGCGCTCATGACCACGGTCAGGTCGGCCGGGGCGGTGATGCGGGCCGAATAGGTCTGGCGGATGCCGGGGCTGTCCTGGGTCGGAACCCAGGTGCGGGTCAGGATGGCCTGGCCCTGGCTGAACAGATAGGGCTTCTGGCCGCCCGCCGTCTGGGTCGGGCTCAGCCATTGCAGGGCCGCCGCGTCGGGACGGGTCGAATAGCGGACGGTGATTTTGCGCCGTTCATTGGGCGCGAAGGCCGGGAAATAGACGGTCAGGGGCTGGCCCTTGATGGCGTCATTGTCGCCGACGACATAGCGCAGCGATTGCCCTGAGGCGTCGCGCACGTCCTGGATGTCCAGGTTGCGGATGTCCAGGATCACCTCATTGGCGCCGGGGACGGCCAGGATGTCCAGGGTCGCCGTCCCCGACAGGGTCTTGGCGTTGAAGTCGGCGGTCAGGTCCAGGGCGACGTCGACGACGCGGGCGATCTCGGGCCGGGCGTAGGTGTGGCTGTCGACCGCGTCGGGGCCGGGCGCGGGGGCGATGGCGGGCGGCGTCATCGACGCGGTTCCTCCGGTCGGGGTGGAACAGGCGCCGAGGCCGAGAACCGAAGCAAGGGCGAGGGCGGAGACGAGACCGAAGGCTTTGCGCTTCATCGAGGCTTTCCGGGGCTGACTAGAGGGGTTGGCCGGAGAACGCGCGGAAACGTCGAAAAGATCAAGCCTGCGGTCGGTAAAGCCTCAGTGCGCCGTCGCGCCGGGCGCGTGATGCGACCGGAACAGCCGGCCGCGCTCGGCGAACAGGACCCAGGCCAGGGCGATCAGGCCGAAGACGGTGAAGCCCAGGACCATGGGCACGGTGGTGCCGTTGAACTGTTGACCCACCGCAAAACCCAGCAGCGAGCCGAAGATGGTGGAGACGAAGCCCTGGATCGAGGCGGCGGTGCCGGCGATATGGCCCATGGTCTCCATGGCCATGGCGCCGAAGTTGCCGGCGATCAGGCCGAAGCAGAACATGGTCAGTGTCTGCAGCACGGCGAAGGTCCAGATCGATTCATGCCCGCTGATCGCCACGGCGGCGTGGATGGCCGAAATGGCGGTGAAGCCGATCAGGGCCGTGTGCGAGATCTTGCGCGATCCCAGCCGGACCACCAGCCGCGCATTGACGATCGAGGCCACGGCGATGCCGCCGGCGATCAGGGCGAAGACGGCCGGGAAGGCCGCCTCGGCGTCGAAGACGTCGGAGAAGATCTGCTGCGACGAGTTGATGAAGCCGAACAGCGCCCCGGTGATGGCCGTCATGGCCAGGGTGTAGCCGACGGCGGTGCGGTCGGTCAGGGCGGTCCTGTAGGCCGAGGTCAGGCGTTTCACCCGGATCGGCAGCCGATCCTCGGGCTTCAGCGTCTCGGGCAGACGAAGCGACGCCCAGACGATCAGGCCCACGCCGATCAGGCCCAGGCCCGCGAAGATCCAGCGCCACGGTCCGACCAGCATGATCAACTGCCCCAGCGACGGCGCCAGGATGGGCACGCCTAGGAAGACCAGGAAGCTGAAGGACATGACCCGGGCCATGGTGCGGCCTTCGTAGCGGTCGCGCACGATGGAGACGGCCAGCACGCGGGTGCAGGCGCTGCCCAGGCCCTGGCCGATCCGCGCCAGGATCAGCATGTCGAAGGTGGGCGCCAGGGTCGCCAGCAGGCTGAACACCACATAGACGCCGACGCCGAACAGCAGGACAGGCTTGCGCCCGAACCGGTCCGCCAGCGGGCCGTAGAACAGCTGGGCCCCGCCGAAACCGAGCAGATAGGCCGTCACCACCCACTGGCGGTCGTTGTCGGTCGCCACGTTCAGGTCGGCGCCGATGTGCGGCAGGGCCGGCAGCATCGAGTCGATCGCCAGGGCGTTCAGCGCCATCATCAGGGCGATCAGGCAGACGAACTCGACGAAGCCGGGCTCCTTCCTGGCGGGCTGGGCGGGCGGCGAGGCAGGTGCGGCGGACATGCCCGGCAGATGCCCGGCAATCGCCCGAACCGCAACCGCGCAGGCGTCATAAATTGCTGCAATGCAGCGAAATCGAGATTGAAGCCGCAACGCCTCGCCATTGTCACGAAGCTTCGCTAGAGGAAGTCATGACAGAACAGATGACAGCACAGGCGGCGCTGGACCGCCTCGAAACCCTCTACACCCAATCCGTGACCAACCTGCGCGACGCCGTGCGGGATTTCGTCGAGACCGGCGCGCGGCCCGATCCGCTGAAACGCGCCGAAGGGGTGTTCGCCTATCCCGAACTTCGCATCCGCTGGGACGGGGATCGTCCCCAGGACCTGGAGCCGCGCGCCTACGCCCGGCTGTCGAAACAGGGAACCTACGCCACCACGATCACGCGGCCGGACCTGTTCCGCCCCTATCTGACCGAACAGCTGGGCCTGCTGGAGCAGGAGTACGCCGCGACCTTCGAGGTCGGGATCTCGAAGCAGGAAATCCCCTTCCCCTATGTGACCGACGGTCTCGAGGTGGCGCTGGACCGGTCGATGACGGCGGCCCTGGCGCGCTGGTTCCCGACCACGGACCTGGCCCATATCGGCGACGAGATCGCCGACGGCCTGTTCGACATGGGCGGCGACTTCCCCCTGTCTCATTTCGACGGGTTGAGGACCGACTTCTCGCTGGCGCGGCTGCGGCACTACACCGGCACGGCGGTGGACGATGTCCAGTCCTATGTCCTGTTCACCAACTATAATCGCTACGTCGACGAGTTCGTGCGCTGGGCCATCGAGCAGCTTCAGACGCCGGGCACGCCGTATGAGACCCTGTCCTGCGCCGGCGGGGTGGTGATCACGCGCGACACGCCCAATCCCGAGGCCTCGATCAGCGACACGGCCTGGAAGAAGCACCAGATGCCGGCCTATCACCTGACCGCGCCGGGCCATAAGGGCGTGACCCTGGTCAATATCGGCGTCGGCCCGTCCAACGCCAAGACCATCACCGACCACCTCGCCGTCACCCGCCCGCATGTCTGGCTGATGATCGGGCATTGCGGCGGCCTGCGCGCCAGCCAGACCATCGGCGACTATGTGCTGGCCCACGCCTATCTGCGCGACGACCATGTGCTGGACGCGGTCCTTCCGCCGGACATTCCGATCCCCTCGATCGCCGAGGTCCAGCGCGCCCTGTACGATGCGACCAAGTCGGTCAGCGGCATGCCCGGCGACGAGGTCAAGCTGCGCCTGCGCACCGGCACGGTAGTCACCACCGACGACCGGAACTGGGAGCTGCGCTATTCCAAGTCGGCCCTGCGCTTCAACCAGAGCCGCGCCGTCGCCATCGATATGGAAAGCGCCACCATCGCCGCCCAGGGCTACCGGTTCCGCGTCCCCTACGGCACCCTGCTGTGCGTCTCGGACAAGCCGCTGCACGGAGAGATCAAACTGCCGGGCCAGGCCAACCGCTTCTACGAAGGCTCGATCTCGGAACACCTCCAGATCGGCATTCAGGCGGTGGACCTGATGCGCAACGAGGGTTCGCGCCTGCATTCGCGCAAACTCCGTGCCTTCGACGAGCCGCCGTTCCGGTGATCGCCGCCTGCCTCCTCCCCGCCTTTGCGGGGAGGAGGCAGGCTATGACGGCCGTTCAGCGCGGGTCACGGCACGCCTTGGAGATCGGGAGGAAAGTTCATGATCTTCGACTTTCTCTGGCGACTCCGGGGGACCGTGTCGGTGGCTCCAACGACGGCTAATGAGGCCGTGCTTGCGGAGGTCGAGCGTCTGTTGATCCGTCAAGGCATGTTCATTGCGCGGCGCGGCCCTGAAAATCTGTCGTTCACGGCGCCGGGCGCCGGCTTAATCGGCAGGAACTGGCGAGCGATGATCATGCTGGATCGGGGGCGCTTCTGGATCAGCCAGAGCGCGAAGGGGCGGCGCCTCCATTATAACCTGCGCAGCTTCAATGCGATGATGTTCTGCCTGTTGGGCGCTCTGATGTTCTTGGCGGTCGGCGCGGCGGCTGAAGGGATTGCGCGCGGTTTGGCGTTTGCCGCACTGGCGTTCTGCTGGCTCTACGGAATGAACATGCTTCTTGCGGTTATTCGCGTTTCGATCGCGATCCGCCTGGCGGTGCGAAAGGCTCGTCGCCGATCCTGAAAACGCTAGACCGAAAAAGAACTTTACAAGTCAAAGTGCATTGTGCATCCTGTGATCATCGGATTTCAGGAGGAGGGCTCCATGACGCGAGACACACAAGCTATCCAGGACGACATCGCCTATATGCGGGCCCTGGCCCAGGAGGGGCGGCACGCGCCGTTGCTGGCGGGGCCGGTGCTGGTGACGGCCGCGGTTATTTTCGGGGCGGCCAATCTGGCTCAGTGGGCTCTGCTCACCGACGTGATCGACGTCTCGCCCTGGGCGCCGGTCTGGCTCTGGATCGGATCCGGCCTCGTGTTCGGCGCGGCCCTGGCGGTTCTGATCGGTCGGATGAAGGGCAAGCCGGGCTTCAACTCGTCGGGCAATCGCGCGGTCGGCTCTGCCTGGTCGGCGGTTGGATATGGGATCTTCGCCACCTGGATGGGGTTTATGGCCATGGGGCTTAAGTCTGGCGATTGGTCGGTGATGATGGCCATGCCGACCATCGTCTTCGTGGCCTATGGCTCGGCCTGGATAATCGCGGGCGCCATGACGTGCGTGCGCTGGATGACGATGACGGGGATCCTGTCCTACATCGGCGCTGTGGTGATGGGGTGGTTCGCCGGCGACATGGCCATGTACCTGGTCTTCACCGTGGTGATCTTCGCCGTCGCCTTTGTTCCCGGCCTGATCCTGATGCGGCAGGAACCGTCGGAGATCGTCTGATGGCGGATGATTTCGATATCAGCCGGATCGACGAGGTGATCCACGGGCGGATCCGGCTGGGGATCATGGCCTATCTGTCCGGGGCCGAGGCGGCGGATTTCAACACGCTGAAGGCCCGGTTGCAGACGACCGACGGCAATCTGTCGGTCCATCTGCGAAAGCTGGAGGAGGCGGGCTTCGTCGCCGTGACCAAGAGCTTTGTCGGCCGCAAGCCCCTGACCGAGGCCCGGCTGACCGAAGAGGGCCGGACCGCCTTCGTCGCCTATCTGGACGCCATGGCGGGGCTGCTTCCGGCGCGCTAGCTCTTCAGACGCCAGCCCGAGCGGAACACCAGCCAGCAGACGACTCCCATGACGACCATCAGCACGGCCGAACCGATCACGCCGACCGTCAGGTTGCTCTCGGCATGGCCGATGAAGCCGTAGCGGAAGCCGTCGATCAGATAGAAGAAGGGATTGTAGCGGCTGAACGAGCGGAACGGCTCGGGCAGGTTGTCGACCAGATAGAAGGTGCCCGACAGGAAGGTCATGGGCATGACGATGAAGTTCTGGACCGCCGACAGATGGTCGAACTTCTCGCTCCAAAGGCCCGCCAGAATCCCGGTCATGCCCATGATGAAACTGGCGGCCAGGGCGAACCAGACGATGGCGAAGATATTGGCCACGCCGAGCGGCGCGAATGGCAGGACGCACAGGGCCGTGACCAGACCGACCACCGCCCCGCGCGTCGCGGCGCCCAGGGTGAAGCCCATCGTCAGTTCCAGCGGGCTGAGCGGCGGGGTCAGGAAGTCGGTGGCCGTGCCCATGATCTTGGCCTGGATCAGGCTGGACGAGGCGTTGGCGAAGGCGTTGTTCAGCACCGCCATCATGATCAGGCCGGGCGCCACGAACAGGGCGAAGGGCGTGCCGTGCAGCGGCGGCCGGGCGCCCTGAAGCGCGACCACGAAGACCAGCATATAGAGCAGGGTCGTCACCACCGGCGCCGCCACCGTCTGGGCCCCCACCTTCCAGAACCGCCGCACCTCGCGCAGATACAGGGTCTGCACCCCGATCCAGTTGACCCCCGGATAACGCCGCGGCTGCGGCAGGCCGGCGGGGCGGGTGGAGATCAGGTTCGGCGCGGTCTCGGTCATGGCCGCCAGATGCGCTCTGAGGCCTGGCTTCGCAAGGTCGGGGTGACTCGTGACTGGTGAATCGTGACCTTCGCTGACTCACGATTCACGCGTCACGCCTGACGAACCCGTCTTAACCTTAACGAAGATTCAATATCTGGTTTCTGTGGACGGTTGATTCGCACATCTTGCGTCTCTTAATGGCTGGTTTACGATTAGTGGTAGGTCAAGACCCCGGAGGGGGAGCCTGGACCTAGATATTGAATCCAAACTCGCTGAGGGTGGCATGACCGCAGGCTGGACCGACGACCGCGTAGGCGCGCTGAAGAAGCTCTGGCTCGAGGGCCAGTCCGCGAGCCAGATCGCCAAACAATTGGGCGGCGGGGTCACCCGCAACGCCGTGATCGGCAAGGTGCACCGTCTGGGCCTGTCGGGCCGGGCCGCCCCGTCGCAGCCGGCGCGCACCGCGACCAGCTTCCGCACCACCCGCCCGCGTCCGGCCGCTCCGGCCGCGACCCCGGCCCAGGCGCCCCAGGCTTCGGCTCCGCGCCGCCTGGAAGCCGTCTCGTCCAAGCCGGTCCCGCCGACGCCCCCGGCCGCCCCGATCCCGGACCTGCCGGGCACGGCCACGGTCATGACCCTGGGCGCGCATATGTGCAAATGGCCGATCGGCGACCCGTCCTCGCGCGAGTTCAGCTTCTGCGGCCGCCGCGCCTCGGAAGGCGTCTATTGCGTCGAACACGCCCGCGTCGCCTACCAGCCGCAAGTCCGTCGCGGCGCCAAGGAAAGCGGTTCGGACCTGGCCCGCAGCCTGCGGCGCTACATCTAAGGGCGCTATCGCGCTTCGCGCTACTTGAGCGCGGCGCTTCGCGCGGGAGCACACGAATGCGCTCAAGCCGTGGGCGACCGCGTCGCGAACATAGCGCCACAAAGAGATGCTCTTTAGGGAGCCGACTTCCCCCTCGCCGGCCTGCGCAAGCGGCCGGCGAGACTTCAGGGGGCGGGGCTGCGGTTCATCCGGGTTGACGCAGCCCCATCCGCCTTGGTTGCGGTGCTTCCATCAGAAACGTCCCAACTGGTTGTAGAGAGCCACAGGCGGACGTTAGCGAGTTCTTCAGCGGACGACGGCAGGTTGGCGTCATGAGCATACCGGACCGCGTCATCGTCGTTGCAGCCGCCCTTCCGGCCGCGCTTGGATTTCCCGCCGCGCTTGGCTTGACGCACGACCTTATGGTCTCAGGATTTGTCGGGCTGGCCGCCAGTCTCGTCGGCGTCGCCATCTCCCTGGCGCCGCCCGTTCGCAGAGCGAGAGTGCGCCTGCTGCGGCGGAAATATCCCGCTGAATCGTAAACTATATAGACCTCAGTTCAACACCCGTCGCGCATCCGGCGTATCCAGCGAAAAGGCCGGGATCTCGGCCTCGAAGCTGCGGCCGTCCGCGTCCGTCATATAATAGGCGCCGACCATCGACCCGCTGTCAGTCGGCAGCGGGCAGCCCGAGGCGTAGGCGTAGCTGGCGCCCGGCTCGATCACCGGCTGTTCGCCCACCACGCCGGGGCCGCGCACCTCTTCGACATGGCCGTGACCGTCGGTGATGGTCCAGCGGCGCGCCATCAGCTGCACCGTCGATCCGCTCAGATTCACGATCTCGACCTGATAGGCCCAGACCCAGCGGCCCTCGTCGGGGTCCGACTGGCCCGCCAGATAGCTGGGCCGGACCCGGATCAGGATGCCGTTCGTTTCGGCGGTATAGGCAGGACCATCGTGCATGGGCTATATGCTCGCCCCGCCGCGCGCGGGCTGCAAGCGCGACTTGGAGACAAGCCGCGAAAACCGTGTGAGACAGACGCCATGAGCTCCTTCCAAGCGCCCCGTCCCGGCATCCTGCCCGCCCAGTCCATCGAGACGCTGATCGCCACGGGCGCCATCACGTCGGACACCCCGTTCGATCCCGATCAGGTCCAGCCGGCCAGCCTGGACCTGCGGCTGTCGGACCAAGCCTGGCGCGTGCGCGCCTCCTTCCTGCCCGGCCGGCGCAAGGTCGAGGAACGGATCGCCGATGTGGCCATGCACGCCATCGAGATCACCGACGCCGGCGTCGTGCTGGAGAAGGGCTGCGTCTATATCGTGCGCCTTCAAGAGCGGCTCAAACTGCCCAAGGGTCTGATCGCGCGCGCCAATCCCAAGTCCTCAACCGGCCGCGTCGATGTCTTCGTGCGCCTGCTGACCGATCAGGGCGCCAGTTTCGACGATGTGGCCGAGGGCTATGACGGCCCCCTCTATATGGAGGTCGCGCCCCAGACCTTCTCCATCCTGGTGCGGCCCGGCACCCGGCTGAACCAGCTGCGGCTCAAGGCCGGCGATCCGCCCAAGCTGGAGACCCGCAGCGTCGGCGTCGATCTGCAAGGCGGCGACATCGTCGGCTTCCGCGGCCGTCGCCATGCGGGGGTGGTCGATCTGGACCATATCGACGGCCACGACCCGCGCGATTTCTGGGAGCCGCTGACGCTGCGGCGTGGCGAACTGCTGCTCGATCCCGGCGAGTTCTACATCCTGGCCTCGTCCGACGACGTCGAGATCCCGGTCGACCAGGCCGCCGAAATGACCCCCATCGACCCGTCGGTCGGCGAGTTCCGCGTCCACTACGCCGGCTTCTTCGACCCCGGCTTCGGCACGGACGAGGCGCACGGCGCGGGGTCCAAGGGGGTGCTGGAGGTCCGCACCCACGATACGCCCTTCCTGCTGGAACACGGCCAGATCGTCGCCCGCCTGGTCTACGAACCCCTGACCGAACGTCCCAGCCGCCTGTATGGCGAGAGCGGCAGCCACTATCAGAACCAGGGCCTGAAACTGTCGAAGCATTTCAGGGCGTGGTGAGCCACAGGCCTCTCCCTCCCCCTGCGGGGGAGGGGGGCTGAGCCGCAGGCGAAGCCGGGCGGGGCGGGCCGGGCGACGCGTCGCAGACCTCGCCCGATCAAGTCCGTGCGTCGTCGCCTGGCCGCCCCCACCCCGTCACTACGCGACGCCCCTCCCCCGCAGGGGGAGGGAGAGACGGAGACCTCACGTCAGCTTGTTCGCCTTCCTCAGCCCCGGGAACATCGCCGACCACGCCCCCGTCGCCGCCAGCGCTCCGACGCCGCCGAACACCGCCGCCCCGACCGCGCCCAGGATGCGGACCATGACGCCGGAATAGGCCTCGCCCAGTTCGTTCGAGGCGCCGATGAACAGCATCGACACGGACGAGACCCGACCGCGCATATGATCGGGCGTGGCCAGCTGGATCAGGGTCTGGCGGACGTTGACGCTGATCATGTCCGCCGCCCCGCCGATCAGCAGGGCCAGGCCGGACAGCCAGACGATCCTGGACAGGCCGAAGGTCAGGGTGCAGATGCCGAACACCGCCACGGCCGAGAACATCCAGCGCCCGCCGTTCCGCCGGATCGGGAAGCGGCTCAGATAGATGGCCATGCCCATGGCCCCCACCCCGAAGGCCGCGCGTAGCAGGCCGAAGCCTTGCGGACCGACATGAAGGATGTCGCGGGCGAAGATCGGCGTCAGAAGCGCGACGCCCGCCAGCAGGACCACGACCAGGTCCAGGGAGATGGCGCCCAGGACGATCTTGGTCTTCCACACATAGGCCAGCCCCTCCTTGACCGAGTCGATCGGCGACAGGGGATTGGCCTGGGGCGCGGGCTTGCCGCTGGTGCGGATCAGGATGAAGGCCGCCACCGCCAGCAGGAACATGCCCAGGGACACGGCATAGGCCAGGGGCACATTGACGCCCACGATCACCCCGCCCAGGGCCGGACCGGCGATGGCCCCGGTCTGGAAGGCGATGGACTGGGCCGCGATGGCGGGCGGCAGGGCCTTACGCCCCACCACCATCGGCAGGAAGGCCTGGCTGGCCGGCGCCAGGAAGGCCCGCGCCGCGCCGAACAGGGCCGCCACCGCCAGCAGACCCCACAGGGGCGGGTTTCCGTGAAGCGCCATGGCCAGGA
This sequence comes from Brevundimonas sp. GW821-FHT10E09, assembly GCF_058809375.1. Taxonomy (NCBI): domain Bacteria; kingdom Pseudomonadati; phylum Pseudomonadota; class Alphaproteobacteria; order Caulobacterales; family Caulobacteraceae; genus Brevundimonas; species Brevundimonas sp. GW821-FHT10E09. Next base: position 71,284 of record NZ_JBXASO010000012.1, on the reverse strand, counting down.
ACGACCCGGCGCAGGCCGCCTCGACCAGGATGGAGATCCAGACGGTGCGCTTCCTGTCGCGGCGGTCGGCCATGGCTCCCGCCGGCAGGGTGAAGGCCAGCAGCGGCAGGAACTGACACAGGCCGACCAGGCCCAGATACAGGCTGGCCTCCTCGATCGGATGGTCGCGCCGGGCGATCTCATAGACCTGCCACAACAGGGCCGAGGACTGGATCTGGATCGCCAGCACGGCGACCACGCGGCCGAACCACAACAGGCGGAAATCGCGGATGCCCCACGGACTGTCGGGGCCTTCGGCAGGGGCGGTGTCGGTAGAGTCTGTGGTCACGTGCGTCTGGGCTGTTTCGGATAGGGCGAACCGTCGCGGTGGAAGTATCGGTCCGCGCCCGCAGGCAGGACCATGTCGATATCGGGGTAGTCGCAAGGGGTGACGGTCGGGCTGCGCGTGCCGACCTCCAGCAGAACCGCCTCATGGCCGGATCGGTTCTCGATCCTGTGGCCGTTCGGAACGCCGGCCTTGAAGCCGGCGCAGTCGCCGGCGCGAAGCACCGTCTCGCCGTCGTCCTCGATCAGGACGACCTCGCCCTCCACCACCATGACGAACTCGTCCTCGGCTTCGTGCCAGTGGCGCTGGCTGGACCAGGCGCCGTCGGGCAGGCGCAACAGGTTGACGCCGAACTGGCTGAGGCCCGCCGCATCGCCCAGCTTCCAGCGGCGGCGCGACAGACAGGGGCCGGCGAATTCATCCGGATAGGTCGTGCCGTCGCCCCGGGGCGCGGCGTCGATGTCGATCTTGGGCATGGGCCTTCTCGCCGTGACGCGATGTCCGTAAAGCATAGGCGCATGAGCCGCGCATCAACTCCTGTGATCGATCCTGTCGAACTGACCCGCGACCTGATCCGTATTCCCTCGGTCACCCCCGCCGACGAGGGGGCCATGGATGTGCTGGAACGCCATCTGACGGCCCTCGGCTTCCACTGCCGCCGCCTGGCCTTCGAGGGGCCGGGGGGCGAAGGGGTCCATGCGCGGATCGAGAACCTGTACGCCCGGCGCGGAACCGCCTCGCCCAACCTGTGCTTCGCCGGCCATACGGACGTGGTGCCGACCGGGCCGTCGGAACAGTGGTCGTCGCAACCCTTCACCGCCGAGGTCAGGGACGGCGTCCTGTACGGCCGGGGCGCGGTGGACATGAAGGGCGGGATCGCCGCCTGGGTCGCCGCCGTGTCCCAGGTGCTGGCCGAGGGGGAGGTCGAAGGCTCCCTCTCCTTCCTGATCACCGGGGACGAGGAAGGCCCGGCGCTGCACGGCACCAAACGGGTGGTCGAGACCCTGGCGGCCGAGGGCGAGGTGATCGACGCCTGTATCGTGGGCGAACCCTCGTCGTCGCAGCACCTGGGCGACATGATCAAGGTCGGGCGGCGCGGCTCGCTGAACACCTGGATCACGGTCACGGGCAAACAGGGCCACGTCGCCTATCCGGAACGGGCGGCCAATCCGGCCCCGGTCATCGCCCGGCTGATGAGCCGGCTGAACGACCATGTGCTGGACGACGGATACGAAGGTTTCCCCCCGTCGAACCTGGAGATCACTACGATCGACATCGGCAATCCGGCCACCAACATCATCCCGGCCGAGGCGAAGGCGCGGCTGAACATCCGCTTCAACCCCAGCCATACCGGCGACGGCCTGATCGACTGGCTGAACCGCGAGGCCGGGGCCATGCAGGCCGAGACCGGGCTGCAGATCAGCCTGGACCACCTGTGTTCGGGCGAGGCCTTCCTGACCGAACCCGGCGTCTTCGTCGCGGCGGTGCAGGACGCGGTCGAGGCCGTGCTGGGGCACCGCCCCGAAGCCTCGACCACCGGCGGCACCTCCGACGCCCGCTTCATCCGCGCCCTGTGCCCGGTGCTGGAGCTGGGCCTGGTCGGCCAGACCATGCACCAGATCGACGAACGGGTGCCGACGGCGGAGCTGGAGACCCTGACGGCGGTCTATCGGCGGGTGATCGAGACGGTGTTCGAACGGCTGTGAGGCTGGGGAAATAGACTCAATCCCCTGCTACAGCCAAGGGACGAACAGGCCAAGCCTGCTCGTCCCGCCGAGACCTAGTCCGCCTGGGCGGCGTCCGGTCGCTTCTTCTTCGCCGGCGCGGGGGCGCCTTCGTCTGCGTGGGTGTCGCTTTGCGGCGCCGGAGCCTCCGGCGTCCGTAGTGCGCCTGTCAATCCCTTCAGATCAGCTCCAGACAGGCCCACCTCGGCCATTAGCTGATCGACCAGCGGGGCCTGGGCGCGATAGCGCAGGGCGCTGCTGACGACCTGCTCCGACAGGTTGCCGTCGTGCGAGCCGCCGGCGCCCGCGCCGGCCGAAGCGCCGCCGCCGTTCAGGCCTTCGACCTGGACGATCTTGATGGAGTCGATGCTCTCCATCGGCTTGACGGACTCGGCGATGATACGGTCCAGGTTCTCGATCAGCTTGATGCGTATCTGCATCGCGACCTGTTCGGCAGACAGCAGATTCGCCGCCGTATTCAAGGCTTGCTGGCCGGCGGCCTCGACCTCGTAGTGGACCCGCGCCGCCTCGGCGGCCGCGCGCACGGCCTTGGCCTGGGCCTCTGCCTCGATCGTGGTCTTGTCGGCCTGACCGCGCGCCTGTTCACGCAGGGCTTCGGCCTGGTCGGCGGCGGCGATCTTCTCGGCCTCGGCGGCGACGCGGACGGTGATGGCTTCGCGCTCGGCCTCCTTGGTCGCCTCGATCAGTTCGATGATCTTCTGACGATCGGCGGCCTCACGGTCTCGCATCGTCTTGACCTGCTCTTCGGCCTGGACGGCGAGCGCCAGCGCCTTGTCGGCCTCGGCCTTGGCTTCGGACTGGGCGCGGGACTTCTCGGCGACGGCGATGTCGCGATCCTGCTCGGACAGTTCGATCGCCTTGGCCTTCTCGATGTCCTGGGTCTCGACGGCGCGGGCCTTGGAGATTTCGCGCTCGGCCACTTCCTGTTCCATGGCGATGCGTTGCTGGGCGACGAGACGCTCGGCCTCGATCCTCGCCTGCTCGATCTGCTGCTGGGAAGTGATCTTGGCGGCCTCGGCCTCGCGCGCCTTCTCGGCCTCCTGGCGGGCCACGTCCGCGCCCTGCTCGGCCCGACGGTTGGCGAGCTCGCGCTCCTGTTCCAGCTGAGCGTATTCTTCGTCGCGCTGGATCTCCAGCGTACGGCGCTGGGCCTCAAGGTTCTTGGTGCGGATCTGGACCTGGGTGTCCTGTTCGATATCGTTGCGCAGCTTCTTGCGCAGTTCGATCTCTTCGGTCAGCCGCGTCAGGCCCTCGGCGTCGAAGGCGTTGGATGGATTGAAATGCTCCATCGCGGTCTGGTCGAGGCCGGTCAGCGAGACAGTCTCAAGCTCGAGACCGTTCTTCAGCAGGTCCTCGGACGAGACCTGCTGCACCTTCTGGACGAAGTGGGTGCGCTGCTCGTGCAGCTCCGTCATCGTCAGCTCGGCCGCGACCGAGCGTAGGGCGTCGACGAACTTGCCCTCGACCAGGTCCTTCAATTGTTCGGGGTGCATCGTCCGCAGGCCCAGGGTCTGGGCGGCCGAGGCGATGGCGTCGGCGCTGGGTTGAACCCGGACATAGAACTCGGCCAGCACATCGACACGCATGCGGTCCTTGGTGATCAGCGCCTGTTCATTGCTGCGCTGAACCGCCAGACGCAGGGTGTTCATATTGACCTGAATGGTCTCGTGCAGGACCGGCAAAACCAGAGCGCCGCCGTTCATGACGACCTTCTCGCCGCCGAAGCCGGTGCGAACGAAGGCTGTCTCCTTGGACGCACGCTTGTACAGGCGAGCGAAGATCAGGCCCAGGATCAACAGGGCGACAAGCCCTGCACCGGACAGAATGGCGATCTCTATGAGCGAGTTCATTTGAAGGGCCCCTAAACTTGAAAAGTCGTCAGACAGACGCGTCGAGCAGCGACGCGCTGGTGTTGTGAATGGCGAAGTATTTGGCCCCCGCATGCCGGACCAACAGCACGCTGCTACCCTGGGCGAAGACGTCTGTAGCGTTGTCGGGCTCGACCATGACGTAGTGGACCTGGCCGTGCTCGTCGCGGACCCGGGCCTGGGCCGCACTGGCGTGGCGCGACTCGCCGGTGACAATGACCGCCACCCGCCCGACGAGACTGTCGCGCGAAACCGCCGAGGTCTCGTCACGCGGCATGATCTTGGCGACGCCGCGACCGAAGACTCGCGTCACCGGCAGGCCGACCGCGAAGGCCAGCGGGGCCGCGAGAAACCAAGGGGCGGGTTGGCCGACGATTGCGGCGACGATCCTCTGGCCGATCAGCCCCGTCATGCCAAAGGCGAACAGGAAGACGACGATCAACATCAGCAGCGGCAGCCGCCCGACATTCAGCCAGGACAGAAGCGAGGGGGTCTCGACATTGACGTCCGCGTCCACCCCGTCGAGCCCATCGCCGGCCGCCAGGCCGCCGCCGAAACCGAGGGCCTCGACCACGCCGATGAGCATCATCAGAACGAGGGCCGCGACAAAGGGCACATTGTCCGGCGAAAAAAGAAACCCCCACATCGGCGGCGTCAGCCCTTGTCGCCGGTGCGCGCCTTGATGGCGGCCAGACGTTCCTCGACGCGGTTCCGGCGCGCCAGACCGTCCAGTTCCGCCAGCTTGGCGCCCTGCTCGCGGTCAACGCCCCCCAGGGGCGGCGCCCCTTCGCGAGCCATCAGCCGGTCGAAGGCGCCGGTCGCGTTCTCGACGCGGCGGATCACGCTGGGCTTGCCGTCGGAGCCCACCCCGCCCGTGGCCGCACCTGCGTCCTCGGCGCCGCGCGCCCTGGCCAGAAGCATGGACTGGAAGGCTTCCTCCATCTCTCGGCGCTTGGCGAGAAGGGCGGCGACATAGCCTTCCAGCTCGATCTCGCGCTTGCCGGCGTCAGCCACCGTGGCCTCCAGGACGGGGACCTGGGCTTCGACGTCGAGTTGATGCTCGACCGCCGCGCGGGCCAGGTCCTCGCGGCTTTCACGCAGCGCCAGTTCGATCTGGCCCGCCAACTCCTCGTGACGGCTGCTCTGTTCAGTCAGCCGTTTGTTGGCCAGATGTTTGCCGGCGATGGTGCGGCCTAGTTCGGCGCGAACATCGTCCACCGCCTTGTCGATTTCACGCAGGGTCTGCTGGACGATAGCGTCCGGCATGGCGCCCTCGATCGTATCGATCAGCGCGTGCGCACTGCCCGAGACGATTCGGCCGACGCGAGCGCTAAGTGTATCCGCCATGCTCTTGATCCTTCCGTTAGCGCGCGGCCAGGGCCGCAGAAACAAGCCGCATCAGTTCGGCCGACTCGGCGAGTCGGCGAGAGATGACGGCAGGGTCATAGGCCGGAGCAGTGGGCGTCAGGGCCCAGCGCAACAGCTGATCGGTCATCCGGGTCGCGCAGTCCACCAGACGCGCCTCGTGCCGGACAAGCTCGTCCGAAACGCCCGTTGAGCCGGGGCGCGGGGCGGTCAGGGCCAGGGCGAGGAATTCCTCGGCGATGTTCACCAACCCCGCCGCGACGTCTGAGTGACGGTCCAAATCCTGCTCGATGATGCGGACCGCACGGACCGTCGCGGCCATGTGATCGTGACTGACCGCCAGGGCCGCGGGAAAGGAATCGAGCGGCTCGGCTCTTTGTCGCGCCTGCCGGATCAGACCGCGAATCTTGTCGCTGGCCGTCACCGCGCCGTCGATCTCCAGCTTCGAAAGAAAGCTGGTGTCGTCCTCAGAAAGCCGGACGCTGAGAGGGGTGGTCAGGGAAGCCATGCGAAGTTTGTATTACATCGTATTTCGTTTGTAAACATTCTCACTCAACAGTCACGCTTGGGCCGCCAGATTTGGTCTCTGCAAGGGCATCTCGGCCAGCACCCAGTCTTTACCTGCGCTCCAAAAACCGCAGCGCCGTCAGTACGTGCGTCTTCACCCCCAGCGGCAGGACCTTCTCGTTCGGTGAGAACTCCGGCGAATGGTTCGGCGCGGACTGGGCGGGGTCCACGCCGTCGGGACTGGCTCCCAGGTGGTAGAAGACGCCGGGGATGGCCTGCTGGAAATAGCTGAAGTCCTCGGCCACCGTGGTCGGGGGCGTGGCGGGGTTGACGTTGCCAGCGCCGGCCGCCTCGGTCAGGACCGGGGCCAGCCAGGCGGACAGGCCGGGGTCGTTGAAGACCAGGGCGGCGTTCTGTCTGACGCCGAACTCGGCGGTGGCGCCATAGGCGGCGGCGACGTGGTCGATGGCGGTCTCGGCGCGGGCGACCAGGGCGTCGCGCTGGGCGACGTCGAAGGTGCGCAGGGTGCCCGACAGGGTCGCGCTGTCGGGGATGATATTATAGCGGACGCCGGCGTCCACGGTGGCGATGGTGAAGACCGTCGGGGTGGTGGTCGGATCGACCGTGCGGGCGGTCAGGATGTTGACCGTCTCGATCACCTGACCGGCCACCGCGATCACGTCCACGCCGCGCCAGGGCCAGGCGCCGTGGGTCTGTTTGCCCCTCAGCACGATATCGACCCGGTCGGAGGCGGCCATGAAGCCCTCGGGGCGGTAGAAGACGCTGCCCGGACGGCCGGGCACGACGTGCAGGCCGAAGATGGCCTCGGGCTTGGGATCGTTCAGCGCGCCCTCGGCGATCATCAGGGCGGCGCCGCCCTTGGGCTCGCCGGGAGGGGCGCCTTCTTCCGCCGGCTGGAAGACGAAGACCACCGTGCCGGCGATCTGGTCCTTCATTCCGGCCAGGACTTCGGCCGCGCCCATCAACATCGCCATGTGCATGTCGTGGCCGCAGGCGTGGGCCACGGGAACCGTATTGCCCATGTATGTGCCGGTGGCGGTGGAGGCGAAGGCCAGGCCCGTCGCCTCCTGCACCGGCAGGGCGTCCATGTCGGCGCGCAGGGCCACGACCCGGCCGGGACGGGCGCCGTGCAGGACGCCGACCACCCCGGTCTTGCCGACCCCGGTGCGGACCTCCAGCCCCAGGGACCGGAGATGATCGGCGATGACGGCGGCCGAGCGGGTCTCGGCGAAGCCCAGTTCGGGATGCTGGTGGAAGTCGCGGCGCCAGTCGACCACCCGGGGCGTCACGCGCTGGACGGCGTCGTCCACGCTGGCCGCATCGACGGCCTGGGCCTGGGTGGAACCGGCCGCGAGCAGCAGCGCCAGGGTGGAGACGGCGAACAGGCGACGCATGTGGATATCCCGTAAAATCGGAGAAGCCGCAGGATGAGGGCGCCGGGGCCGCTTGTGCAACGACCATCGCTCGGCGAAACTCGAATCATGGCCAAGCCGATCAAGAGCACGACGACCGAGTGGCGCGACGTCGTGCTGGTGTGCCGCAAATGCTCCAAGAAGCTGGACGGCGGCTTCGGGCCGGACGGCGATCTGACGCTGAAGAAGGCCCTGCGGAAATATCTGCACCTGAAGAAGGGCAAGAAGGGGCGCAAGGGCGAACTGACCGTGGCGGGGACCGACTGTTTCGACATCTGCCCCAAGGACGGGGTGGTGGCGGTCAACGCCGCCCATCCCAAGAAACTGCTGATCATCCCGGCCGGCGCCGACCTGTTCGAGGTCAAGACGCGGCTGGGGCTGGACGACGGGCGGCGGCTGAAGGTGGTCACGCCCGACTGAGACGTCTTTCTTCCGCCGCCCAGTCGTGCCAGATCGGCGGCATGGACGACACCAAGATCGAGAAACGCGCCGGCGTGCGGGCGACCTCCGACCGGATCTGGGAGCTGGTCTCCGACCTGTCGCGCTGGAACGAATGGAATCCGCACGAGACCGAGGTCTCGGGCGCCATCGCCTTCGGCGGCCAGTTGACCCTGACCGAGGCCTTTCCCGGTCAGCCGGAGCGCGCGGTCGTGGCCCGCATCGCCGACTGGCGGCCCTATGTGCGGCTGGTCTGGACCGAGAACCGGGGCTTCCTGTTCCGCACCCTGCGCTACATCGACATCGAGGAGCTGGAAAAGGGCAGCTGCATCGTCTCGTCGGCGCACAAGTTCGCGGGCCTGAGGGGCGAGCTGTTCCACGACAAGCACCGGATCGCCCTGCGCGACGCGCATCAGGCCATCGTCGACAATCTCAAGGCCGCAGCCGAGGCCTGAAACGCCGCCGGATCAGCCCTTGGCCATCGTGTCCATGATGTTCAGGATCGCCGGACCCAGGATGACGATGAACAGGACCGGCAGGAAGAACAGGATCATCGGCACGGTCAGCTGAGCCGGCAGGGCGGCCGCCTTCTTCTCCGCCGCCGACAGCCGCAGGTCACGGTTTTCCTTGGCCATCACCCGCAGGGCCGAGGACAGGGGCGTGCCGTAGGTCTCGGCCTGGGTCATGGCGACGGCGACGGATTTGACGCCGGGATGGTTGGTCCGCTTGCCGAGGTTCTCGTAAGCCATGCGCCGGTCCGGCAGATAGCTGAGTTCGGCGGACAGCAGGGACAGCTCCTCGGCCAGTTCGATGGACGATGTGCCGATCTCCTGGCTGACCTTGGCGATCGCCGCCTCGATCGACATCCCTGCCTCGACGCAGATCAGCAACAGGTCGAGGGCGTCGGGGAAGGCCTGCATGATCGAGGTGCGGCGCTTGGTGATCCGATTGGTCAGAAACAGGTTGGGCGCATAGAAGCCCGCGACGGCGGCGGCCACGCAGGCGGTGATCTTCTGCATCGTGGGCCAGTCCACGACCTTGATCACGAACATGTAGAAGGCGACCACCATCAGGAAGATGAAGGGCGAGGCGAAGCGGAAGAAGTAGAAGGTGGTCAGGGGGCGCGGGCCGCGATAGCCGGCCTGGGCCATCTGGTCGGCGACCTTGGGATCCTCCAGCAGCTTGGTCAGGTTCAGCCGGTCCACGACCCGCTTCTTGAACCCCTCATCGTCCGTGTGGCGCAATCCGCCCGGCCCCGTGTGGATGGCGGCCCGGGAGCGGCGCTTGAGTTCGTCGCGGCGTTCCGACACCGCCTTCATCCGCTGGTCCAGCTTCACCCCGCCCGTCATCGACGACAGCAGGGTCAGGACGGTGGCGAAGACGAGCACGCCCACGCCGAGGCTGAGCAGGTTCTGCGGGTCGGTGATGAAGCGAATGAAGGCGTCCACGGTCCCGACCTCAGATCTTGAACGAGATCATGCGCTTCATGACGAAGATCCCCGTCCCCATCAGTGCGCCCGCCAGGAGCAGCAGCGCGTTGCCGCGGATGTCGGTGAACAGGGCCATCATGTAGCCGGGGCTGGTGAACATCACCATCGTCATGACGGCCGGCGGCAGGGAGGCGATGATGCCTGCGGACGCCAGGGCTTCCGAAGACAGGGCCTTGACCTTCTCGCGCATCATCCGGCGCGCGCGCAACACGGTCGACAGATTGCTGAGCGCCTCGGCCAGATTGCCGCCCGTCTTCTGCTGGATGGCGATGACGATGGTGAAGAACCTCAGTTCCGGGGTCGGCATCTGTTCGAACATCTTGTCCAGCGCCTGTTCCAGGGTCATGCCGACGCCCAGGGCCTCCACGAGCTTCTTGAACGCCGGGCCGAGGGGAGCGGGGCTTTCGCGGGCGATGATCTTGAAACATTCGTGGACCGGCAGGCCCGACTTGATGCCGCGAACGATGACGTCCACCGCATTGGGAAACTCCAGCGAGAATTTCTTCATCCGCGCCTTGGCCAGGAAGCCGACGATCCAGCGCGGCAGGCCCAGGCCGACGACGATCGCGAGGCCGAGAACGATCAGGACATGCAGGCCGAAGGCCAGGGCGGCGACGGCGGCGATCAGGCCCACCCCGCCGCTGACGATGTAGAAGGTGCGGACGCTGATCGTCAGTCCGGCCTGTTTCAGCTTGGCCGCCATATTGGCGCGCGCCTTGCGCTCGCGGCGCTCGGCTTCCTGGAGCTGGACCATGATCTGCTTGCGGCGCGCCTCGGGCGTATTGGCGGCGGCCGCAGCCTTGCGCGCCTTGGCGGCGTTGCGCTTTCCCTCGCCCAGGTTCTGCGCCCGTTTGACCGCCTGGCCGGACGAATCGTCGCCGCCGACGAAGACCCAGCCCAGGCCGCCGATGGTGATGAAGGCCAGAACGGCGGCGAGGATCGGCAACATGTCCCTACTCCGCCGCGTCCAGGGCGTCCGCCAGTTCGCGCTCCAGGCCGTAATAGCGGGCGCGGTCCCAGAAGCGGGGACGGGCGATGCCGGTCGACCGGTGACGGCCGATGATCTTGCCGTTCTCGTCCTCGCCGGTGATGTCGTAGACGAACAGGTCCTGGGTGACGATCACATCGCCTTCCAGGCCGACGACCTCGGTGATGTGGGTGATGCGGCGCGAGCCGTCGCGCAGACGCGCCGCCTGGATGATGACGTCGACCGAGCCGACGATCATCTCGCGGATGGTCCTGGACGGCAGGCCGTAGCCGCCCATGGTGATCATCGATTCCATCCGGCTGATGGCCTCGCGCGGGGAGTTGGCGTGCAGCGTGCCCATGGAGCCGTCGTGGCCGGTGTTCATGGCCTGGAGCAGGTCGAAGGCCTCGGGTCCGCGCACCTCGCCGACGATGATCCGTTCGGGACGCATCCGCAGGCAGTTCTTCACCAGGTCGCGCATGGTGATCATGCCCTGGCCTTCGAGGTTCGGCGGGCGCGTCTCCAGACGCACCACATGCGGCTGCTGCAGCTGCAGTTCGGCCGCGTCCTCGCAGGTGATGACCCGTTCGGTGGGGTCGATGAAGGCCGTCAGGGTGTTCAGCAAGGTCGTCTTGCCCGAGCCCGTGCCGCCCGAAATGACCAGATTGCATCGCGAGGCCCCGATGACGCCCAGGACGCGTGCGCCCTCGGGGCTGATGGAGGCGTACTCCACCAGATTCTTCATCGTCAGCTTGTCCTTCTTGAACTTCCGGATCGTCAGCGTCGGCCCGTCCAGCGCCAGGGGCGGGGCGATGACGTTGACGCGCGAACCGTCCGGCAGGCGGGCGTCGCAGATCGGGCTCGACTCGTCCACGCGGCGGCCGACCTGGGACACGATCCGCTGGCAGATGTTCATCAGCTGGGCGTTGTCGCGGAAGCGCACATTGGTCAGCTGGACCTTGCCCCCGACCTCGATGAAGACCCGGCCGGCGCCGTTGACCATGATGTCGGCGATGTCGTCGCGGGCCAGCAGCGGCTCCAGCGGGCCGTAGCCCAGGACGTCGTTGACGATGTCCTGGACCAGATGCTCCTGCTCGGCGACCGACATGGAGACGTTCTTGATCGCCACCAGTTCGGCGACGATGTCGCGGATCTCTTCCGACGCCGCCTTGGTGTCCAGCTGGGCCAGCTGGGCCAGGTCGATGGTGTTCATCAACGCATTGAAGATGGTGGTCTTCGTGGCGTGATAATAGTCGCTCTGTTCCCGGACGATCTCGGCGACCGCCTGGGCCTTCTTCAGTTGTTCGAACCCGGCCGTGGCCTTGGGACCGGGCGCGGGCTTGCCGCCCGGCGCGGCGGGGGCCGCGGCCTCGGGGGTCGGGCGGGACGCGAGGGCGTCAAGGCGGTCAGCCTTGGCGGCCGGCTGGGCCTGGGCCTGCCCCGAAGCGGCCGGGGCGAGGGCCTCGACAGCGGGCTCGAGGTCGGCCGCGCCGCCGAAGGCGAAGGCCTCGGTCTGGACGCCCGGCGCGGGCTGTCGCGGGGCGAACTCGGGCGCGGCGCCGGCGACGCCCGCAGGGGCGGGACGCATCGGAGCCGGAACGACGCCGGGCTGACCTGTGCGCTTGCCGAACACCCGTCAGCGCTTCTTGAACATGGAGGCGAACAGGGATTTCGACTCGGTCGAAGCCGCCTTTCCGGGCTTGGCCTTGGGTCCGGCGATGACGGGGATTTCCCGACGCGACACGATCTGGGCCAGGGTCTGGAAGGCCTCGGCCGCCTTGGTCTTGGCGCCGGCGTCCAGGATCATCTGGCCGTTGTTGGCGGCGGCGCCGAAGGTCTTGGCGTCGAAGGGGATGATCAGGCTGGGATGAACGCCCAGGGCGGCGCCGAAATCCTTGGCCGGGATCTCGGGACGACCGGGCACCCCGACCTGATTCAGCACCAGGCGCGGCGGGGCGTCGTTCGGGCGGCCCGAACGGATCAGGTCCATCATGTTCTTGGCGTTGCGCAGGGCCGCCAGGTCCGGCGTCGCCACGATCACCACCTCGTCGGCGCTGATCAGGGTGCGGCGCATCCACGGCGACCAAAGGTGCGGCAGGTCCAGGACCACGAAGGGCGCGGTCGAGCGGATGCGCGTCGTCACCTCCTCGAAGGCCTCGGTCGAGATGTCCCAGTCGGTGTCCAGGGTGGCGGGCGCCGCGAACAGGCTGAGCTTGTCGGTGCAGCGGACCATCATCCGGTCCAGCAGGGTCGAATCCAGCCGGTCCGGCTGGCCCAGGGCGTCGGCGACGCCGCTCAGCGGATCCTGGTTGAAGTCCAGGCCGGCGGTGCCGAACGGCAGGTCATAGTCGACGATGACCGTATTGGCCCCGATCCGCTCCGAGATCGCATAGGCGGTGTTGTGCGCCACGGCCGAGGCTCCGGCCCCGCCCCGCGCGCCGACAAAGGCGATGGACCGGCCGACAAACGGTTGCGCCGGATCGTTGAACAGGCCGCCGATGGCCGCGATCAGTTGCAGGGGCTGGAGCGGGCCCACCAGATATTCGCTGACCCCGCGACGCATCAGTTCGCGGAACAGCAGGATGTCGTTGGTCGGCCCCACGACGACGACCTTGGTGCCGGCGTCGCAGACCTCGGCCAGCTGATCCACTTCCCACAGCAGGGTCTGAGGGTCCTTCAGACATTCGACGATGATCAGCGGCGGGGTCGGTTCGTGCTGATAGGTCTCGACGGCGGCCATGATCCCGCCGATGCGGATCTGGGTGGTGGCGCGCGACAGGCGTCGGTCCTGGGCGGCGCGCTCGGCCGCCGCCAGGGTGTCCTGGCGTTCGGCGAAGACATGGATGGCGATCCGCGGCACCGACACTTCGCCGATGGATCCGACGGCGGCGAGACCGGCGGGAGCCAGGCCAGAAGGCGCCAGGGCGGACGGGACCGCACTGGACGGGGCAGGACCCGCGTCCGTCGTCGGCGCCAGAGTCGATTGCGCCTGTGCCAGCAGGTCGCCGACAGGATTGAAGCCGGGGGCGCTCGTGTTCTGGGTCGGCGCCTGCATCACGGGCTGAGCCGCAGAGGCCGGCGGGGTGAACTGCAAGGGGGAGCGCCCGGAGTCGCCCGGAAAAGCGGCGGCTGCCTCGGAGAAGTCCATATCGACGTCGAAGCCGTCGTCGAAAGGTTCGAGAGGGTGAGGGGCGGACATGGTCAACGGCCTATTCCACAGCCGTCGAGACACGTGAACGCTGCACCATTTGTTCCTGCGGGGCGGCGGTCGGCAGACCTTGGCGATAGCGATCGAAGACCACCGAACGCCGGCCCGCCTCGGGGGGCGTCAGGGCGCGGGGCGCCGCGATGTCGCGCGGATCGGCGATCTGGGCGGCCAGATTGGCAGTGACGGCGCAGCCGAAGTTCGAACCGGACATATTGTCTCCGGTCCGGCTCAGATTACCCCACGCCGCGCCGCAGCGCGGCACGGCGGCCTGGACCGTTTCGAACCCGACCAGAACCGGCGCGCGGGGGTCAGGCCCCGCATAGCTGACGACGCGAAGACGGTTCGGATCCAGGCCGATCTGCGCCAGGGCGGCGCGCGTGTCGAAGGCTGTCTTGGCGGCCACCGAGTCTTCTCCGGCCGGGGCCTCGATCACGATGACGCCCGCCCCGGCGGCGGCGAACCGCTGGGCCAGGTCGCGCAGAGCCGCGTGCTGATTGGCCGACAGTCCCTGTTCGTGGACGGCCAGGGCGATACGGTCCAGACCGGTCTCGACCTGAAGCGAATAGCGCGAGGTCGGGGTCAGAGGCGGCGGGCCGCCCAGACTGGCCGGGCCGCCCACACAGCTAGCCAGCCCCAGGACCGATCCGGAAAGGATTAGGGACAGAACGCGCGTTCTTGAGGTTCGGATCATGCGCCTACTCGATCACATAGCCGGCCGCCCCTTGCCACACGGCGCCCGATTGGGCGGTTGGGCTGGGCGATCCATAGATCTGGTTCAACTGACCAAACAGGATGGTCTGCGAGTCGCTGGCGATACGCAGGCCGTCGGCCGGCGTCTGCATCCGGTCGGGCGAGGTCGGGCTGACGATATAGGGCTCGACGATCACGACCAACTCAGTCTCGCCATTAAGGTAATCGCGTGAGCGGAACAACTGTCCCAGCACCGGCAGATTGGTCATGCCGGGCAAGGCGTCGATGGCTTGACGGGTGTTTTCCTGGAGCAGGCCGGCGATCATCATGGAACCGCCCGACGAGAGTTCGACCGTGTTCTCGCTGCGGCGAACCGACAGCCCCGGCAGGCTGACGGACGAGGTGGTGCCTGCCCCGATTGTCAGGCCGCCTTGAGACGTCAACTCCGACACCTCGACCTTGACCTGAAGACTGATACGCCCCGCGTCCAAGACTACCGGCCGGAAGCTGAGCGCCACCCCGTAAGGTTTGTAGACGACCGTGATGTTGCCGTCGCGGTCTCGACCGGACGGAATCGGGAACTCGCCCCCGGCCAGGAAACTGGCGGCTTCGCCGTTAACCGAGGTCAGGTTCGGCTCGGCCAGCGTCCTAAGCAGACCGACACGCTCGAACGCCTTAACCGTGGCGCTGCCCTTGTTAAGATCATTCGAACCTGGCCCCGTGCCGGGTTGGGCCGTATCCCAGTTTGATGCGTCGTCTGGCCCTCTGACCGTGACGGGGCAAAGCGCGCCTGGGGTCCAGCCGGGGCCGACGCAAGGCCTTTGCATCTGATAATTCTTGGTCGTATCGCGCGACAAGCCCGCGCTGATGCCGCCGATCAGCCCGCCGTTGACTCCCCAGGTGGCGGAGTTTCCAAGCAGCCACTGAGTGCTGCCCAGTTGGCCGACCACAGCCGAGGTGTCGAACCCCAACTGTTTGATGGCGCTGCGCTGGACCTCGACCACCCGGACCTTCAGGGTCACCTGATCGGATCCGGCGATGCTGATCATGTTCAGCACCTTTTCCGGCGCGGACACGAAGGCGCGGGCCACCTGAGCGGCCTGGACGGCCTGGGCCGGAGAATCGGCGACCCCGCTCAGGATCACGCTGTCGTTGACCGCCTCGGCGCGGATCTGGCTGCCCGGAACCAGCCGGCTGAGCGTGTCCTGCAGCGCGCTGGTTCCCGCATCGACCCGTACCCGCAGGCTCAGGATGGTGCGGCCGGCGGCGTCCAGAAAGACGGCGTCGGTCTCGCCGGGCGCAATCCCGATCACGGTGATGCGGCGCGGCGAATGCAGCATGGCCTCGGCCACCTGCGGATTGGCGACGATCACGTCGCGGGCGTCGGCCGGCAGATCGACCGCGAAGGACGTCCCGCGCGGCAGATTGATCAGTTGCGGCGCGGCGCCCATGGACACGGCGGCGCGCGTCTGGGCCAGGCCGGCGACCGGGGCGGCCCCCAGGCCGGCCAGCAGGACGCAGGCCAGGGCGACGGTCTTGCGCACGGGCGTCTTCCTCATGGGGTGGTCACCACTTCCGGTTCGCCGCCGCGATAGACGCGGACGCTGCGGGACGCGCTGGCGACGGCCCGGGGCGCACGGGTCGCGCCCGAGGGCCCGGCGGTGTCCGCATAGGAGCGCAGCGACAGCGACAGTTCGCCCTCGGACTTGGCCTGGGCCAGGAGCACGGCGTCCTGGGGGCGGACCTCCAGGGTGGCGGTCGCGCCGACCACGGCCTGGGCGTCGTCGCCGGCCCGCGTGGACTGGTCGATGGCCAGAACCTTGACGTTCTGCATCACCGTGGCTGAGGAATATTTGGCCGTTGCGCCGCCGCCCTCGACGGCCGAGCCGCCGCGTTCGTTCTGCACCGTCAGGACCACATCGACCCGGTCGCCGGGCAGGATGAAGCCGCCGGCGGCGGATTCCACCGTCACGGCGATGGCCATGGCCCGCATACCGGGCTCCAGATAGGCGGCCAGATAGCCGCTGTCGCCGGCGCGCACGATCTTGCGGCCGACAATGGGCTCGCCGGCCAGGATGGGTTCGCGCACCACCGAGCCGATATAGTCGGACTTGGCGCCGGGACCGGCCATCTGGCCGGCGGCCTCGGCCACGCGCTCGACGGCGGCGCCGGCCTTTTCGCCGGCGCCTTCGGGGGCGGGCTTGGCGGGAATGGGCGTGGAGCCGTCGGTGATGAAGGCGGGATTGACCTCGTCGACCGGCCAGTCCTTCCAGGCCAGGTCCGCCTCGGCCAGGCGTTTGCCCGGCTCCAGATTCTTGGCCGCGACCAGGATCTTGGCCATCGGCCGGGTCTCGACGGGCGCGGCGGCGGCGGGGGCGGCGGGTTCGCCGTTCCCCATGGCGCGGACAACCAGCGCCAGGCCCAGGGCCGACACGGCGGCGATACAGATGACGGCGATGCGGGCGGGCTTCATCCAGAGGTCTCCAGCAGGCGTGACGACCCGGAGTCGATCCTCGACGCCCTACCGTTAACGATCATGAGGCCGGCGGGTTAATGCTTCCTAAGCGCCGACGAGGCCGCGCGCCGGCGCGTCTATCGCGCCGTCAGAAAGCGAACCGCCAGATCCCCCTCGGGAAAGGCGATCAGGGCGCCGATGGCGATGGCGACGCCATAGGGAATGTCGCCCTTCGGCTCCATCAGCCGGGCGAGCCACCCGATGCGGAACGCGGCAGGCGCGACCATCGGATAATATTGGCGGACGAGCAGCAGCAGCAGACAGAAACCGCCGCCCACGATCGCGGTCCATAGCAACAGGGGGGCCAGACCCGTAAGGCCCATCCACAGACAGGCGGCCGCCAGGGCCTTCGCGTCGCCGCCGCCGATCCAGCGCAGGGCGAACATGATCATGCCCACGATCAGGGCGGCGAAGCCGACGCCGACATGGATCGCGACCTCGACCGGCGACAGACCGACCAGCAGCACCGCCGGAAAGAAGGTCGCCAGCAGGACCAGGGAGATCCAGTTCGGAATCCGCATCGTCGTCAGATCGTGCAGGCCGGTCGCGATCATCAGGATCGGAAAGACGGCGAGGCAGAGAAGGCTCAGAAGGTCCATGCGGGAATCTGTGGCACGTCGCCTGTTAAGGCCGCGTTGCCGTCAGACAAACAAAAGGGCCGGAGCGTGCGCTCCGGCCCTTCCAGGTTTCAAGATGCCCTTGCAGGCGTCTTATTACGCAGCGCCGAGACCCTTGGCGACTTCCTTCAACTTGATATCAAGTTGCGTACCGATAGTGCCCAGCACGGTGATGATCACGACGGCGATCAGGGCGGCGATCAGGCCGTATTCGATGGCGGTGGCGCCCGATTCGTCTTTGGCGAAACGCGAGATGAACTTGGTCATGGAGTGTTCCCTTTGATAAAATGTCTAGCGAGCAACTTGGCGGGGGGAGCCGGTAGCCCGCTTGACCCCCAAACGCAGGATGAAGATGCCTGACGCTCGTTAAGGCTGAGTCACGAGTTTTGGTTACCCTCGGATTTACCAAAGAAAATTCGGATCGAACCGCTTCAGCCTTTGTTGAGACTCCGTGGGACATCATGCGCGTGTCCGCGTTCATGCGCGTTATTGTTCAGAGCCGCCGATGTCCCGCCTTTCCATCGCCGTATTGGCCGCCGCCCTGATGGCCGCGCCGCTCGCCGCCGCTCCGGCCCTGGCCCAGAGCGGCGCCCTTAATGTCGAGATCGATCGCTCGGCCCGCGTTCAGCTCAACGGCGCGGCCTCGTCCGTCATCGTCGGCAATCCGCAGATCGCCGACGTCACCGTGGTCGACGCCAACACCCTGTTCATCGTCGGCAAGGGCTACGGCGTCACCGAAGTGGTGGCGGTGGACGGCGTGGGCCGCACCCTGTTCCAGCGCGAGATCGTCGTCACGGGCGGCTCGACCGGTTCGGTTCGCGTCTGGCGCGGCGGTCAGGCGACGGAAATGGCCTGCAGCGCCTCCTGCGCCCCCAGCGTCCGCGCCACCGCCTCGACGGCCGGCGCCACGCCCACGCCCTGACCTTCGTGGACATGCCTCATCGTCGTCGGTTCAAGGCGGGCCAGGCCCGCGGGTCGCGCGAAGGCGCGGCGGCGGTCGAGTTCGCCCTGGTGGCCACGCCCTTCTTTCTGCTCCTGTTCTCGATCTTCCAGCTGGGCCTGGTCTTCATGATCGACGCGGTGGCGGAAAACGCCGTGCTGGAAGCCAGCCGCCTGGTGCGGACGGGCGAGGCCCAGACGAAGAAATTCGACAAGATCGCCTTCAAACAGGCCGTTTGCGATCAGATGAGCGTTTTCAAGAGCGACTGCGCGGATCGGGCGACGATCGACGTGCGCGTCGTCACCAGCTTTTCCGACGACATTGATCCGCCCAGGGACAAAGACGGCGTGCTGGACCTGTCCCAGATGGACTTCAAGGGCGGGGTCGGCCAGGACCTGATCATCGTTCGGCTCTGGTACAAGCAGCCCATGATCGTTCCAGCCCTGACCCAGGCGGTCAGCAGCGCGGGACCCGGACAGATCATGATCTCCTCGACTACGGCCTTCCGCAACGAGCCCTTCTGATGTCCCGATCCTTGATCCGGCGCTTGGCCGGCGATGAAAGCGGCGTATCGGCGGTGGAGTTCGCCCTGATCGCACCCGTCATGCTCCTGTTCTACGCCGGCATGGTGGACCTGTGCCAAGGCTATATGGCCCTGAAGCGCACCAGCCACGCCGCCTCGGCCGTGGCGGACCTGGTCTCCCAGTCGCGAACCATCACCAAGGCTGACATAAACAGCATCTTCGAGGTCGGGCCGGCGATCATGGCGCCGTTCGCCTCAACCTCCATGGAACAGCGCATCAGCAGCGTGACCCGTGTTTCCGCCAACAAATATACGTTGAACTGGAGCCGAAGCTGGACTCCCGACGGCGGCGCCGGCACGAAGATGAACAAGCCTCTGGTCATCGCCGACGCCGGTATTCCGGCCGACATGTTCCCGGCCGACGGGGACTCGATCATCGTCGCCGAGGCCTATTACAAATATTCTTCGCCCTTCCAGCAGTTCCTGCCGGCGGCGGAGTTCACCCGTCGAGCCTATCTGAACCCGCGCGAGGCGACCGTCATCACCTGTTCGGATTGCTGACCGACCAGGGCGCGCTTCAGCGCTGAAATCTTCACCTCGGTTTCGGCCAGTTCCGCCTGCGGGTCGCTGTCGGCCACGATCCCCGCCCCCGCAAGGGTGCGGAAGCTCCAGCGCCCGCCCCGGCGTTCGAAGGCGGCCGTGCGGATCAGGACCGAGGCGGTCAGGCCCCTGTCTTCTTCCAGAATAAACAGGGACCCGCACCAGGCGCCGCGCGGGGGCTCCAGGTCGGCGATCACCTTCATGGCCTGATGCTTGGGCGCGCCGGTGATCGAACCGGGCGGGAAGGTCGCCGCCAGCAGATCGGCCGGCGTCACCCCCGGCTCGGCCCGGCCGACCACGGTCGAGACCAGATGATGGACGGTCGGATGGCTCTCGATCGCGAACAGCCGCTCGACCGCCACCGAGCCGACGCGCGACGCGCGGGCCAGGTCGTTGCGCATCAGGTCGACGATCATCAGGTTCTCGGCCCGGTCCTTGGCGCTGGCCTGAAGCTCGGCGGCCAGGGCCGCGTCTTCGACAGGGTCGGCCGACCGGGCGCGGGTGCCCTTGATCGGCCGCGCCTCGATGCGCCGGTCCTCGCCGTCGAAGGCCAGGAAGAGTTCGGGCGAGTTGGACACCAGGGCCCGGTCGCCGATCCGCCAGAAGGCGCCATAGGGCGAGGCCCGCCCTTGTTGCAGCCGCAGGAAGACGTCGAACGGATCGGCCTGGGGCTTGAGTTCCCCGCCCCAGGCGCGGGCGATATTGGCCTGGAACAGCTCGCCGGCGGCGATGCGGGCCACGACCGCGGCGACGGCGTCGCGATAGGCCTGGTCATCCGCCTCGGCCACGAAGGCTTCGGCCGGGGCGGCGGGGGTTTCTGGCGTGATCGCCGCCGCCAGCCACCCGGCGGCGCGGACGGCGGCGGCCTCGGCTTGTGACGCCGTCGCCCCCCGGCCGATGGCGCAAACCCGGCGCTGAAGATGGTCGAAGCTGAGCATCGCCGGATAGCGGGCCAGGATCAGGTCGGGCCAGACCTGAGGCCGGTCGCCCGTCGCCGCCCGCGCCCCGGCGTCATAGGCGGCCAGCCCCACCGTCCCCGCGCCCCAGGCCGGATCGCGCAAGGGGGCGAACAGATCGGCCTCGACCGCGCCCACGTGAATACGGTCCGGCGCCGTCGCCACATGGGACCAGCGTCCACCCGGCCCGCCGTCGGACAGCAGGGCCAGGCCGCCGTCGGCCGCGCCGATCCCGGCCGCCACATCCAGAGGATCCGTCCACGGATGATCTCGGACGACGACATGGGTCAGACCATCGCTCACGCCGACAGCCGCGCCTCGATCCGCGCCCGCAGGGCGGCGTCGACGCCCAGGGCCTGGGCCAGATAGGCGTCCAGCGATCCGTGCCGCGCCTCGACCTCGGCGAAGGCGGCCTCCAGATAGGCGGGCTCGACACCCAGGAAGGCCACGACGGCGTCATCGGAGGCGACGCGGCCGGTCATCTTGTGCAGTTGCCGCGCGATGGACGGGGCGCGGCCGACCAGATCGACGGCGGTGTTGGTCAGCAGATAGTCCTCGACCATGTCGTCGCGATGCACGCCCAGCAGATGATGGGTCAGGGCGGCCAGGAACCCCGTCCGGTCCTTGCCCGCCGCGCAATGGACCAGGACCGGCCGGTCCTGGTCGCCCAGGCTATGGAAGTATCGACTGAAGACGTCGATGTGCGAGGCGTCGAAGGGCAGGGACCGATAGGTCCGCTCCATGAAGCGGCGGCCGGAGGCGGGCGTCAGATCCTCGGTCTTAAGGAAGGCGATGTGCGGCGCGTCGGCCCCGTCGTCGATCCCGCCCTCGATCACCAGGGCGTCGAAGCCGTCGGGCCGCCGCGACGGCTGGTCCCGCCGCTCGCCCGGCCGTCGCAGATCGATCACCGCCCCCAGGTCGAACCCCTTCAGCCGCTCCAGATCCGCGTCGCTGGCGCGGGCGTGATGGCCCGAACGCAGCAGACGGCCCGCGCGCACGCGTCGCCCGGCCGCCGTGGCGTAGTCGCCATAGTCCCGGAAGTTGTCGATGGCCTCGAAGGCGTGGAGACGGTCGTTCATGCCCGTTTCCTAGGACGAATCGACATTCAGCGCATCCAGATCATGGCGGTGACGGTGCGGGTCCGTCACAGGGCGGGCGCCGATCATCGATCCGCTGTCGTCGCCCAGGGGCCGGTCTGGCGGCGCAGGCGTCGCTGGCGCCCGGCCCGATCAGCGGCTAACTCTGGAGGATCGCTCCCCTGAGAGGTCCGCCATGCTGTTCCGTTCGCTCGTCGCCGCTGCGGCGCTGTTCGCCGCCGTTCCAGGCCTTGCGCCGGCCTGGGCCCAGGAAGCCACGCCCCAGGCCGGCGACCGCCCCGACATCGCCGCCGGCGCCGCCCAGTTCATCAAGCCCACCAACGCCGAACGGACCCAGGTCCTGGTCGGCATGCTGACCCGCCTGGGCTTCACGCCCGAGATCCAGGTCTTCGCCGGCGGCAATCGGGCCACCGGTCCGATGGAGGGCGCGAACCTCGTCGTGACGGTGGGCGAGGGCGCGAAGGACATCGTCCTGACCGCCCACTATGATGCGGTGAAGCTGCGCGACGGAACCCTGTCTCAGGGCGTCGTCGACAATATCGGCTCGGTCATGGCCATGATGGAGGCGGCCAAGACCTTGGAGATGGGGCTGGAGGGGCAGCCGGTCGCCCACCGCTTCGTCTTCGTCTTCACCGATCAGGAGGAACTGGGCCTGCTGGGGGCCAAGGCCTTCCTGGAAAAGCACGGCAAGGACCGGATCGCCGCCGTCATCAACGCCGACGTCGCCGCCTATGGCGAGACGGTCATGTACGGCGAGAACAACGGCGACCAGTCCGGCTTCGTGCTGGAGACCCTGCGCAGCCTGTGCGCCGAGCGCGGCTTCGACTGCATGCCCTATCCGATCTATCCGCCCAGCGACGACCGCGTCTTCTCGGCGGCCGGCGTGCCGGTGGTCTCGCTGGGGACGCAGGACGCGGTGGGCGCCCATCAGATGTGGCTGGCCTTCAACGGCGGCAAGGATAACGGCCTGAAGGAGGGTTTCGTCCCGCCGGTCTTCCAGCGCATCCATTCGACCGAAGACAGGCTGTCCTACATCAACGGCGTCGATGTGGCCCGCTTCGGCCTGTTCCTCGCGGACCTGGGGCTCGCGTTGGACAAGCGACTGGTCGAAATCCAGGCCAAGCAAGACGCCGTGGCCGCAGAAAACGCCCCCGCCGCCGCCATGCCGGACGCCAGCAACCCGTAGCCTCGCCTCGGCGCCGGTGTTGACTAACACCGTCGCCCGTCCGACAACGCCTGTCCCTATGAAACCGGCTCCGTCGCGCCTCGCGTCGGGGCCGTATCGCTTTTGGAGGTCTTAGTCCCGTGTCCACGAACCATCTGATGGGTGTCTACAATCGCGCGCCGCTGGAAGTGGAACGCGGCCGAGGCGCTCGCCTGTGGTCGACCGACGGGACCGAGTATCTGGACTGCGTCGCCGGCATCTCGACCAACGGCCTGGGCCACGCCCATCCCGAACTGGTCCAGGCGGTCAAGGACCAGGCCGAGAAGCTGTGGCACGTCTCCAACATCTTCCGCATTCCGGGCCAGGAAGCCCTGGCCGACGCCCTGTGCGAGTCGAGCTTCGCCGACGTGGTCTTCTTCACCAACTCGGGCACGGAAGCCGTCGAGTGCGCGTTGAAGACGGCGCGTAAATATCATTCGGCCAATGGCGCGCCCGAGCGGATCGACATCTACGGCTTCGACGGCTCGTTCCACGGCCGCACCTATGGCGCGATCAACGCCGCCGCCAACCCCAGCTATACCGAGGGTTTCGGCCCGGCGATGCAGGGCTTCCACCAGTTGAAGTGGGGCGACCACGACGCCATCAAGGCCGCCATCGCCAACCCCACGACCGCCGCCATCATCGTCGAGCCTGTCCAGGGCGAGGGCGGCTGCCGCGCCATGCCGGAGCAGTGCCTGCGCGGCCTGCGTGAGCTGTGCGACGAACACGGCGTCCTGATCATCTTCGACGAGGTCCAGTGCGGCATGGGCCGGACCGGCAAGCTGTGGGCCCACGAATGGGCCGGCATGTCGCCCGACATCATGGCGGTGGCCAAGGCCCTGGGCGGCGGCTTCCCGATCGGCGCCTGCCTGGCCACGGCCCGCGCGGCCTCGGGCATGACGGTCGGCGTCCATGGCTCGACCTTCGGCGGCAATCCCCTGGCCATGGCCGTGGGTCTGAAGGCGCTGTCCCTGATCAACACGCCCGAGACCCTGAACAACGTCAACGAGATCGCCGGCTATCTGAAGCAGCAGCTGGCGGGGCTTCAGTCCCGCTTCCCGGACGTCATCGTCGATGTGCGCGGCAAGGGGCTGCTGATCGGGGTCAAGCTGGTCCCGAACAATCGCGAGTTCATGGCCCTGGCGCGCGATACGCAACAGCTGCTGATCGCCGGGGGGGGCGACAACTGCGTGCGTCTGCTGCCGCCGCTGAACCTGACCCTGGACGAGGCTCGCGAACTGATCGTCCGGTTCGAAGCCGCTTGCGAGGTCGCCCGCGAGAAGTGGGCGGCCTGATCCTCAAAACCGCTCATCCCCGCGAAAGCGGGGGACCCAGGCCTTTCACGCGAAAGGCCCGGGACCGGCGGACGTGACAGACATCGGGCGCCCGTCGCCCAAAGCATCAGGTCCCCGCCTTCGCGGGGATGAGCGGAGTTAGGCAATGGTCCGGCACTTCCTCGACATCCACCAGCTGGACGCCGCCGATCTGCGGTCCATTCTCGACGACGCCCACGCCCGAAAGGCCGCCCGCAAGGGCTGGCCCCAGGGCCGTCCCGACGCCGATGCGCCGGGCAAGGATCGCGTCCTGGCCATGATCTTCGAGAAGAACTCGACCCGCACCCGCTTCAGCTTCGACGCCGCCATCCGCCAGCTGGGCGGCGCCGCCATCATCGCCACGGCTTCCGATATGCAGTTGGGCCGGGGCGAGCCGGTCGAGGACACGGCCCGTGTCCTGTCGCGCATGGTCGACGCCGTCATGATCCGCGCCAACAGCCACGAGGACGTCGAACGCTTCGCCCGCGTCTCGACCGTGCCGGTGATCAACGGCCTGACCGACCGGTCGCATCCGTGCCAGATCCTGGCCGACCTGCAGACGATCGAGGAACATTCCGGCCCGGTCTCGGGCAAGACCATCGCCTGGATCGGCGACGGCAACAATGTCTGCCACAGCTTCATGCACGCGGCGCCCAGGTTCGGCTTCCACCTGAACGTCGCCTGTCCGGCGGCGTATCACCCCGACCTGCGCGACCTGGCCAAGGGCGGCGGCGCCGTCACCCTGACCAGCGACCCGCGCGAGGCGGTCAAGGGCGCCGACGTCGTCGTCACCGACACCTGGGTGTCGATGGGCGACCAGGACTATGAGGCGCGTCTGGCCGCGTTTGAGGATTACACCGTCGATGAGGCCCTGATGGGCCTAGCCGATCCGGATGCGGTCTTCCTGCACTGCCTGCCGGCCCACCGGGGCGAGGAAGTCACCGACGCCGTCATCGACGGCCCCCGCTCCCTGGTCTGGGACGAGGCCGAAAACCGCATCCACGCCCAGAAGGCGGTTCTGGCCTGGTGTTTCGCGGGCTGACGCCGATCTGACGATCGCCAGGCCGCGCGTCGCGCGGTCTGGCCTTTGCTTCCTTAAGGTCACGCTTGTCGCGCCCTGGGGAGGCTGAGGCCATGACCACCATATCCGCTGCGGGTTCCACCCTCACGCAACAGCTCTATCAGAAGCTGTTCGACCGTCTGAACACCGACGGCGACGACGCCCTCACCCTCGACGAAATCAGCGCTGTAGACGCTGGAAACACCAAGGTTTCAAAGGCTTTCGAAACCTTCGACGCCGATGCGGACGGTCGCGTCACCCGCGCCGAAATGACCCCCGCCGACACCTTCGGCGCCGACACCCTAAACGCCCTGATCCAGGCCCAGTCCGGGTCGGAATCCCTTTCCGACGCGGAATATCTTGCCGACTGGTTCGCCCAGACCGACACGGACGGCGACGGTTTGGTGTCGAAGTCGGAACGCGAGGCTTCGGCGGATCTACGCCGCGCGGCCGCCTATGACGCCGGCTATATGAGCGACCGCGTCGTCATGGCCCGGTTGGGTTCGGATCGCGATCAGCCGCTGTCCATCGACGATTTTGTCGCTGGCCGAATGCGAACGCTTCAGCGGACCCAGGTCTCCAGCCTGTCCCCCGAGCGCCAGGCCGAGATCCGACAGTTGATGGAAAGCCTCCGCTCTGACCCCGTCCAGGCGCCCCCCGCAGACGATGAACCCCTGGTCTCCCCGGAACAGGCCGCGGCCGACTGGGCCGAGCGCGCCTCCGGACCCGCTGGAACCGCTCGCTTCCTCAGCCGCGAGATCGAAGGCATGAGAGCGGCCGAAGCGGCCCGCATCGCCGCCGCCCCGATGAGCGACGCCCTGGCCGCCCGGCTGTTCCAGCAGGCGCTGAACAGCTGGACGCCGTCGAGGGACGGACAACAGGCTGTCGCCGAAACGCGCGCATAAATGCGCGCGCCGGCGGGGCGCCCGCCTAATTCAGGTTCACGTCCGAAACGCCGCCGACGTCGGGCGTCGTTTTGGTCAGATTGGCCTTCATCACCTGATAGCCGAAGCCCAGCGCGCCCTTGTCCGAAACCCAGACCCGGCCGTCCTCGGCGTTGAAGCGGATCAGGGTCAGGTGCGGGTCGTCCTTGCCGTCCGGGTACCAGGCGGCGACGACGGGGTTCCAGTATTTTTCAATCCGGGCGCGGTCCTGGTCGATCGACAGGTCGCCGTGGATACAGGCCTGAACCTTCTGGTCCTTGGCCTGATAGCAGAACATGCCCTGCTGACCGCCGACCGCCACGTTGCGGGCGAAGTCGGTGTCATTGCGGCTGAAGAACCAGATGGTCCCGGTCTCCGGCTCGCCGAAACCGGTCATGGGCTGATGGTGATAGCCGGCCTGGTCCAGGCCCAGCATGCCGGTGTTGGACTCCTTCAGGCTGTTCCAGAATTCCTTTTCCGCCTCGGCGGGGGTCAGTTTGTCGGCCATGATGCGTCTCCTGTCTGGGGTTCGCAGGATCAACCGTCGGGCCTCGTTCGGGTTCCTAAACTGAAACCCAGGGCGGCCGTTCGGCGCCGAACAGGGTGGCCAGGTGGATCAGCAGCAGCATGGCCAGGGCCGCGGCGCCCAGCATGATGAAGCGCCAGGGGACCATGCGCGGCCCCTTGAACGGGTCGGGCGGCCGCGCGCCGCGCCAGCCGGCGAAGACCATGACGGCCAGGGCCGCGCCCAGCAGGATCAGAGTGGTTGTCAGGCTCATGGGCCGCAGTTGGCGCAGCCGGAGCAGGGACGCAAGCCGAACCGGTTACCAGGTCCTTAATCTTAATCGGTCATTAACCACGTCGCGCCCAAAAGCCTCCCCATCCGACGAGATGTCCACAGGCTGACGAGTCGGCGCAACATCTTGCGGTTAACCACACGTTTACACCCTCGATATTGGCGTTATAGCCTCCATCCCATGGGTCGGGAGCCGAATCAGTGAGCGCAGCGGCGCCTTGGAGCGTGAAGGGTATTGATCCGAAGGCCCGCGAGGTCGCCAAGGATCTTGCGCGGCGCTCGGGCATGACCCTGGGCGAATGGCTGAACTCCATGATCATGGAAGACGAGGACGAGGGTTACGCCACCCTGCCGCGTCGCTCCGCCGGCCCCGAGATGTTCGAACGTCGCGGTCGCAGCCGCCGTCTCGACGACGCCTATGACGCTTCCGACGAAGGCTGGCAGCGGATCAGCGCCTCCATCGACGCCATCGCCGCCCGGCTGGAGGCCGCCGAGCGGCGCTCGACCGTCGCCATCCAGGGCGTGGACCAGGCCGTGTCCGGCCTGGTGCGCCGGCTGGACGGTCAGGACGCCCAGACCAAGGGGCAGGCTCGCCGCATCGACGACATCGCCGAGGAACTGCGCGAGGGGCATCGTCGCCTGCGCGCCTTCGAACGCGACACCGGCCCTCAGACCCAGGAGACCTTCGGCAAGGTCGAGCAGTCGCTGGGCGCCCTGGCCGGCCGCCTGTACGACATCGAGGAACGCCAGAGGTCGGGCGTCTCGGAACTGCGTCAGCGCATGGAGGCGGTCGAGAAGGCCGCAGGTCCCGGCGTCGGCACGGACCTGCTGGCCCAGGTCGGCGCGCGTCTGGACCAGGCCCAGAGCCGCACCACCGAGGCGCTGAAGACCCTCGAGCGCTCTTTCGCCGAGTTGGACCAGCGCATGCGCGCGGCCGAGGGGCGGGTCGAGCCCGAGGGGGCGCGTGACGCCGCCCGGTTCGAGAAGCTGGCCGAGACCCTGTCGCGTCAGATCGAGTTCAACCGCGCCGAGATGATGCAGCGGCTCGACGCCGCCGAGACCGGCGCGCGCATCGACCGGATCGAACAGGCGGTCCGCAGCGTCGGCGACCAGCTGAACGCCTCCGAGCGCAAGGGCGCCCAGGGGCTGGAGGCCATGGGCCGCGAGGTCCTGAAGATCGCCCAGAACCTGAACGCCCGGGTCCAGACGGTCGAACGCGAGGCCATCGGCCGCGCCGAGGCCGTCACCCGCAGCGTCACCGACCTGGTCGGCCGCAAGGTCGAGGCCGATCTGTCGCGTCACGCGGCCAGAATGGACCAGGAGTTCGCGCGCCACGTCGATCGCGTCGATCAACGCCTGACCGCCAGCGACGACCGTCACGCCCTGGCGCTCGAGAAGCTGGGCGGCGAGATCACCCGGATTTCGGATCAGCTGAGCGACCGCATCGCCCAGTCCGAACGCCGCTCGCAGCAGGCGCTGGACGACATCGCGCGGCGCCTGTCGGAAAGCTCGGACAAGATCGAACAGCGCTACGACCGCGCCTCGGGCGAACTGGCCGAGCGGATGCGGATGAGCGAGGAGCGCACCGCCCGCCTGCTGGCCGAGGCCCGCGAGAGCATGGATACGCGCAAGCCGGCCGCGACCCGCGATCTGCAGCTGGACATCCCCGAGGCCGAGCCTTCGCCCGCGCCCCGCGCCGTCGCCGAGCGCGCAGCGGTCGCCGCCGTCTCGGCGCCGGTCGAGCCGGACTGGCGCGCGGCCGTCTTCCCCGAAGAATCCTTCGACGTCGAGGATGACTGGTCGATCGACCCCGTGTCGCCGGACGCGGCCATGGCGACGCCCTTCCCGTCGATGCCGACGGCGTCGACGCCCGCTGCACTGGCGTCGGAGCCGCTCCGGCCCGAGCCTGATCCGGCTCCGGTTTCTGCGGCGTCGGTCGAAAGCGAACCCCGAATCCAGCCCTTCGGCGGTTTCGGCGGCGCCGATGTCGACGACGCGCTGGAGGCCACCGCATCCGGTTTCTCGACCCGGTCGGAGCCGCGTCCGAACGGACAGGCCCCGGATCAGGACGCCGTTCAAGGCCCAGTTCAAGGCCGGAGCGACGCCTTGCTGGACGGCGACGACGACTTCGCCGACGACACCGAATTCGTCGATCCCCGCCGTCTGCGCGCCAGCATGGGCGCAGCCGCCGCGGCCGGTCGCGCGGCATCGACCCGCAGCACCATCGACGCCGCCCGTGCGGCCATGACGACGCCGGCGGCGCCCGAGGAAGCGCCCCGCCAGGGCTTCGGCCTGATGCCCAAGCGCGGCGGCAAGTCCAAGCTGCAGGAGCGGCTGGACAAGCAGGCGGCCAAGGACGGATCGACGGTCAAGAAGGCCTTCCTGGCCTCGGTCACGGCTGTGGCCCTGACCGGCGGGGCCTATGCGTCTCTGACCCTGGCCGACGGGTCGGGATTGCCCGATCTCGAACTGCCGGGGCTGCCGGGTTCGACCCGGACGCCCGCCTCCGCCGCCAGCGAAACCCCGATCGCCATGGCGATCACGCCGACGGACGCCGTACCCACGGTCGACGCCGGCGCGGCCGAGTTCGAACGGGCCGTGAACCGGATCGAGAGCGGCGACCTGGAAGGCGTGGACGAACTGAAGCGCGCCGCCGACCTGGGGTACGGCCCGGCCCAGACCTATCTGGGTCAGCTCTATCTCATGGGTGGAAACGGCGTGTCCGCCAATCCGGCCGAGAGCCGTCGGTGGGGCCGCCGTGCGGCCGAGTCCGGGGATCCCGGCGGCATGCATCTGTACGGCATGCAGTTGTACGAAGGCGACGGCGGCGCGGCCAATCAGGCCGAGGGTCTGATCTGGCTGCTCAGGGCGGCCGAGCGGGGCCTGACCGACAGCCAGTACAATGTCGCCCGCATCTATGAGACCGGCGCCGAGGGCGTGGCGAAGAACCCGACCGAAGCCCTGAAATGGTACATGATCGCCGCGCGCGGCGGCGACAGCGAGGCCCAGGCGGCCGTCACCCGACTTCGTCCCGCCGCCACCGCCACCGCCCAGCGCGCCGCCCGCACCGCCGCCGACGCATTTGTGCAGCAGCAGGTCCAAAGCCCGGCTCAGGGCCGAGGCTAGGCCGCCAAACCTTTCGCGCACGGGTGGCGGCGCGCCGTCCCCGTCGCTAAAGAACACCCTGTCGCCGTTCGGCGTCTCCCGTTCCGCTCCAGCCGAAGGCGCGTCCTTTGGACATCTATCTGCCGATCGCCGAGGTTTCGGTGAACTGGCCGACCCTGGTGATTCTGGGGGCGGTGGTCGGGTTCGTCTCGGGCCTGTTCGGCATCGGCGGCGGCTTCCTGATGGCGCCGATCCTGGTCTTCATGGGAATTCCGCCGACCGTGGCCGTCGCCAGCCAGGCCAGCCACGTCGTCGCCTCCTCCACATCCGGCGTGATCCGCTATGCGGGCCAGGGCGCGGTGGATTTCAAGATGGGCGGCGTCATGGCCGCGGGCGGGGCCGCCGGGGCGATCGCGGGCGTCGAACTGTTCCGCTATCTGCGCCTGCTGGGCCAGGCCGATCTGGTGGTGGCCCTGTCCTATCTGGTCTTCCTGGGCGCCATCGGCCTGTTGATGCTGCACGAGAGCCTGACCGAGATCCTGCGTCGGCGTCGTGGCCTGCCCCCGCCGCGCAAGGACCGCCGCCGTCCCCTGTGGCTGTATGGTCTGCCGCTCAAGATGAAGTTCCCCAAGTCGGGCCTCTATATCAGCGCCCTGCCGCCGTTCGGCCTGGGCGTCTTCGCCGGGATCCTGTCGGCCATCATGGGGGTCGGCGGCGGCTTCATCCTGGTGCCGGCCATGCTCTATGTGCTGCGGATGCGAGCCGGGGCGGTGGTGGGCACCAGCCTGTTCCAGATCATCATCACCACGGCCATCACCACCATTCTCCAGGCCGGCCGCAACCAGACGGTCGACATCCTGCTGTCCACCATCCTGCTGCTGGGCGGGGTGGTCGGCGCCCAGATCGGCGCCCGGTTCGCGGGTCGGTTCCGGGCCGAGGAGCTGCGCGCGGCCCTGGGCCTGATCGTGCTGCTGGTCGGCATCCAGATGGGGCTGGAGCTGTTCGTGCGGCCCAGCGACATCTTCCTGCTCGCGCCGGGGGTGTCGGACTGATGCAGGCGCTTCCTCCACCCCCTCCGGCCATTGAGGCGCCCCCCATCGAGGCGGCCCCCGTCGCGGCGCCGGCCCCCGACCGGTCCGAGGCCACGACGGGCGAACTGCGCGTCGCCGCCGCCCTGACCGACGCCCAGGTCCACGTCGATTCCGGTTTCACCGGCGCCTCCATCGTCCTGTATGGCGCGGTGTTCAACCCGACCCCCGACCCGGTCGATGTGGTCGTGGTGGTGCGCGGCCCCGACGCCCCGGTCCGCCTGGTCAAGAAGACTCGCAACATGGGGGTCTGGCTGAACAGCCGCCCGGTCCTGTTCGAAGGGGCCCCCGGCTTCTACATGACCGCCTCGACCCGGCCCCTGTCGGACATCGCCGACTTCGGCCAGCTGCGTCGACTGGGCGTCGGGGTGGACCATCTGCGCATCGACGCGCCGGAGGAGGCCGGCACCGTGACCCGCTACGGGGTGCGCGACGTGGTCGTCAGCCGTCTGGGCGACGACTATCTGGATTGGAGGCGCGCCGTGATCCGGCTGAAGGAGGCGGCGGCCCTCTATGACACCGATCCGGACGGGGTGGAGTTCGTGGATCGCGGCCTGTTCCGGGCCGAGGTCAAGCTGCCGACCGTCGCCCCGACCGGCAAATACTATGCCGAGGTCTGGCTGTTCCAGGGCGGCGAGCCCCGGTCGGTCTCCAATCTGACCCTGACCGTCGAAAAGGTCGGCATCGAGCGCGACATCTACGAGTTCGCCCATCGCCGGCCGTGGCTGTACGGCGTCCTCTGCGTGATTCTGGCCGCCCTGACCGGCTATGGCGCCTCGCGCATCTTCAGCCGTCGGGACTGAAGCCCAGTTCGGCGCGCAGGGCCTGGGCCGTCATGCCGCCCGCCCTCAGTTCCGCCAGGGTCACCGACTGGTCCCGCTTGGCGTAGCGGCGCCCGTCCGGCCCGGCCAGCAGGCGGTGGTGGCGATAGACAGGGGCGGGCCAGCCCATCAGGGCCTGGATCAGGCGCTGCACATGGGCGGCCTCGAACAGGTCCTGCCCCCGGATGACATGGTCGATCCCCTGCAGGGCGTCGTCGTGGATCACGGCCAGATGATAGGCGACGCCCGCATCCTTGCGCGCCAGCACCACATCCCCGGCCGTCTCGGGCCGAACGGGCACAACGCCGGTTTCTCCGTCGGGGCCGGCGCCCTGCTCGATGAAGACCAGCCCGGTCCACGTCGCCTCGCCCAGGGTTTCACGCGCCCGGTCCAGCGACAGCCGCCAGGCGAAAGGCCGCCCCTGGGCCAGGAAACGGGCCTCCTCCTCGGCCGGATGCGGCCCCGGCCGCACCGTTTCGCTCGCCCCGTGCGGCGCATCGCCGATCCGGTCCAGGATCTCTTTCCGTGTACGGAAACACCGGTACAACAGATCCCGCGCCTTCAGGGCCTCGATCGCCGCGGCATAGTCGGACAGATGATCCGACTGGCGTCGGACCGGCGTCTCCCAGTCCAGTCCCAGCCAGGCCAGGTCTTCCAGAATGGCGGCCTCATGTTCCGGTCGGCAGCGCGTGGGATCGATGTCCTCGATCCGCAGCAGAAACCGCCCGCCCGCCGCCTTCGCCGCCGACCAGGCGGTCAGGGCCGAAAAGGCGTGGCCCTTGTGCAGGCGGCCGGTGGGAGAGGGGGCGAAACGGGTGGTGAACATCTCAGTCCGTCGCGGGATCCAGCAGGCGGACCCAGTCACGCGCGGCGTGGAGAATACGCACGATCTCCACCGTTTCGGACAGGCGGTAGAAGATCAGATAGTCGTCGAATGGGCGTTTTCGAAGGTTCTGCACGCCGACTTCCGCATAGGCGCGCGGTTGATCAACCAAGCCCTCGCACGCGTCGAGCAGCTTCAGCACGAACCGCCGGGCCGCGCTCGCGCTGTCTCGGGCGATGAAGGCCTCGATCTCTGCGAGGTCGCGGGTCGCAGCGCGCGTGATGACCAGTCTCATTCGCCGTCAACAGCCCAGCGCGCCCGCATTTGAGCCCGCACCTCGTCGATCGAGTGAACCCGCCCGGCGTCAGCGTCGTCGATGCCTTCCTGGAGCTTCCCCAACAAGGCCGCCAAACGGGCCTCATGCTCCTGCACCAGCCGCACGCCGGTGCGCAGCACTTCGCTCTTGGAGCCGTAGCGGCCTTCCTTGACCAGGCGATCGACCACCTGCTCCAGGGCGCCCAGTTCGACGGTCATGGTCATGCGGCTTCTCCGTGCTTGTTGAATAATAGTTATTGGTGCGCCGCTTTGACAGCCGTTTTACGCGAGGCCCGCATTCCCCAGGCGGCGAACCCGCGTCATACAGGGCCATGCCCGTCGCGCCCACATCCCAGGATATCGCCGCCGCGCGCGAGGCCCTGGCCGTCGCCGATCCCGCCCTGGCGCGCGCCCACGCCCAGACGCCGGCCTTCGAATGGCGGCTGCGGCCCGGCGGTTACGAGGGCCTGTTCCGCATGATCGTGGAGCAGCAGGTGTCCGTGGCCGCCGCCGCCTCCATCTGGGCGCGCACGGTCGAGGGGCTGGGCGGAGCGGTGACGCCCGACGCGGTGTTGGCCCACGACATCGACGCCCTGCGCGCCTTCGGCCTGTCGGGACAGAAGGCCAAATACGGTCGCGAGATCGCCCTGGCCCAGGTCGAGGGGCGCGTCGATCTGGACCATATGCAGACCCTGTCGGACGACGACGCCATCGCCGCCCTGACCGCGATCAAGGGCGTCGGCAAATGGACGGCCGAGACCTATCTGATGTTCTGCGAGGGGCGGCTGAACGTCTTTCCCGGCGGGGACGTGGCCCTGCAGGAGGCGATGCGCTGGGCCGACCGGGCCGAACTGCGCCCGAACGAGAAACAGGCCTATGCCCGCGCCGAGCTGTGGCGGCCCCATCGCGGGGTGGCGGCGCATCTGCTGTGGGGGTGGTATGGCGGCGTTCGGCGCGGCGACATCGTGCTGGAGGATATGAGCGCGTGACCCCCATCGATCCCGCCCTGACCGAGCCGCTGCGCAATCCGCAGACGGTGCTTGCGGCGCTCGATTTCGCCGGGGTGGCCGTGTTTGCGGCCACCGGCGCCCTGGCCGCCGCGCGCGAGAAGCATGACGTGGTCACCTTCGCCTTCTTCGCGGCCATAACCGGCGTGGGCGGGGGGACGTTGCGCGACCTGCTGCTGGGCCTGCCGGTCTTCTGGGTTCAGGACTGGCGCTATATGGCGGTCTGCCTGCTGACGGCGGTGGTCGTCTGGTTGATCGGACAGCGCGACTGGCGGTTCCGGGCCCTGCTGTGGCTCGACGCCATCGGCCTGGGCGCCTATGGCGTCATGGGGGCGGCCAAGGCGGAGGCGGCGGGCGCCCCCCCGTTGATCTGCATCGTCATGGGCACCCTGACCGCCTGTTTCGGCGGGGTGGTGCGCGACACCCTGGCGGGGCAGCCGTCGATCCTGCTGCGGCGCGAGATCAATGTGACGGCGGCCATACTGGCGGCGACCCTCTATATCGCCCTGCGCATCCCCGAGGCGCCGATCTGGCCCGCCGCCATCGTCGCCGCCGTGGCCGGTTTCATGCTGCGGGCGGGGGCGCTGCGCTGGGGCTGGACCCTGCCGGGCTTCCCTGAGCGAAATTGAACGGTTCGTCGCCTGTTCGTCATGGCGGCGTCTTCGAATCGGGACTAGGCTGAACGCCTCGGACTAGGGAAGGAGACGCGTCTTCAATCCTGTAGCTTCCATACCCCCCGCGTCGACCGGGAGGGCCTGATGCAGGTCCTCCACCGACCGCCGTCGGGCTTTCCCGCCCTCGTTCTGAACGCGGACTTCCGGCCGCTGTCCTATTACCCGCTGTCGCTCTGGCCGTGGGAAGAGGCGGTCAAGGCGGTCTATCAGGACCGGGTGGACGTGGTGTCGCTGTACGACAAGGTGGTCCGCTCTCCGTCGATGGAGATGCAACTGCCCAGCGTCATCGCGCTGAAGAACTATGTCGATCAGGATCGCAGCCCCGCCTTCACCCGGTTCAACGTCTTCCTGCGCGACGGCTTCGCCTGTCAGTACTGCGGGGAATCGACCGAGCTGACCTTCGACCACGTCATTCCACGTTCGCACGGCGGGCGCACGACCTGGGAGAACATCGTGGCCGCCTGCGGCCCCTGCAACCTGACCAAGGGCGGCCGCACCCCGCGCCAGGCCATGATGCCGATCCGCCGCGAGCCCTATCGCCCGAACGCCTGGCAGCTGCAGGAGGCGGGCCGGCGTTTCCCGCCGCATTATCTGCACCAGAGCTGGCTGGATTATCTCTATTGGGACATAGAGCTCGAACCTTAGGGTTCTTTTCAGTTGCTCGAAATGGCTCAAACACCCTTGTGGTGGGCAGGTTCAGGGTTCGTTCTTTTACCGCTGATTTCTCGATTATCCTCCGAAATCCTCCCGGCTGGTGACCATGTGGTGACCAAAACCGGGACCAGAAACGGGCCTCTTGGTGGGTCCGAGGAGAGATCGAATGACGCAGAACCCCAGGTCCGGAAAGATCACCAAACGCCTCGTCGACGCCCTGACGTCCGAAGGGGTGCGATTCACCCTCTGGGACACGCAGCTCAAGGGTTTCGGGGTGCGCGTCGCCGTCAGCGACACCAAAACCTACGTCGTCCGGTACAGGACGATCGGTGGCGCTGACCGCCTCCTTCACATCGCTCGCCATGGTGTTGTGACCGCCGAGGAAGCCCGCGAACGAGCGGCCGCTGTGCTGGCCGAAGTCGCGTTAGGTGGTGACCCTCAGGGGACCAAGGTCGAACGACGTGAAGAACTGACGATGTCGGAGCTCTGCGACCTCTACATGAAGGAGGGCGTGACGATGAAGAAGGCGACGACGCTGCGGATCGACCGCATCCGCATCGCCCGCCACATCAAACCCCGTCTGGGCAGGATGAAGGTCACCGATATCGGCCGAGCGGACATCGAGCGACTGATGGTCGACGTCGGGTCGGGACGCATTCGTGGGGAGGCGACGCCGCACACCCGCGGCGGCATTCACGCGGCTTCGCGCACGGTCGGCCTGCTCGGCGGGATCTTCACGTTCGCCGTCGAGCGGGAATTTGTGAAGACCAATCCCACGCGCGGCGTGAAACGCTACAAGGACAACCGCCGGGATCGCTTCCTCTCCCCAGCCGAACTGGCCCGGCTCGGTGACGTCCTGGCGGAACTCGAGAAGCACGGCGGAGACCCGCGCCACATCAACATCATCCGCCTCCTAGCGCTGACCGGCGCCCGCAAGAACGAGATCGCCAAACTCAAATGGTCGGAGATCGACCGCGCCATGGGGATGCTGCGGCTGGAGGATTCCAAGACGGGGGCTAAGGTCATCCGACTGGGGAGCGCGGCCCTGAAGCTGATCGAAGGCCTGCTCTCGAACGGTAGCATCTATGTCTTCCCGGATCGCAGGGATCCCAAACGTCCGATCGCCAATCTGGACTGGGCCTGGGTCGGCATACGCAAACGCGCCGGGATGGAAGATCTCCGCATCCATGACCTTCGACATAGCTTCGCGAGCGCAGGCCTGGCCGGCGGCGAAGGACTTCAGCTCATCGGCAAGCTGCTCGGCCACAGCCACGTCAGCACCACCAGCCGGTACGCTCACCTGGCGGACGACCCGGTCCGTGCGGCGGCCGACAGGATCAGCGAGAGCGTCGCCGCCTCCCTCGCGGGCTGGCCGGTGGAAAAAGGACAGACGGCCCATTGAAAGACGACCGCCCGGCGCGTCGCCGGGCGGCCGAAGCTGTCGGGATGGACTAGGGAGCTAGGTGCCCTCGTGGGCGGCCTCGCCCCAATGTCCGGCCTGGCGCGGCTGGCTCGACGAAGACCGGAGGCCCGAGAGCTGGCTGCGCGCCCACTCGTGCAGCAGGCTCTTGGGGTAGTAGGGCGTGCGCCCGAGGTGGGTGCAAGGCGGTCCGTCAGACCGGGTGCAGAAGACCTTAGCCAGTGTCGATGGCGACCGGCGGATGCCCATCCGCAAAAGCTCGGTAGATGCTTCCTTACGGGTCAGCAGCATTTCCTCAGTTCCGTGAAGATGTAGACCGGCCATGTGGCGCTCCTTTCCGTCTGAACCAGAACTGTAATCAGGCAAGCACTGGCGGGAATGAACTGCAACCGGCGAACATTTGGAGATTATTGAGGAAAATATCGGCGCCTTGTCCGATCTGTTCCGCTCGGTTTCTATTGGGTCGACCCCCCTCGCTTTTCTCACGCGCTTGTGATGATAAGCGCCCAGCGTCAAGGCACTGCTTCGCTTCTACGAACCGGGAGAGGGCTGTTGGCGTCGATGTGGAGGCGTGCTGCTCGTTCAGCGTGGGTCTGCAGTTGGAATGACCTCATTGATAGCCTCGGCGTTGCCGCAGTCAGCGGATCAGTGTGGGTGACCGGCATCGTTGGCCACATCGGCAGCCTCGGAGCGGACTCTGTAACGCATTGCCTGACTTCAAGAACGAAAGTATGCAGCGCGCGATGACCTGGTCGATGACGACATGGGCGAAGCTGATCGTGGCGATGACTCTTGTCTTCGCCGCCTTCTTCCTTGCGCCCGCTGTCGACGCGGCGACCTGCCTGCCGGAACCGCCCGCCGCTCACGCGATCGTCGATCATGACCAGAGCGACGGCGACCACAGCGGCAAGAGCGGCGGGCACGGGATCTGCTCTCATGGCCATTGCCATCACACCTCAACGGCGCGCGGTCCTGCCGTGGACGCCTTTGCTCCGTCGTTCGGCGAGCCTCCTCTGCAAAGCGGCCGACAGGATGACTTCCGGGCGTCCATCACGCCTGACGGCCTGAAGCGTCCTCCCAGAGTCTGACCGAAGACCTGCGCCTTCGCGCGCCTCTTCGTCCTCAGAAACTCTGGAAATGAATCATGTCTCCCACATCTCGCAGGCGGCCGCGTTACGCGGTCGGCTGCGCCCTCGCTGCGATCGCGGCGACCCTGGCCAGCCCCGTATGGGCTGACCCAGCTCCGACCTATGCCCAACTCCTCG
Source organism: Brevundimonas sp. GW821-FHT10E09 (assembly GCF_058809375.1). NCBI lineage: Bacteria > Pseudomonadati > Pseudomonadota > Alphaproteobacteria > Caulobacterales > Caulobacteraceae > Brevundimonas > Brevundimonas sp. GW821-FHT10E09. The sequence continues at coordinate 33,532 of NZ_JBXASO010000012.1, read as the reverse complement.
CTCAACTCGGGAATGCGCCTGCGACCCTTGAGGCGGGCGCCAACTACGACGCAGCGGAAGCCCGTGTCCGTCAGGCACGGGTGCGTCCCAACCCTGTCCTCGGCTTCGATGTCGAGAACGCCTATGGCTCAGGCCCCTATTCGGGTCTGAACAACGCGGACATGACCCTGGCGATCAGTCAGGATCTCGAGCTGTGGGGACGTCGTTCGACGCGCATCGCAGCCGCTCGCGCCGAGGCCGGCGCAGTGGGCCTTCAGCGAGACCTTGCGGTCATCGACGCCGCAGGCCGCCTGGCCCTGGTCTATGCCGAGGCGGAGGCCGCGCAGAGGCGAGCCACGCTCGCGGAAGAAACCCTCACGCTGACCGTCGCGGATGCCCGCGCGGCCCTGACCCTCGTGGAGGAAGGTCGCGAACCTCTCCTCCGCGGCATTCAGGGGGAGGCCGAGGCTGCCTCGGCGCGCGCGACGCGGGATGAAGCTGTCGCGGAACGCGACGCGGCCTATGCCCGTCTCACGGCTGTCGCCATGATCCCGGTTCCGGTCACGCAGATCGAAGACAGCCTTCTCGACGAGGCGCCGACGACGATCGGATCCGTGATCGAGGATGCGCCGACGGTCCGCGTCGCCGAAGCCCAACGGTCCGCCGCCGAACGACGCATCGATGTTCAACGGGTTCAGGCCCGCCCCGACATCAACGCCAGTATCGGCATCCGCCGCTTCGAGGCGGAAGATGCGACGGCGCTGACTTTCGGCGTCAGCATGCCGCTGCCGTTGTTCGACCGGAACCGGGGAAACATCGAAGCGGCGCAAGCCGAGTTTCGCGCTGCCGACGCCCGGCTGATGAGTGCGCGGCAGGAAGCCCAGGCGGACCGCGCTGCCGCGGTCGCTCGCCTTTCGGCCTCGGTCAGTCGCGTCAACGCTGCTGACGGCGGCGTCACCGCCGCAGAGGAAGCCTATCGCCTGTCCCGCATCGGCTTTGAGTCCGGCCGCATTTCCCAGGTCGAACTGCGGGTGACCCGCACCGCCCTCGTCAACGCCCGGTCTGCAGCGGTCGACGCGCGTCTCGCGCGCGTCCGAGCCGAGATCGATCTCGCGCGCCTTGATGGCCGCGCCCCCTTCGAAGGAGCCCAGTGATGCGCAAGCGCACATCGAACAAGACCCTGCTGATCGGCGGCGTCGCCGCCCTGGTCATTCTCGGAGGCGGCGGCCTCTGGTTGGCCACCCGGTCCTCCGAACCAGCCGCGCCGGCTGCCGCCGAAGGCGAAGCCGGCCATGCCGAGGAAGAGGGGGGACACGCCGAGGGGGAGGCCGCCGGGGCAGAGACCGAAGGTCGGATTGAACTCACCGCAGCAGAGATCCAGGCAGCGGGCATCACGGTCGTCGGCGTCGGCGGCGGAGGAGGAGGGGAGACCCGGCTCGCCGGCCGCGTAGAGCCGATGGTCGATTCTCGCGCTGCCGTGGGCGCTGCCGTCGGAGGTCGCGTCGAGCGCGTTCTCGTCGCGCCGGGTCAGTCGGTCCGCGCCGGTCAGCCGCTTGTGAGCCTTGTCAGCGGCGAGGCGGCGACCTTCCGCGCGGACGCCGACGCGGCCGGGGCATCCGCTGAAGCGGCGCGCCAGGCCTATGAGCGAAATCGCAGTCTGGCGGATCAGGGCATCGTCGCGCGGCAGGAGGTCGAAGCGTCACGCGCCCAGTTCCTGAGCGCCGAGGCGGCGACCCGCGCCGCTCGCGCCCGCTCGGCGGCCGCTGGCTCTCCGAACGCTTCGGGCAGGCTCAGCGTGACCAGTCCGATCTCGGGCGTGGTCAGCAGCGTCCAGGTCGGTCCGGGCGGGTTCGTCGCCCAGGGCGGCGTGGTGGCGGAAGTCAGCAATCCTGCTCGTGTCGAGATGGTCTTCAACGCACCGCCTGCCCTTGCGGCCAATGTGCGTGCCGGTGCGCCGATGCGCGTGACCGGGCCGAACGGCGAGTTCGACGCCGTCGTCACCGGCGTCGCCGCCGACGCCGGTCTCAGCGAAAGCGGCGCGACCGTGATCCGGGCCCGACCCTCTGGCGCGTCTCTGCCGCCAGCCGGTTCGGCCGTCACTGGCGCCATCGTGACCGGCGAGGCGACTGGCGGGATGACCGTGCCCACCGAGGCGGTCCAGACCGTCGATGGAAACACCGTGGTCTTCGTGCAGGTCGAGGGCGGCTTCCAAGCCGTGCAAGTGCTCGCAGGCCGCCAGGCCGCGGGCCGCACCGAGATCCTGCGCGGGCTCACCGGATCTGAACGCGTGGCGTCCGCCAACGCCTTCCTGCTCAAGGCCGAAATGGCCAAGGGCGAAGCCGAGCACGGGCACTAGGGGGCGTCATGTTCAAAGCACTTATCGAAGCCTCGGTCCGCTTCCGATGGTTCGTGGTCCTGGCGACGGCGATCGTCGCCGCCTTCGGCCTCTACAACCTGACGCAGCTACCCATCGACGCCGTGCCGGACATCACCAACCGGCAGGTTCAGATCAACACCATCGCGCCAGCGCTCGCGCCCGAGCAGATGGAACGTCAGGTCACCTATCCGCTCGAAACCGCGATGGCGGGTATTCCTGGCATCCAGACCACGCGGTCGCTGAGCCGAAACGGCTTCAGCCAGGTCACGGTCATCTTCTCCGACAACACGGACATCTACTTCGCCCGCCAGCAGGTGGCCGAACGGATGGCCCAGGCGCGCGAACGGTTGCCCGAAGGCGTGGAGCCGGCGCTTGCGCCCATCACCACGGGACTGGGCGAGGTGCTGATGTGGACGGTCGACTTCAAGCCGTTCAACAGCGCCAACCTCGCCAAACCGGGTGAGCCCGGCTGGCAGGCGGGCGGCGCCTATCTGACGCCCGAAGGCGAACTCCTGACCACGCCCCAGGCCCGCGCAACCTATCTCCGCACGGTTCAGGACTGGATCATCGCCCCGCGCATGCGGACCGCGAAGGGACTGGCCGGCGTTGATGTGAACGGCGGCTATGTGAAGGAGTATGCGGTCCGACCCGACGCCGCGCGTCTGGCGGGTTACGGTCTGAGCCTGAACGATCTCGTCGTCGCGCTGGAACGGGCTAACACCCAGGCTGGCGCTGGCTATGTCCAGCGGTCCGGCGAAGCCTTGACCGTGCGGACCGACGCCTTGGCGCAGACCATCCCGGATCTCGCCCAGGCCCCCGTCGTCAACCGCAACGGACTGGTCGTCCGGGTCGCCGACGTCGCCACCGTCGAGATTGGCCAGGCGCCGCGTCTCGGCGGCGCCAGCCGCGACGGCCACGAGGCCGTGGTTGGTACGGCGCTGATGCTGGCCGGCGGCAACAGCCGGACGGTGGCCCAAGCCGCAGCCGAACGTCTCGAGGAGGTTTCCGCGAGCCTGCCGCCGAGCGTTGTCGCCGAACCGGTCCTGAACCGCAGCTCGCTGGTCAACAAGACCATCTCAACCGTCGCCAAGAACCTGATCGAAGGCGCTCTGCTGGTGATCGTGGTGCTGTTCCTGCTGCTCGGCAACATCCGTGCGGCCTCGATCACCGCCCTGATGATCCCGATCAGCTTCCTGTTCGCGGTCATCGGCATGAACCGCTTTGGCATCAGCGGAAACCTGATGAGCCTCGGCGCGCTGGACTTCGGCCTTTTGGTCGACGGCGCGGTCGTGGTGGTCGAGAATACCCTGCTGATGCTCAGCCAGCGGCGGGCCGAAGCCGGTCGAATGCTGACACGTCGGGAGCGGCTCGAGGTTGCTGGAGCCGCGGCGCGTCAGATGGTCAAACCGGCTGCTTTTGGCCAGCTGATCATCCTCCTGGTCTTCACGCCGCTGCTGATGCTTGAGGGCGTGGAGGGCAAGACCTTCATCCCCATGGGCGCAACGGTGATGCTGGCCCTCGTCGGCGCCTTCATCTTCTCCTTCACCTTCGTGCCGGCGATGACGGCCCTGCTGGTCCGGGATCCGAAGAAGGTCGAGGTCGATGAGCACGGCCACGCCCACGAGCACGAGACCTTCATCCTCCGATACGCGCGGCGCTGGATCGAACCGGCGATCCGCGCCGCCGTCGACCGGCCCAAAGTCGTCCTGGCGTCCGCGCTCGGCGCCCTCGTCATTGGCGGCATCGCCTTCAGTTCTTTGGGGCGGGAGTTCATTCCGACCCTGGATGAAGGCGATATCGCCATGCAGGCGTTGCGCGTGCCGTCCGCCTCGCTGGAACAATCGCTGGCGATGCAGATGGCCCTCGAACGCGTCATCAAGGCCCAGCCCGAGGTGAAGACTGTCTTCGCCCGGACCGGGACGGCGGAGGCGGCGGTGGACCCGATGCCGCCGAACATTTCGGACGCGGTCATCGTCCTGAAAGACCGCAAGGAGTGGCCCGATCCGAACCTTCCGAAAGAGGAGCTGATCGAACGGTTCGAAGAGCTCGCCGCCGGACAACTCGGCAACAGCTTCGAGTTCAGCCAGCCCATCGAGCTGCGCTTCAACGAGCTGATCTCGGGGGTTCGGACCGACCTCGCCGTGATGGTCTATGGCGACGACTTCACCCAGCTGCAGGCCACTGCGGACCGGGTCGCCGCCGCCCTTCGTGCAACGCCCGGATCGGCCGACGTTCGCGTCGAGCAGGCGTCGGGTCTGCCCACCCTGACCGTCAGCGTGGATCGTTTCGCGGCCGCCAACTACGGCTTGTCGGCCGCCGATGTCTCCGAGGCGGTTTCGGCCGCGGTCGGCGGCGCCGAGGCCGGGCAAATCTTCGAAGGCGATCGTCGCTTCAGCGTCGTCGTCCGTCTCGCGGATGATGCACGGAATGATCCGGCGGCCCTTGCGGCTCTGCCGGTAACGACCGCCACAGGCGTGACCGTGCCGCTCTCCTCCGTCGCCCGGATTCAGGTCGCGGAAGGACAGAACCAGATCAGCCGCAATGACGGCAGCCGGCGGATGGTGGTGCAGGCCAACGTTCGCGGGCGCGACCTGGGCGGCTTCGTCACCGAGGCCCAGGCCAAGGTGGAGGCCGACGTCGATCTTCCGACCGGCTACTCCCTGACCTGGGGTGGCCAGTTCGAGAACCTGAAGCGGGCCGAACAGCGTCTGGGGCTGGTCATTCCGATCGTCTTCATCCTGATCGGGGTCTTGCTTTTCATGGCTCTGGGATCCTTCGCCGAGGCGGGCCTGGTGTTCGCGTGCGTTCCGTTGGCTCTGGTCGGCGGCGCCCTGGCGCTTGTCCTCAGGGGGATGCCGTTCTCGGTTTCCGCAGCGGTCGGCTTCATCGCCGTGTCCGGCGTCGCGACCTTGAACGGTCTCGTGCTGATGCAGGCCATTCGGGAGCGTCTCACGGGCGGAGCGGCGCCGCGTCTTGCCGCCATCGAAGGCGCGACAAGCCGGCTTCGCGCCGTCCTGACGACGGCTCTCGTCGCCATCGTCGGGTTCATCCCGATGGCATTCGCTCACGGCGCCGGCGCCGAAGTGCAGAAGCCGCTGGCCACCGTGGTCATCGGAGGCCTGCTCACGGCCACCGCGCTGACGCTCCTTGTCCTTCCGACCTTCGCGGCCAAGGCCGTGAAACACCGGAAGGCGGAAGGGATCGAGGAATGAGCGGGGCCCACGAAACAGAGCAGGTCCAGCGCCGCACCCTCCTGGTGGTGCTGTTCCTGAACGCTCTGCTGTTCGTGGGCCTGGGAGTCGGCGGCCTCGCCGCCGACTCCAGCGCTCTGCTCGCGAACGCCGTCGACAACGGCTCCGACGCGGCCGTCTATCTGATCAGCTTCCTCGCCGTCGGGCGCGCGCTGATCTGGAAGACGCGGGCGGCTCAGGTCTCCGGCGTGATGCTGCTGATCTTCTCGGTCCTCGTCCTGCTCGACGCCCTGCGCCGGACGCTGACGGGAACCGAGCCGGTCGGACCGACCATGATGGTGCTCGCTGTCGTAGCGGCGGTTATCAATCTGATCTGCCTGCTGCTGATCCGTCGGCAGCAGAGCAGCGACGTCAACATGAAGGCGGCCGAGACATTCAGCCTGAACGATTTCGCCTCGAACGGCGGCATCCTCGTCGCAGGCGGCCTGGTGATGTGGTTGGACCAGTCGTGGCCCGACCTGCTGGTGGGGGTGCTGGTCGCCGCCATAGCCGCCAAGGGCGGCTTCGACATTCTACGCGATGCGCGCCTTGCGCGACGCGACGCGGAGAGCTCGGTGACATGAGCCCGCCGTTGATCGACATCGCCTCCGTCCAGCGCTGGCGCAAACTCTTCATCGCCGCCGGGTTGTTCGCCCTGCTGGCCTGGACCGCTCTCGTGAAGGCCCAGCCACAGCTCGAGCATCCCGTCGAACATCTCGGGCTGATCGCCATCATGGTTTGCGTCCTGGGGCGCGCCTGGTGCTCGCTCTACATCGGCGGCCGAAAGAAGCAGGAGATCGTCACCAGCGGGCCCTATTCGCTGTGTCGAAACCCGCTTTATGTTTTCAGCTTCATCGGCGCATTCGGGATCGGCGCACAGACGGGCAGCCTGACCGTCGGCGCCACCTTCGCCGTCGCCTGCTGGATCGTGTTCCACATCGTCGCGAGCCGAGAGGAAAGCTTCCTGACGTCGGCCTTCGGCGACACCTACCGCAGCTACGTCGTGCGCACCCCCCGCTTCGTTCCGAAACTGCGCCTCTGGCGTGACGAGGCGGAACTGTCCGTCCGGCCGGCGTTCTTCCTCCGGACTGTCCGCGACGGCCTTGCCTTCCTTCTGGCGTTGCCCGTCTTCGAGGGACTGGAGCACCTCCAGAACCTTGGCTGGCTGGACGCCCTCATCGCCTTGCCGTGAGGAGGTCGAGATGAACCGCAAGCGACTGGTCATCCTCCTGAGTGCGGCTCTGGCGATCGCCGCCTTCATCGCTGGAGCCGCCGCTCAGCGCGCCGGGATGTTCGTGCCCGACCGCTCGCCCCTTACCCGTGATGTCTCCTGAGGAGCCCGATCATGCCCAAGACCCTCCGCCTGAACATTCCCGTCCTCCTGCCTCATGCGCCAGATGTGGAGGACGGCTGCGTTGGACGGCTGATCGCGCTGTTGCGTGCCGAACCCGGCGTCTCTGAGGCGCATGTCGCCGAAGGCGAGGGAGGCCCAGAGCTCTGCATCCACTACGACCCCGACCAGCTGTCGCTGGCTCAGGTCCGTCGCCGTGCGCGTCAGGCAGGAGCCGAGGTCAGTGAGCGTTTCGGGCATCTCGTCGGGCGAGTGGAGGGTGTCCGCCACGCTCGCCACGCCCGCACGCTCGCGGCCGCGCTCGGCGAAGAAGCTGGCGTGATCGAGGCGGTGCTGGATCCGGCTGGCGCTCTGCGCCTGGAGTTCGACCGGCAGATCACGAACCGTGAGAAGCTTGAAGAGCGCCTTGCGAGCCACGGCCTCGCACTGCTCGGAGCGACCGGGGGCGCCGCTTCAGCCACTGCGAAGACCCCTGATGCGCAGCCGGCAGCGCCATCCGAAGAGGAGGCCAGTCATACGCCCGATGACGGTCACAACCATGGTCACTCCGATGGCGATGGCCATGACCACGGACATTCCGATGGCGACGGGCACGACCATGGTCATGCTGGCTTCCTCGGACCCAACACGGAGCTCATCTTCGCGGTCGGCAGCGGTGCCGCGCTCACGATCGGTTGGCTGATCGAGAAATTCATTCCGGGCGTGCCGGGATGGCTGCCCTTCGGTCTTTTCCTGATCGCCTATGCCTTGGGCGGCTGGTTCACGGTCGGCGAGGCTGTCGGAAACCTGCGGCGCAAGCGTTTCGAGATCGACACCTTGATGCTGGTGGCCGCAGCCGGCGCCGCGGCGCTCGGAGCCTGGGCGGAAGGGGCGCTGCTACTGTTCCTGTTCAGCCTCGGGCACGCCCTCGAGCACTTCGCGATGGGTCGCGCCAAGAAGGCGATCGAGGCTCTGGCCGCCTTGGCCCCGCGCACCGCTCATGTGCGGCGTGGAGAGGCCGTCGTCGAACTTCCGGTCGAAGAGCTGGAAGTCGGTGACCTCGTCGTCGTTCGGCCGAACGAGCGTCTCCCGGCCGACGGCTTCGTCGTGAAGGGAACATCCAGCGTGAACCAGGCTCCCGTGACGGGGGAGAGCATTCCCGTCGACAAGCAGCCTGTCCCAAACCCCGAGGAGGCCCGCGCCAAGCCGGCAAATGTCTCGGCGGCGTCGGTGGTCTTCGCCGGCACCATTAACGGCGGCGGCGCCATCGAGATCGAAACGACGCGTCGATCCAACGACACCACCTTGGCCAAGGTCGTCCGGATGGTGAGCGAGGCCGAGACCCAAAAGTCGCCGACCCAGCGCTTCACCGATCGCTTCGAGCGCGTCTTCGTGCCCCTCGTGCTCGGTCTGGCCTTCGTCCTCCTGTTCGCTTGGGTGGTCGTCGAAGAGCCGTTCCGCGACAGCTTCTATCGGGCGATGGCCGTGCTGGTGGCCGCCAGTCCGTGCGCTCTTGCGATCGCCACGCCGAGCGCGGTGTTGTCCGGGGTCGCCCGGGCGGCCCGCGCCGGGGTTCTCGTCAAGGGTGGTGCCCCGCTCGAAAATCTGGGAGCGCTCGACGCCATCGCGTTTGACAAGACCGGGACGCTGACTGAGGGGCGGCCGCGGATAACCGACGTCGTTCCGTTCGGCCAGACGACCGAGAGCGAGCTCCTGGAGATTGCTGTTGCGGTCGAACGGCTCAGCGATCACCCCTTGGCGGAAGCGATCGTCCGCGACGGAAGCCAGCGGCTGGTCGCCGCCCCCGTTCGAACCGCAACGGATTTGCGCAGTCTGACCGGCAAGGGCGTCATTGCACGCCTGGACGACCAGGATGTCTGGATCGGCAAGCCGGAGATGTTCGGTTCGGACGCCATCGCCCCGCTCGCACCGGACACCGAGATCGCAGTCGCGGCCCTGCGCAACCAGGGTCGGACGCTGATGGTGGTTCGCCGCGGGACAAGAGATCTCGGGGTCATCGGCCTTCTCGACACGCCTCGGGCCAAGGCGCGCGAGACCCTTACCGCGCTCCGCGCGCTCGGCATTCGCCGCATGATCATGATCTCAGGCGACCACCAGAAGGCGGCCCAGGCGGTGGCCGGTCAGGTCGGGCTGACCGAGGCGTGGGGCGACCTGATGCCGGAGGACAAGGTCGACGCCATCAAGAAACTGCGGTCCGAAGCCAAGGTCGCCATGGTCGGCGACGGCGTCAACGATGCTCCGGCGATGGCCACCGCGACGGTCGGCGTCGCCATGGGCGCGGCGGGATCGGACGTCGCCCTGGAGACCGCCGACGTAGCCTTGATGGCGGATGATCTGTCCAAGCTGCCGTTCACCGTGGGTCTTAGCCGTCAGACCCGCCGCATCATCCGCCAGAACCTGTTCGTCAGCCTCGGGGTCGTAGCGTTCCTCGTCCCGGCGACGATCCTCGGTCTCGGCATCGGACCTGCCGTCGCTCTCCACGAGGGTTCCACCCTGCTGGTCGTCTTCAACGCGCTTCGCCTTCTGGCATGGCGCGGTCCGCGCGGCGTCGAATGACCCGCCTCTAGGAAAGCAAAGGATAGTCCTATGAAACGTCTCGGTTGGGTTGGCGTCATCGCCGCCTTTCTCCTGATCTCGGTCTTCGGCTTCGGGATGCTCTCGCGGCAGGGTCGCCCGGCGCCGGAGCCGACGGCAGTCGATGCGCGCCCCATCGACCAGCATGCCGGGCACGGCGATGCCGCCTCGGATAATCCCGCCACCCGGTCCTACAAGGAGGCGAACGAGCGGATGCACGCCGCTATGAACATCGACTACAGCGGCGACGCCGATGTCGACTTCATGCGCGGGATGATCGCCCACCACGAGGGGGCGGTCGCTATGGCGAGGATTGCGCTCGACCAAGGTTCGGACCCCGAGGTGAAGGGCCTCGCGGAGGAGATCATTCGCACGCAGGAAGCTGAAATCGTCCGCATGCGGGTGTGGCTGGCCAACCGAGCGGCTCGCCCGGCGGACGCGCAGGGCTGAAGCCATGGGGGGCAAGCGATCCCCGATCCGGAGCAAGGCTCCCCGATGGCGTCCGGGCCGCTACAAGGGGCGCGGCCGGTCCAAGCTATACGGGAGGCCAGAACCGTTCCGGCCGGTGCAGGACACACTGATCGCGGTTGGCGCGAGCCTCGTCGCCGGCGCGATCGTCTTCTGTCTCGCCGTGCCGCTGGCGGCGACCTACCGGATCCCGGTGTTCGCGTCCTTCGGCGGTCTCATGTCGCTTCTGGCGATCATGACCTATCGTCTCGGGCGGAAGGGGCAGGCCGGTCGGGTCATGACCGCCGCCATGACGGCTGTATGTCTCTTGGGATTCGGCCTTCTTCTCCTGACGCGAGATCAAATGCAGTTCGCTCCGCGTCATCATGATCACCCCGCAGCGGCTGGAGCGGCACAACCTTGATGACCGCCCAAGAGAACGCACGACCTCAGCCGGTCAGGATTTCTCGGGGCGGTTGGCTCGATATCCTGCGCTTCGTCGCCGGCGCGCTGATCATTCTTTACCACTTCCGCGAAGCGGCCCCGACGCCTCTGGGTCAGTTCCACCCCGTGTTCGACCGGGGCTATCTCCTGACGAACTTCTTCATCATCGACTCCGGCTATGTCCTCGCCCGGATCTACGGCGACGGCTTCGCGGCCCGCGCAATCCCGCTGCGCGCCTATGTCCGCCAGCGCTTTCTTCGCGTCGCGCCCTCTCATCTGGTGGTCGTCGGCGGGCTGGCGCTTTTGATCGCCGTCGCCGGACTTTTCGGGATAGTCCCGAGCAATCCTCAGTGGTTCGATTGGGGTCAGCTCCCGGCGCAGGTCTTTCTGGTTCAGGCCTACGGCGTTTCAGGCGGGCAGGGATGGAACGCGCCGACGTGGACGCTATCCGCCCTTCTCGGCTGCTACCTTCTACTTCCCTGGATATGCCGCCTGCTCTGGCGGCTCGATCCTTGGACCGTGGTGATCGGCGCCGGCTTGTTGATGATTGCCACAGACTGGGCGTGCCGGACATGGCTCGGCGAGCCCCTCTACCGCCTGCCTCTGAGGTTCGGATTCATTCGAGCGCTTCCGCTGTTCCTCCTTGGGGTAGCCGCCGCTCTTTTTGGATCACGCATCTATTCGACGCCGGTATGGGCCGGCCGCATCGGTCTGCTCGCTTTGGTAGGTCTCGTCGCGGCGCAAGTCATCGGCCACTTCGCTCTGGTCTCGGTGGTTCTGCTGACCGTTCTGATCTGGGCGACCGGAGCCTTGCCAACCGCGCGGCCGTCGAGGCTGATCGAACACCTCGGACTTATGTCGTTCGCCATGTTCCTCACCAATGAGGTGAGCCGGATCGTCTGGTTTGGAGCGTTCGACGCCTTCGGTCAGTCCGGCTGGTCGGATGCCGTCCGGTGGGGCGTGTGGACGGCGGGGCTCGTCGCGGCTTTCCTTGGCGCTGCGGCTTTCCGCTACGGCTTCGACGGCCCGGCGCAGGCTTGGTTCAATCCGCCTCGCCCCAAGAGCACATTGCCCGGGGCAAGCGCCGATCGCCCGATCGCCTGACGGTGCAAGACGTGTTCATCAAGCACTGAGAGAGGTGCGTCTGAACCATCATGCGCAAGCGATCCGGCTCTCGGACTGAACCTTGGGGGGCAAGCCAGTCACGAACCTGATGTCGGTGCTGTGTGAGCCCCGCTGCGACAAATAATCGCCACCAGTTCGGTTGCATTCGAGGCTGTTGTGCCGTACTGCAAGCCTCCCGTTGGGGAGTAGCTGCCGGCGCCTGAAGCCGGGATCGCATCAACACATTCGCGCAGGCCGAAAGCTTGGGCGTGGTGCGGTCAGCGGATATTCATCCGCCTGGCGAGACCAGCGTGTCCACCGCCGTGCCGGCCGGTGAGGACACGCGTCTCGTTTGTCCGGCGGACACTATCATGACCCCAGGCGCCATCGCGGTTCTTTCCCTCAGCATGTCGACGGACGCTTTCGCGGCCGCAGTTGGCCGAGGGGCATCCCATCGGCCCGCAGTTTCGACGGCGTTGAAGGCTGGCGTCGTGTTCGGCGTGATCGAGGCGATCACGCCACTCATCGGTTGGGGCCTCGGAATCGTCGCCGCCGGTCTTGTGGAGAGAGTCGATCACTGGATCGCATTCGCGCTGCTCGCGGCGGTGGGCGGCAAGATGATCTGGGAAGCCTGCCAGCCGATCGATGACGAAGACGCCGGCCCGAAACGCAGCGGACCCTGGGCGCTCATCGCGACTGCTGTCGGAACCAGCATCGACGCCGCCGCCGTCGGCGTCGGTTTGGCGTTCATCGGTGTGAATATCTGGGTGATCGCATTGAGCATCGGATTCACCACCTTCGCTCTTACCACGGTCGGCATGCTGATCGGCAAGGCAGTCGGCAAGCGCTTCGGCAAGAAGGCTGAATTCCTCGGCGGTTTGGCTCTGGTCGGGATCGGCTCCATGATCTTGTTCGAACATCTTGGTGTCATCGGCTGACTAGGGGGAATGACATGACGACCAACACCCGGAGACCTCAACGCTATTCGAATGTCGCCGCCGCGTTCCACTGGACCATAGCGATCCTCTTGCTCGTTCAGATCTATGTTGGCTGGACATTTGGCGACATGGAGCGCGGCGCCATGCGAACCGACTGGTTCAACTGGCACAAGACGCTTGGCTTGCTCATCCTTTTCCTCAGTCTCGGACGCCTCGGTTGGCGTCTACTAAACCCGCCGCCTTCCTTCCCGATCGATACGCCGATCTGGGAAATCTGGCTCGCGAGGCTGAACCACGCCGCCTTCTATGTGATCCTGATCGGGCTTCCGCTCACCGGCTGGGCCTATATTTCGACGGGCTCGGGCGCGTTGACGAGCAGCACGACGCCTCTGATCGGCGGGTTGAGCTTCCCGTTTATTCCAGGAATCCCTCGGGAAGGACACGACGCCTTCGAGGGTGCGCATGGCGCTCTGGTGAAAGTCACCTACGCCCTGCTGGTCCTACACGTCGGCGCCGTGCTCAAGCACCTGCTGATCGACCGCAAAAAGCTGGCACAGCGGATGCCGCCTTTCGCCAAGCCTTGATCCACGATCGACGGCGAGAAACACCAGTCGGGGAGGCTGGAAGCCCATGCCCCCGGAGTGGCCATCGGTGTCGAGGGGCATGAGCGCGAAGCCGGTCAGTTGGTCCTTGACGTCGTCGTGCCGCCAGAGTTCGATGCGGCGAACATTGGCGGGATCCTGTCGGCGTTCAACTGTTCGATGATCGTCCGCGGGACTGACTGACAGCGCTTATCGACCTAGGTCCTGCCCGAGCTGCTTGCCGGTGAAAACCTGTGCGAAACCGCGCGCGTCGAGAGAAAGGGTGACGACTTTTCCCATCGCCGGCGCTGCCTTGTCGACACCAAGCCGCCCGTAGTGTTCCGAGCCGTCGGCGGCGCGCACGACCACATAGGCGGAGCTGCCCAGCTCATCGTGAAAGCCGGTCTTGACAACCTTGCCCTGGACCGGCGTCTTGCCGAGCTGTTCGGTCGACCGAGCGCCGTCCAGACGCCTCTGGTTCAGGGTGCGGATGACATCCTTCGAAAGCTGGAGACGACGAAGCCTCGCCTCGAGGTCGGTGGAGAGCTGAAACCGTCTGCCCGACCGGACGGCCAGCCCGAGACGTTCAAGGTGGCGCAGCCGCCCCCTGGTAAGCGCGGTCCACGCATCCGTTCCGCCGATCCCGTCATCGACACATCCGTTCGTGTCTGCGGCCGCCAAGAGGCGCCGATCAAAGGCGGTGAAGCGGTCCGCCTCGGTCTCACGCCAGACCCGCCGTTCGGCATCCTGACGGCTGAGGTCGCCGAGCCGCTCCTGGGCGACCTCCTGCGCGCGGGCGCGGAAGCCGTAGCCGATGTAATCGCGTGGGATAACGAGGTCCCGGCCATCGCTTCTTAGCCCTCGAACCAGCACATGGGCGTGCGGCTGGTCGGTGTCGAAATGGCAGACGGCGATCCAGTTCAGGCCCGGCTCTCCAAGGTCGTCGGCGACCCTCGACATGACATCCCTGGTGAAGCACTGGAGGTCCGAAATCCGATCGCCGTGCTCGGGTGAAATGATGAAGCGGAAATGGTGCCTGGCCTTCGCCCAGCCCTCCGTGGCGCCGGCCGCATCGACCCCTTCACGCACCGGTCCGAAGAAGGCCGCGCGCTCGCCGTCCTCGCCGGCGCCCATGCGGCCGAGATAGGTGATATGGGCGGCAAGCGCCGCGCCTCGGGCGAACCCCTTGCCCATGTGTCGGGACACGAGCGCCTTGACCGTGACGCGCTGCCGGACGTCGAGACGGAAGGGACGACCCGAGCGGTTCTGGGCCGCGCGCAGACAGCCAGCGCGGTCCCCGTAGGCGAACAGACGCGAGGCCGCGAGCCTCTGGAACATGGCGATCCGGACGCTGGTCTTGTCTGACTTCAACCTCTGCGGAAGACGCACTCTCAAGGGCGAGACGTCGTCCTTCGACGCTTGGGCGAGGCGTACCTCGATGGCGGTTCGGACCTGCATGATCGGCGCTCCGGCCTGTCGTCCCAGATCGTGCGGTGCCGCATCGGCGGGCGGGTATCGAGATAGGCCTGTGCGCCGGGAGCCAGACCGTGACGGGAGATGACCAGAAGCTTGGCCGGCCGCACTTCATCCAGAACCGTCTCATAGTCCGACCAGATTGCTTTGAGGTCGTCCCGATGGAGGGGGCGCGCGTAGTCCTTCGCCTCAAGGATGATCGTCTCGCGGCTTCCGAAGTCGTCTCGCTCGAAAACGCCGTCGACCTTCTTTCCAGCGATCAGGATCTCGGTGCGGCCGTTTCCGTAGAGACCGCTGAGGTAGTTCGCCGCCTCGTTCCGAAGAGCGGAGCCCGGGTTCCGGTTCTCATTCTGGATTTCGAACGCCGTCAAGACTTCCCCCGATCCGCCGGAGTGATTCCAGCGGCTTGAACGAGGGGCGATGATACCCGCATTGCGCGAGTGTTCCAGAGTCGTTCGCCTGCGCCAGGTGCGGTCGCGGACGTCTCGTGGAGCGAAGAAAGTCGTCTTGACTTGCCCTCTGGGCGCTGGTCTGGAGAGGGAAGGGCGACACCTCGAAGACGGGCCGACACGACTATGACGCTCGATATCCGGGGCAGCATCAAGAATACGAAGCTCAGTACGAACCCCTATGTTGTGTTCGAGGAACTGATCTCGAATGCCATCGACTCCTACCTGATCCGGAAGGATGCCGAGCCTTCGGCGCCGGCGCTCGATGTCCGTGTGGACGTGGTGTTCAGGACGAGCGATCTGTTCGGCGAGCTCGAGGTGATGTCGGTGCGCTGTCGCGACAACGGTTGCGGGCTCGGTGACGATCAGCTGAAGGCGTTCCTCACCAAGGACACGTCATACAAGGACGACCTGCACATCGCCGGGATCGGCAAGTGTAAGGGCGCGGGGCGCATTCAGTATTTCCACTACTTCGGTTCGCTATCGATCGAGAGCACGTT
Source organism: Brevundimonas sp. GW821-FHT10E09 (assembly GCF_058809375.1). Lineage (NCBI taxonomy): Bacteria > Pseudomonadati > Pseudomonadota > Alphaproteobacteria > Caulobacterales > Caulobacteraceae > Brevundimonas > Brevundimonas sp. GW821-FHT10E09. Next base: position 18,085 of record NZ_JBXASO010000012.1, on the reverse strand, counting down.
CAGGCGGGGCGGGGAGGCGATCCATCGTCGCATGGATTATGCCGAGCCGACCAAGCAGATCGATTTCGAGGACTTCTCGGAAACGCCCGGCGCTGAGACGGTTATCGGCACGGCGCTGTCGCTCGGCGCCTTCAAGGAGACGGCGCGGCCGCGCTTCGCGGGGGCGGCCCCCAGCACGCTCTTCTCCGCTGCAGCGCTGAAGCGTCAGATGCTCATGGCCTTCCTCCAGCGTCTCGTCGGGCTGGATGAACGCCTGGGGGATTTCGGCATCGCCTTTGTGACCCGCCATGGCGACGGCGACGCCAACACAGAAGTGCTGAAGCGGGCCGATCTTCCGAAAGTGACCGCGACACGGTCGGTAGAGGTCGAGGAGCGGAATCCGTCGACGGGCGAGGGGACCGGGGTCCATCAGACCTTCCGGCTCTCGCATTATCAGCTGGACGCCGCCGAGTTCGGCCTGCCCAGGAATGCGATCGCCTTCTGCGCCAAATCCTCTCCGGTGCAGGACATCACAGGCTATTACCTCCGTACGAAGACCGAGCAGAACAACCCTGTCGGCGGCTTTCACCACATCGTCCTCGTGGAGAGCGACTTCCTCGACCAACGGGTGAACGAACAGCGCGACGGCTTCGACGACATTCCCGCCGAGATCCCGACCACGGACCTCTTCGCCTCGGACCCCCTCTCCTACGCCGACATCCATGCCGCCATCGATCCCGTGATCGAGGAGATGGTCGTTCCGGCGGATTGGACGAAGGAGGTCGTGATCAAGGAGCTCACCGACCAGTTCGGTGTGAGCGAAGCCATGTTGGCCGACACCTCGACGCGCATCGTCTATGGCGAGCCGGCGCAGTCCGTGGTCGAGCGCGTGCTCAAGAAGTACCAGGAGCGGGTCATCGAGGAGACGGCGGAAATCTTCGACTTGAAGGAGGAGATCATCCGCGCCGAACCGGATTCCGAGGAGTTCCGTGCGAAGATCAACCAGCTGGCCTGGAAGTACATCTCGTCGCTCAAGAATTTCGACATGGCGAACCTGTCCCAGCTCGTCGTTCGCCGCGCCGCCATCGTGGAAATTCTCGCCCTGGCCTGCGGCAAGAACCTCGCCATGCAGTCGTTGGCGGATGGTGTCCGCCGCAAGGACGAACGGATCATTCACAGCATTTTCTTCCCGATGCGGCGGGACAGCACCGACGTCACCGATCACGACATCTGGCTGCTGAGCGAGGATTACCAGTACTACGACTACATCGCGTCGGATGTTCCGCTGGCCAGTATCGTCTGGGAGGGGGACGAGACCGTCTTCGAGGACGATATCGATCGCGAGTTCGCCAAGCTGTTGGTCGAGCGTTCCAATGACCATGCCGCGAAACGCCCCGATATCGCGCTCTTCAGCAAGGAGGGGTCGGCGATCATTGTCGAGTTCAAGGCGCCTGGCGTGTCGATGGACGATCACACCGGCGACCTGCGGGAGTACGCCCATCTCCTTGCGGCCAAGTCCGGCGGCAAGCTCAACCGTTTCTACTGCTATCTGATCGGCGACACGCTCAACCCGCTGCGGCTCGGCGAGACCTGGACCCAGTTTCCGACCGGCACGGGCTGGTTTTCCTCAGGTGAGCTCCGCGACCCGGTGGCCAGGCGACAACTGGGCGAGACCTATTCCGAAATCCTCTTCTACGACGACGTCGTCGCCAGGGCGAAAAAGCGCATCAGGGTCTATCAGGACAAGCTGCAGCTCTCGCTCAAGACTTGAACCCTTGGTGGAGCCGTGACCGATCCGGTCTCGACGCACGAGGTGGAAGGCGACGGCCTGACCGCTCGGATCGAGGCCCAAAGTAGAAGGGCCGCCTCGCGGCGGCCCTTGGAAGTCTGTTTAGACTCATTCCACGCCAGCCTTGCGGCTGGTAACGAACCCACGGAACGACGTGGCTGGAGTGCCGTGAATATGAGGTTTGTTTCCCGGTTCGTCAATGCGCCGGGCTGGAGCGGGGGCGTCGGCGCGTGACCAAGTCTATCACAGAATCCCTGAACGCCCTCATCGACGCCCTGCCGCAGCGACCCGACCAAGCCGTAATCGACCGTCTCCGAACGGACCTGTCGGTCGTCAGCTCGCAGCTTTTGAGCGGCGCCATCCAGGAGATCGCGGCGACCGCGAAAAAGAAGCTGCCGGAAGAACCGGCTGAGGGCGATATCCGCGACGCGATCTACCGAATCTACAATCGCAAGGTCGCTGAGCACGCTCAGATGTTCCCGATGTTCCACACGGTCGAGACCGCCCTGCGCGCGAGCCTCGCCGTCGAGCTGGAGACCCACTACGGCATCCAAGGTTGGTGGAACCCTGTACTCAAAGGGCTGATGTCGAGCGCGTGGGATCCCCGGTCGGTGACGCGCATCGGCAACGTCGACGTCAACCGCGAGATTCCCTACCGAATGGGGCGAATCCTGCAGTCCCTGATCGACAAGAAGGTCGCGGTCACCAGCTTTCGCACCGGGAACGAGCTCCTGACAGCCTGCGACTTCGGACACCTCGTCTTCCTGATTGAGGACCACTGGTCGCTCTTCGCGCCCAAGTTCGTCTTCAAGGGGCAAATGGTTCCGAAGCAACTCGCGGTGACTTGGCTCGACCGCATCCGGGATGCGCGAAACGCCGTCTATCACCACCAGTCATTTGAAGGCGCGCCAGGGGCCTATGACGCGGGCGATTTCGTAACGCAATGCCTCGGTGTGAAACTCGCCAAGGTGCATCCGCTGATCGCCGGCGCGCCCTGCAAGCCGCCGCCCTACTTCCCTAAGCTGGTCGCGCCTCGACAGGCGGCGCCCTAACCGGCGCAGATCGAGACAACCACGGGTGACGCCCAATGAATATATGTCTTTTCGGCGGAGCGAATCTGACCGCTGCGCCGAAGAAGCCGGGGCACATCCTCCTGACTGCGCTCGGCGGGAGGATGACGGCATGCGCGATCAGCATATCTTGACGTCGAGTAGGGGGTCATCATGCGCGGATGGGATCGTGCGGATCAGACTTAGGGCGCCCAATTCGCAGAACGGACTTTTGGCGCAGGCTGCTGAGCGGAACTCCATGGCAATCGCCATCAGATCGTTCGTAGCGGCGGGCTAGAAACAAGCGTGCTCCGCTCAACATCTTCCCCGCGATCGCTGCCGAGCCATTGGCGTCTCTTGGCTCCAGATCTGAGGATCGCCGGACGTTCCCCGTCGTCCGAGCGCCCGCGCGAAAGGCCCTCTATCGAAATCCCACAGCCGTGCTGGGTCGAAACCGGCGCTCAACGCAAGACATGAGGTGTCGGTGTTCGTCCGGCGCCGAGGGCGGATGGCCCCCGGACTGCCCCGTCGGTCAATCTCGCAACGCATTCAGCAGCACCAGCAGGGAACTCGCGGTCATGGCGATTGCGGCCCCCAAGGGAGAAAGCAGGCCCAAAGCCGCCAGGGGCAGGACGATGATGTTGTAGGCGAGGGCGAGGACGACATTCTGGCGGATTTTGCGGCGTGTCTCGGCGGCCAGGCTTAGCGCCACGTCGACCTGTTCAAGACCCCCTTCGAGGATGACGATCGCCGCCGTGGCCGCGGCGGCCGGATGCGCCCGGGCCACCGAGACCCCGCAGGCGGCGGCGGTCAGGGCGGGGGCGTCGTTCACGCCGTCGCCGACGAAGAGCACAGGTCCTCTCGTGTTCCTGATCCTGTCGGCCTTGTCGGCGGGGGTGCAGCCCCAGTGGACCGCAGCGGCGTCCAGGCCGATCCGCTGCGCGACCGCCAGGGCCGGCCCGTCGGCGTCGCCGGTGGCCATGGCGACCCGCAATCCTCGCCGTTTGAGCTGCGCCACACCGTCGGCGGCGCTGGGGTCCAGCGCATCGGCGAGCAGAAGGTCGCCGACCGCGAGACCATCCACGGTGACCCGAAGACGGGTTTCTCCCTGCAAACTAGCGACGCCGCCGACATGGACGTGGGTTCCGTCCGCCAGCGTCGTCTCGGCGCCGCGATCCAGGCGTTGACCGCCGACGACGACCGCGTCGCCGATCGACGCGGCGGCGACGACGGCCTGCGCAAGGGGATGGGCGATGCCGGTCTCCGCACGCGCCGCCAGGTCCAGCACCTGCGCCACAGACCAGCCGGGGCAGGGGTCGACGGCGACCACCTCGAGGCGGCCCAGGGTCAGGGTCCCGGTCTTGTCCAGAAAGGCGGTGCGCAGCCCGGCCATGCGATCGACGACGCCGGGATCGGAAAACCGCAGACCGTGCCCGGCGGCCTTGGCCGAGAGCCGCGCCTGCGCCAGGGGCGCGGCCAGGGCCAGGGCGCAGGGGCAGGCCGCCAGGAGCACGACCAGGCCGCGCATCACCGCCTCGCCCCCGTCGGCCATAACCGCCAGCGTCGCTGCCGTCACCAGGACGGCCGCCAGGATCAGGCCCTGGGTCGGCGAAGTCGCGGAACCCCCGCTCGATGGGCTTCGAACGCCCCGAGAAGGGATTGGTGAAATGCACCTCGCAACCCAGCTGACCCAGCAGGCCGATCGGGTCTTCGGGGCGGATCGTGAACCGGTATCGGGTGGGATTGCCGCCCGTCAGCCATTTGGACGCAAAGGCCCGGCCGTTGTCGAAGGTGACGACCTGGGGAATGCCGTGGACCGAAAACAGCTTGGCGAAGGCGCGCCGGATCAGGTCGGTTGATTCCGACCTGCCGATCTGGGTCACCAGCATGCGGCGGCTGAACACGTCCTGGATGGCGATCATCATCGGCCGGCTGACCGTGCCGTCGGCCCACTCGACCATGATGTCCAGTTCGTGCCCGTCCACATTGACGGCATGCAGAATGTCGAGATCCGCCACCGAACGACGGGGCGTCGGGAAGCGCCGCTCCAGACCGGGCTCGCCCTCGCGCAGATAGACCAGGGTGACCGGATCGATCTCCCGCCGGGTCCGCGCCAGCAGGGTCTTGCACGACGGCACGGTCCAGCCGCGTTCCTCGCCCAGGACGGCGACCTTGGCGTGGGCCGCCTCGGCCGACTGGCGGCTGTTGGTCAGATATTCCGAGCGGAACATCAGCCAGGCCTCATCCGAACAGTCCGCGAGCGACGTCCGTCCGACGTAGTGCGGGGCCAGATAGGCCAGCCGGTCGGATGAATCCACGCCGGCGATCCGACTGAACCAGTCGTTCAGCGCGGTCAGGCCGAACGGCCGCTTGCTCTCGCCGCGCGCCCGCGCCTCCCTCAGCGCCTGGGCCGTTACGGTCTCGCACGCCCTGGTCTTGGACAGGCCTGCCCGCATCAGTTGCTCGACCCTCTGGATGATTTCCAGCCGATCCTTCGCCGCCGACTTCATCGACGCCGGCAGTCGGTCGTAGCGCGCCCAGGCGCTCTCGCGGCTGTCGGCGGACGGCGCGGCCGTCTTCGGGCGAGGCCCTGATCCTGCCCGCGCCATCAGCTTGACCTTGGCCGCCTCGGGCAGAACCGACAGGTGGTACTCCGTACCGCCGCCCCGCGCCCGACGCCGCCGCGCCAGCGGCGCGCCCTCCTCGTCCTGGCGATGGTCCCAGCCGTCGCGCTGGGCGACGTTCAGCAGGCCGCGCTTGGTGCGCGGCAGACCAGGCAGGTCCAGGGCGGCCAGCTCGGCCAGGGTGAACCATTCCGAAGGCGCCGTGGTCCCGATCCCGAGAGATGAAGGCGTATCAGTGATGACGAAGGCGCAACTCATGCCAGCAGCTCCGTCAGCTCGGCGTCGCATTCCAGGCGCTCACGACGTGGGCGCTGGACGCGCGGGTCGGAACGAAGCCGGATCGACTTCAGCGCCTTGCCGTTCGACGTCCCATGGTCCTCGCAATAGCTCTGACGGAAGCCTGTCGGAGCGCAGCAGAACAGCTGCCCGCGTACCGGGTCCGGCGCGCCGACGGGCCAGCAGCATTCGCGCGGACCGCGTTCCAGCAGGGGCTTGGCCCTGGTCGGGTCGAACCGCTCGGGCTCGATCACCGGCGCTGCACAGGCGGCGGCCTGCAGGGCCGCGACGGCCTCCGGCCGAGGCGGGGCGAAAGCCATCGGTGCGGCCTTCAACCGAACGGGCTTGGAAACGATCGCCGGCCCGCGCTTGACGCCGGGTCTCCGGTCCAGGCCCAGACGGTGAATCTTGCCCAGGACGGCGGAACGGCTCACGTCCTTGCCCAACTGGCGGGCGATATAGGCGGCGGATTCACCGGCCAGCCACAGTGTCTTCAGCGTCGCAATTGCGGCGTCCGACCAGGTCATCGCGTCCCCCGACGTCGGTTGATGATGAGCGGAGCGTCGCGCTCCAGACGTTTGGCTTCGTCCAGCAGGGCCTGGGCGCGCTTGCGCGCCAAGCTGGCTTGGGCGTGGCGGGCTTCCTCGCCCTGCATCAGGGTCACCCCTTCACCGTCCAGGACGACGTTCCACAGCCACAAACAGCCCGAGGCGCGGACGAAGGCCTTGAACCGGGCCAGGCTGATCGTGTGGGTCTCGCGCGCCTGGCTGCAGTAGGCGTCGATCATCCCCTTGGTGACCTCGGTGCCCAGGATGGCCGACATGCGCGCCGCGATGGCGAACCGGTCGTGACCGGCCTCTGCGGCCTCGCGACAGGCCCGGCTCATGGCCTGGGCGATACGGGCGTTGAAATCGAGCGCGTTCTCCAGCTCTCGCGGCGTCTCGACCGGGAACAGGCGTTCGTGGTCGAACAGATCGTGGGTGTTGCGGTCGCGACGATCCTTAGCCATGCGCGGCCTCGAGGCTTCGCAAGGTGGCCAGCCCGGCCGGCGTCAGCAGACCTTCGGCGTCCAGCAGCCCGGCCTCGCGACAGGCGCGGATGGCCGCCGCCCGCGCCGCATAGGCGTCGATTCCTTCGGCGGTCCGGGCGCCGTGTGCGCCCTCCCACCCTGCCCAGGCGCTGCGCCCGGCCTGGACGTTGAAAAGCACCACATCCGCGCCGATCGGCATGAAGCTCGGCGCGCTCATGCCGAAACCTCGGGACGGAACCGCCAGGGCCTGTCGGCGTGATCGGCCCAGACCGTGACGCCGGGCTTGATCTGCACCGCGCGCGGAAAACCACCCTGGGCCACGCAGGCCGCGACCAGTCGGCCGTCGGCGGCGCCGAGATCCAGCGGTTTGGGATCGAGCGCGCCGTATCGGACATCCGGCATACGCACGGGTTCGGGCTCAAGCACGGGTCGATAGACCCGGCGCGCCGCAGCCGCCCGCATCGCCTCGACCCGTTCGGCCAGCTCGCCCAGGCCGTCGGGCGTGGGCAGCGTCTCGACCTGGGCGGTCTCGACCGCGCGGACGGTGATCGGCGGCTTTTGGTCTGCCGCCTTCTGTCTCAGCACTTTCGCGGCGCGTTGCAGGGCCGGGAACAAGGGACACAGGGCCTCGTCCAGCCCTGCTACCGTCATCGCCGCCATCAGCCGCAGCTTGACGAGGTTCAGCGTCATTTCCCCGACGTTGAACGCCTTCAGCCACCGCTCCAGCTTCAGGCGAACGGGCTCGGGCAGGGTCTCGACCTCAAAGCGGCGCGGCGCCGGCTCAGGCCAATGAGGCGCGGCGGCCGGCGCGGGCCGGCGCCGAGCCGTCCTCGGCTTTGGCTCGCACCCGACATTGACCGCGTCGGGGTTGAAACCGGCCTCGAACATGGCCAGGGCCGCATCCTGGGACGCCGCCAACATCTTCTCCGCCTTAAGAGAGCTGGGGGCCAGCCTGATCAGCCGGATCGCCAGGATGCGGGCGACGGCGTTGGTCAGCCCCGGCGAGCGCGCCGCGCCGCCGATCACCACCACCCCGACCGCCTGGCGCACCATCGTAGCGCAGCGGACCTGCCGTCCGCCGAAGACCTCCAGCGGATCCACGCTTAGGCGCCGCGCGGCCGCAACCAACCCCACTGCGCACTGGTCGGCCGTCAGGCCCGAAAGACGGCGCATCACCCTTCTCCCTGTTTGAGGATCGTCCAGCCCTGGGGCAGCCGTTGACCGGCCAGCCAATGCAGCAGGGCGTCTCTCTGGCTGGGCGTCGCCGCCTTCCAGGCCTTCTCGAAGTCGCGTTGAACTGTGTTCGAAGGCGCAGTTTTCGCCGCCGGAACCACGCCGGCCGCCAGGGCGCGCGCCTCGGCCACATTCTTGGTCTTTCCGGCCAGCATCAGGTCGATGACCCTCGCCTGTTCCTCGGCCTCGCCGATCCCCGCCAACTGGCGCAGCGCCGCGTCGCTTCCTGCGATCCAAGTGCCGTGGAGGCGGTCCCGAACAGCCACAGGAAGGCCCGCGAGCGACGCAGTCGCACGGTACACGCTGATGGCGGACATCCGAGTTTCGCGAGCCGTTTCAGCCGCGAACCCCATCGTCGCCGGGACGAAGCCCGGGATTTCTTTCAACTTGATATAATTGCGCGGCGGGCGGCCCCGCTGCTTGATCGGCTGACTTGCGTCCATGACGACTTTGTCGGGATTGCGCGCCGCCCAGGTTTCGATCCGCTCGGCCATGAACGTCAGCCGTTCCAATGCCGTCAGGCCCGCGCGGACCAGGTTCTCGTCGATTTCCAGCTGACGCGCCTCCAACGCGCTCAACGAACGAACGATGGCCGGAATCTTCAGCCGCCCCATCTGGCGATAGGCTTCCAGACGGTGCGCGCCGATCACCAGCTCAAACCGTCCCTCGACGGGACGGACCGTGATGGGGTGCCCCAGCACCCCCTCGGTCAAAGCCACGATCAGATCGTCCACCGCCGACTGTCGGACCGGACGCAACCGATCACGGACGTCGATCAGCGACAGCCTCAGTTCGACCGTCACGGCCTCGACCTCAAAATGCGGGGTCATCCCGGCCAGGGCGTGGTCGGCCTTCTTGGTTTCCGAAGATGGTGAATCGGCTTGGGCGAGCGCGGGCCGCACGATGTCCTGGGCGCTCATGTCTAAGCGGCCCCGACGATTAGACGATGCGTTACGTCACGTTCGCGAGTAGTATTGTCACGTTCGTGACGAATGGCATTGCCAGCGTCGTCGTAGCGAGACGGCCATAACTCAGAAAGGGGAACCTTCAGGAAAGAAGCGATCACCCTGTCGCCCTCTACGTGCGGGCGGTTCAGGGAAATGCGGCAAGTACCTTCAGGCAGGCCCGCGTCTATAGCGAGTTTGGTGAGCGTCATGCCCTTCAAGCGCACAGCGGTTTTTATGATTTCGGGGTGCCAACCTCCATCGGAGGTCTTGGCGGCGTCGAAATTCACCATCTTGAACCCATTTCTCACGTTCGTGACAGCAATGCACGAACGTTCGTGAGCTTGCAAGTCGTTTCCGCACTGTCGTGAAAAGATGACCGATCAAGATCTTGACCCAGGCTTCGACTTCGACGGGTTCGCCAGACGACTGGCGGATGCAATTTTCCCTGAAAAGCCAAGCGTCTTCGCGCGGCGAGCAGGCGTGTCCAGCGGACTGATTTCGAAATATCTGAGCGCCAAGGGCGCCTCGGGCCACCGGCTCGACATCGTCGCGCGGATCGCTGAAACGGCGGGCGTTACGCTCGACTGGCTTGTATTCGGACGAGGCGACGGCGAATCAATCGGCGACGACATGGTCAAAATTCCGCGCTACAATGCGACGCTTGCCGCCGGCGCTGGCAGCTGGAACGACGGACGCCGAAAGCAGGACGAAATCCCGTTCACCCGATCATTTCTGCTCAAGCGGCTGGGCCGCAGCTCGGCAACAGGCCTCTCCGTGCTGGAAGCAGCGGGCGATTCGATGGAGCCGCTCATCCATGACGGCGACCTAGTTTTGATTGATGAGAACGACACGCGCATCCGAGACGGCGTGTTCGCCTTCCTTCTGGACGACGAAGCCAGGGTGAAACGCTTTCGACGGACGATGACCGGCGTTACGATCTCTTCCGACAACGCGACCTATCCTGAAGAGCGACTGGAGGGTGAAGACATGGCTCGTTTGAATGTGATCGGTCGCCTTCGCTGGTTCGGAAGGGTCATTTCTTGAAACCTGTAGTCCTGAACGCCATCATCGCCGCCGCTGCAGGGCTTCTCGCCTCGTGTTCTGACTGGACCTCTAGCAGCGACGTGAAGAACGCCGACCTAGCGCTCACGCTCGCACAGGGAGAGGCGAGATACGGCAAACCGATCGACCGATCTGAGTTGCTGGCGCTTCCCGGTCTAGAATCCGCCCTCGATCAGCGCGGACGCCAGGTGAAGGCCAGCGCCGGTCAGCAGCTGCGCGACCCAACCGACCCTATATGGGGAGAAGTCTGGACGCCCGACCTCGTGACGATTTGTGGAACCGTCAATGGCCGGAACGCCTATGGCGCCTACGCTGGCAGCGAAGTTTTCTATTCCACCGATGGCGAGACGGCTCATCTCGCTGGAAGCCCGCAGTTCAAGGCCTCGGAAGCCCAGGCTTGCCAAAACCGAACGGACCCCCGGCTGATCTTGCGCGGCGACAATCCCCAGCGCTGATGACCGACTGCCGATAGTCGATCAGCGAAGCTTGCCGGAAGATATTCCTATGGGCTAGCGTCCTGTTGGGTCTGGCGACCAACTGACGAGTTCCCGCTTTGGGCCAGCGCAATCCAAACAACGTCGCCGTCGGGCCGCATCCGCTGCTGGCTCTGTCGGTGGGCCATTTCGCCCAACACGGCTGGACGGTGGTCGCCAACTGCCGCCGGTGCGGCGTCCGCCAGCACGCCGACCTGACCGCCATCGCCAAGGCCAGGGGGCCAAACTTCATCCTCTGGGGCGCTCATCCGCGCTGCAAGACCTACGTCGAGAACCACGAACAACGCTGCAGCGGCCGGATCGTCTTTCAGTCCCGCGCCGTCTACGGCGCCCACTGGATCGACCTGGTCCTAACCCAGGACGTGCTCGACGCCTGCGCCCTTCACGGTCTCGAACCGTCGGCCGACAAGCCTCGCGCGGCGCCCTGGTGACTTCCCACTTAAAACGGCGATCTCGCGACGCCTTGGACGGACGAAAGCCAGGCAGAGCGGGCATTTGAGCTAAGTGGGAAGTCGAATCCTAAGTGGGAAGCAGACTTCCCACTTAACTTCCCACTTTCCTTCCCGTTCGAACCGTCATCGACAGCGCCTCGACGCCCCTTCAAACGGCCCATTCAAGCCCGTTCGACGCCCGCCGCAGCTGGGTTTCAGCGCCTTGTCCCTTATCGACCCTGGAAGGCCCCTCCAACGTCTAATCCGCACTTCGGATTGTACTGTCTAACAAGCCCGAAACGGCCAAATCGCCCATTTCGACGCGCCCTCGACCCGCCCCCGATTTTTTTGCCTTCATCAGGCCAAACACACGTCGTCACTGGGTTTCGTCCCACCTCATCCCGTTCAGTCCAGCCTTATCCCGGACTCCGGTATCAAGTGTCTCCCCACAGCCACCACGCCCTGGGCGGCCCTGCGGCGGATATGGGTCTCGATCAGACGTCCGGTCAGCAGCAGGGTGATCAGCATGACCGCCGTGTCGAAGTAGACGTGGCGATCGCCGGCCCCCAGATGAACGAGCGAGGCCGCCACGGCGCCCAGAACGCCGAGCGTGACCAGGAGGTCGAGCCCGGGCGCGCGGAGACGCAGGGATCGGATCGCCATGCGGCCGATGTCCCAACCGCCATAGAGAAGCACCGGCGAGGCCAGCAGACCGCTGGCGATAGCCAGCCTCCAGCCGAGGTTCGCGCCGAGGCTCGGAGTCACATAGATCACGATCGCTGCGACCATCGCCCACATGCCGAAGGCCACCGACACGGCGAGCCTGAGCGTCAACTGGCGGATTTGACCGTCGAACCGGTCCACCGCATCCTGAGGGTCGGCGCGCTCGATCAGGCGATAGCCGGCCTGACGGACGACGGCGCGAAGATGAGCGGTATCGCAGCGCTGTGTGTCCCATCGCACCAGGGCCGAGGCGGAAAGGTGGTGGACCCGGGCCAGGAGGACGCCGTCGGTTTCGCCAAGCCGACGCTCTAGACCGCGCGCGCACCCGCCGCAGAAGAGGCCGTCCACGGCGAACAGCTGCTGGCGGGGGTCTGCGCTCAAGGCCGGGCGCGAGCGGCCGGTTCAGGCGTGCCCACCCCGATCAGACGGCCCTGGTAGGTGCGCCCGTAAAACGTCTCCTCGCCGCTGTGGTTCTTTTGGGCCGTCTCCTGCACTGTCCCGGTCTGGCGGGGATCCTTGGGGCGCTCGTGGCTGTTGATGAAGGCGGCGACGTCCCAGGCCTGCTGGTCTGTGAGACGATCGCTCTGGCCGAGCGGCATATTGGCCTTGATGAAGCCGGCGGCGGTGTTCACCCGCGCCATGCCGGCGCCCCAGTTATAGGACCGCGGGCCCCAGAGCGCCGGGAAGACCGGCCGTCCATTCAGGTCGTACTGCCCCTGGCCGTCCGCACCATGGCAGGTCGCGCAGTTGGCGGCGTAGACCCGGCTCCCGCGCGCCGGGTCGTAACCCGCCGCGGTCTTTTCAAGCTCCGGATAGCCGGCGCCCTCCAAGTCTTGGCCCGTCGGGGCTCCGGTGGCGAGCCAGTGCATATAGATTTGCAGGTCCTTGTAGACGTCGTGACCGGCCGGCGGCGGGCCGCCGGTCGGCGAATGCTGGGCGTTCATCGAATAGGTGAAACAGCCCTTCACCCGATCTTCCATGGTGTTGATCTGCTTATTCTTGGAACGGTATTTGGGATAGACGGTCCAGGCGGCCCACATGGGCGCCGAGTTGGCCCGTCGACCGCCGTCGAGGTGGCAGTTCGAGCACGAAAGATTGTTGCCGACAAAATCCGAGGCATTGGCCGAGGTGTTCATGAAGATCGCCTGGCCGCGCCGGATCGCATCGCCTTCCGGCCCGTCGGGGATGGCGCTGTCCGGCGGCGGCTGGAACAGGGCTGCGTGGACGTTCCTGTCGCCGTCGGCCTCGCCAGCCTTGCGATCCCGCAGCCAGCCCGCGTCAAAGGCGTAGGCGGCGATGGCGAACAGGGCGAAGCCGCCGCCGACGGCATAGATCACGTCACGGGCGAACCGGCCCTTGGCGGGCCGATCCTGCGGTGCGGGAGGCGGAGCGTCGTCATCCATGGTCATCGCCTTTCATCATCGGAAGCGGCCGGCACCGGCGGAAGGGTCGCCAGATAGTCGGCGATCGCGCGTCGGTCCGCGTCGGACAGATTGCGTGCGACCTCGTTCATCAGCTGGACGTCAGAGTTGTCGCGCTGCCCCCCGACCCAAGCGGCCAGCTGCGAGGCCGTATAGGCGGGATGCTGGGCCGCCAGGGAGGGGAAGTTCGGCGCCACGCCGAAGCCCGAGGGGCCATGGCAACTGAAACAGGCGGGAAGGTTCTTGGACCAGTCGCCATACAGCGCCAGCTGCTCGCCACGCTTCAGTCCGCCGCCAAGCTCCGGCCGCGCTGTGGAGGGCGTGCGCAGGGCCGAATAGTATCGCGCGAGGCCGCGTCGGTCGGCGTCGCTCAGGGCGCCGGCGACGGTCTGCATGGTCTCATTGCGACGGCGGCCCGAGACATAGTCCTGCAGCTGTTTGACGATGTAACCCTCGGGCAGACCTGCCAGTCGGGGCACGTTGGCGCCGCCCTCGCCGGCGGCGCCGTGACAGGAGGCGCAGGCCCAGGCTTCGCCTCGGCCCTCTGTGACCAGACGCATCACGCCAGGATCGTCGAAACTGAAGATCCGGACAGGTCCGACCGGAGGTTGAGGCGCCAATCCGGGATCGACGACCCGAGCCAGCTCCTCGCCTCCGCGCCAGGCCCCGCGGCCGGGGAAGCGGTCGCGCTGCGCCGTCACGAAGGCGGGCGTGATCTCTTGGTCATCGCCGCCCCAGGTCTGGCGGACATGGGTGGCGACCCGCGCCAATTGGGCGTCGGACAGCACGCTTGCGAAGCTCGGCATATGGCCGTCGAAGACCTTGCCGCCGACATCGATCGGGCCGTCGATCCCATGCAGCAGGATCTGCACGATGACGGCCGGATCGGCGGCGACGAACCGGGATCCCGCCAGCGGCGGGATGGCGCTGCGCACGCCCACGGCGTTGGGCTGATGGCAGGTCGAACACCGCGCCTCGAAGACCTGAGCGCCGCTGTTCAAGGCGAGGGCGGGGATGTCCTCGATCTGCTCGGCGCGTTCTTCTCGCCCGACGCTGACCGCCTGGGCGTTGTCCCACAAGGTGACCGCGCCCCAGATCGCCAGGGCGATGGCGATCCAGTAGACCGGCAGCGGAATGCGCCGGAATTCCTCGTAGGGTTCGAAGGCCTCGTCCGGTTCGCGGGGCCGAGGGGCGTCAGGCGGCCTTTTGCGGATCATTTCGGCTCGCCCTTTTCGCTGTATCCGTCGTCGCGGACGGCCGTGGGCGGGGCAGGGAAGGTCCGGTCCAGGCTGCGCAGATAGGCCACGAGGTCGCGCGCCTGCGGTCTGGCCACGACGACCTTGCCCTTGGGCGCATAGCGTTCCGGCAGCGCAACGACAACGTCGCCCGGCGCCGCCTTGTCCTTGACCTCGAACAGATAAGGATAGGCCGGCATGATGCTCCAGTCGTAGATCGCGCGCGGCTGATAGAGGTGGGTCATGTGCCAGGCTTCGCTCGGCAGTCGCGCGCCCACATTCTGGAGATCCGGCCCGGTGCGCATGGTGCCCAGTTGATGGGGCTGGTCGTAGAAATAGTCGGAGGCCACCGCGGCCCGGCCCCAGCCGCGTTCGCTGTCCGGCGCCTGGTCCAGGGCGCGGGGCTGCTGGCTGTGACAATAGACGCAGCCTTCGGAGACATAGGCCGCCCGTCCCCGAAGCTCCGCCTCCGTGTAGGGCAGCAGACCCGGCGTGGGCGCTTGCTCGCGGATCTGGATGCCGGGAAGGATGACCAGCATCAGGGTGGCGAAGGCCAGGATGGCGAGGGCGAGGACGCCCAGAGGAATGACGCGGTTCATGCTGTGGTCGCCGGAACGGTGTCGGTGGGGACGGCCCCGGCCTGGGGCGCGCGGCCCTTGGCCAGCAGGGCTATGAAATGGCCCGCGAAGATGAGGTGACCCAGGGTCATCAGCCCGCCGCCGACAGACCGGGCCTCAAGATAGGGCGCCAGGACGGTGACGCTGTCGGCGAAGGGGCGCGTCGCGTCCAGCATGGCCAGACCCTGCAGCACGCCGCCGATGGTCAGGGCGAAGAAGTAGATGGCGAAGCCGATGACCACGAGCCAGAAATGGGCCTTGATCAGGGCCGGTTCGGGCCACTGCCGTCCCGTCAGTCGCGGGCCCATGTGGTAGACCGCGCCGAACAGTATGAAGGACACAAAACCATAGGCGCCGAGATGGGCGTGCCCGACCGTGTATTGGGTGAAGTGGGTCACGGTATTGATCGTGCGCAAGGCTTCGATCGACCCCTGGAAGGACGCCAGGGTATACATGACCGCCCCCAGCGAGATGAACCGCAGAGGGACCGAGGCCTTGAAGGCCCACAGGTTGCGGGCGACCGTGACGTGCTGGTTGATGGCCACGGCGATCACCGGAACGAACATCATCACACTGTGGACGATCGACAGGGTCACCACCCAGGTCGGCACCGGACCGCCGATCAGATGGTGGATGCCGACCTGACTGTAGAACAAGGCGAGCGCCCAGAAGCCGAGCAGCGACAGGCTGTAGGAGTAGATGGGTTTGCCGATGATCTTGGGAATGAAATAATAGGCCGCGCCAACGCCCAGCGGGGTCAGCCAGAGCCCCAGGACATTGTGGGCGAACCACCAGTTGACCGTCGCCTCCTGCACGCCCGAATGGATGCCCGGCAGATTGGCGATGAAGAACAGAAAGGGGAACCAGCACAGCGCCCCGAGATAGTACCAACCGGTCACATAGATGTGGTCCACGTTGCGCCGTAGTGCTGTGTGGAGAAGCGGCCAGACGAAGAAGGCCCCGGCCAGGGCCAACAGCCCATCGATCTGCCAGGGGATCTCCAGCCATTCCTCGCCATCCGTCCAGCCCGAGGCGATCGCCAGAGCGCCGCAGGCCACGGCGATGTTCCAGAGCACGGCCCCGATCACAGGCAGTCGGGGATGTCGCAGCTCCGTATGAAAGATGCGCGGGGCGATCCAGAGCGCCACGCCGATGCCGGTCATCGACAGCCAGCCATAGATCACGAGATTCAGATGAAGCGTGCGGACCCGGCCAAAGGTCAGCGGCGCGACGTTCGTCAGCCAGTCCGGCCAGTGCAGCTTCAGCGAGGCCATCAGGCCGAAAATGGAGCCGATGACCAGCCAGGTGATGCCGCTGCCGATCAGGATCATCACGGGGCGGCGCGAGACCGCATCGATGCCCTCGCGCTCGGTGTCATAGTGATGCGGCCCGACGGACTGGGTGTCCTCGCCGGCCATCGTCGCATCGTCGGGCGTGCCCGCCTCGCCGGGCGTGAAGACGGTGTAGGCCTGGCCCTGGTGTAGTTGGAGCTGCCGGTTCGTCACCGCCCAGATCAGAAAGGCGAGGGCCAGCAAGGACACGAGGAAGCTGAGCGCCAGCAGGAGGCCGATGGTCAGCGACATGGGGCGAGGACTCTGTCAGAAGGCATAGGTCACGTCCACATAGCCGTAGGTGGTGTCGGCGGTCGCCGGCGCGTTCGGGGCATCGGTCAGGGCGCCGCCCTTGAAGAGCCGGGCGCCGCCGGTCTCCAGAGTGACGTCGGGGGTCAGCTTGTAGCGGACCCGCGCCTCGATCTGAGTTCCGCCAAAGCGGCCGCTGTCGCTCGACGGGTCGATGACCCCCGTCGCGCCCAGACTGTCGCGCGCGTCTTCCAACCACAGGCCCCGCACCGCGACGAAGCCGTCCAGCTTGCGGTCGGGCTTTACCTCGAGGCGAACGCCGGGCGACACGAGGTTGGCGCGCGAGACCGGGCCGTAGAGACCGGCGGGGCCGAACTCGAAGCGGCGTGCGCCGTACAGGGTGTCGAACCGGCCATAGTCGCCCCGTCCCCCATCGCCCGTGACATTGTCGAACTGGGCGGCGAGTCTCGGCGACCAGTCGTGGGCGAAGGTACGTCCCGCCTCCAGATGAATGAAGCCCGCCCTGACATCCACATCCTGGGTGTCTGCGGGCGAGGCCGAGCGCCGGACCTGACCGACCTGGGCCGCCGCCTCGACCTCGACATCCCACGCCCCGGCCGCCGGCGAATGGCGCCAACGGACGCCGGGCGTCGCCAGCCGGCGGTTTCGGGCCTGCTGGTCCGCGTCATCGCTTTCGGTCAGGCCGTAGACATAGAGGTCGAGCGACCGCCGCTGGCCGAGGTCGCGAGTCCAAAACAGGCCGGCGAACTGCAGGTTGGAACTCTCTCGATCCCACGCGATCCGATTGTCCTCGATGGCGGCCCTGTCGTCCGGCAACCGCACCTGCGGCATGACCCAGAAGGCCGTCAGCGCGCCGTCGGCCAGGGGCGTGTCGAAACGGGCGCCGGTATAGGCGTTGGTGGTGTTGCGAAAATTCTGGCGAGAAACGAAACGCTTGGAACCCAGATCCATGGTGAAGCGGCCGAGTTTCAGTGTCCGCTCACGTCGCGCGCCGAGACGGATCTTGGCGTAGGCCTGAACCAACTCCAGCGCATTGACCTCGCCAACGCCGACCGACGACAGCGGACCTTGCCCGAACGCCCGCGAATCGAACACCTCGCCCGAACGTCACGTGACCCACATCCCGCTCGACGGCCAGCGTCAGCCGCGTCGTCAGGACGGCGTCGCTTGGCTCCGCCATCGGACAAAACTGGCCTGACAGCGTCTCTCCCCGCGCGCGCGCCGATCCGGAGACGCGCCAGCTATCCTGGGCGTCCGTGGGTTGCCCGGCGGCGGCGATCGCACCGCTCATGAGGAGGCCCATCAGCACCGGACAAGCGTTCCCGTGGTTGGCGCGGGCCTCTTGATGTCTCCCATCGTCGTTTCCTGCTGCGTTTTGTCGCAACAGGCCGGGCCAAGCTTAAGCCAGCCTTAAGGTGATTGCGACGGCATCCGCCGCCCAAACCAGCGGTCCACGCGATCGGCGTAGGCGGACCAGGCTGGCCCGAAGAGGGCCGTCAGGTGTCGTTCCTCGCGCCGGATGGCGAGGCGGTCGGTGGCGAAGGCGGCGACGGGGGCGGCCACGAAGAACCAGG